>DASSBF010000202.1:0-17730 GCA_035699005.1 Dongiaceae bacterium
AGGACGGTGACGGCGGACATGTTGCCGAACTCGCGCAGCACCTCGCGCGCTTCGATCATCGTGCCGCGCGGCAGGTCGAACGCCTGTTCCAGCGCATCCAGCACCTTGACGCCGCCCGGATGGCAGACATAGCCGGCAATATCCCGGCAGGTAAGGCCGCAGCGCGCCAGGAAGGCATCGGCCGCGGGCTGCATCTCCTCGCGCACCAGGGCGGGTATGTCGCGCGAGAACAGCACGCCGAGCCCGTCATCCTCCACGTCCCAGCCCATCACGCGTAGCGAATCCGGCCAGGTCTGCATGCCGGAGGGCCCGAGGCGCAGGCCGGTGGAGCCGGGGCGGCCGATCACCATGCCGGCCGCGCCGTCGCCGAACAGCGCCGCGCCGATGATGTTGCTCTTCGACATGTCGGCGCGGCGAAAGGTGGTGGAGCACACCTCGACCGCGAGAAACAGCACGTCGCCCTCCGGCAAGGTGCGGGCCAGCGAGGCTGCGTGGCTGAGGCCGATCACGCCGCCGGCGCAGCCAAGCCCGAAGATCGGCAGCCGGACGATCGTCGAAGGCAGGTTCATGCGGTTGAGCAGCAGCGCATCGAGGCTGGGCGTTGCGATGCCCGTCGTGGAAGCGACCACCACGCCTGCGATATCCGATGGCTTGCGGTCGGCGTTCGCCAACGCCTCGCCGGCCGCGGCGACTATCAGCTCGATGGCGCTCTCGAGGTAGAGCTGATTGCGCTCGCGCCAGCCGTGCCGCTCGAAATACCAGTCCATCGGCACCGAGGAAAAACGCTGCGACACGCCGGCATTGTCGAACACCGGCATCAGCCGCTCGATATCGGAACGATCGTGATCGAAGACCTCGGCCGCGGCGATCGCCACGTCCGCCTGGGTCAGACGGTATCGCGGGACCGCGGTCGCAATCGACAGGATGGTCGGCGGATCGTTCTCGGCCAGCCGGAGCGCGGCGCTTCTCATCGTATCCACCTCGGGCGGTTGCAGCCGGTCATGACCGTGGGTCTCCACACGCGATCCTTACGCCCCTCCGCCATCGCGCTCCAAGGGAAAGGGCGGCGGATCACGGTATGTTGAGCAATCGCTGCAGGACCTGGAAGACAACAGGACACGCGCGGCAATATCGCCGCTCAAGGTCATCCCGGCGCGGCATCAGTGCCAGTCCGAGCCTGACGGAACCATGACGAACCCGAGCGCAGTGAAGGGGTTCACAGCCGCCCCTGGCGAACTACACTGCGATGCCGCAGGCGCCGCCACTGCAAGGAACGTCACGGATCATGAACGCCTCCGAGGCGGACAGCGCCATCACCGGCCCGCACATTCCGCAAGT
Organism: Dongiaceae bacterium; assembly: GCA_035699005.1. Lineage (GTDB taxonomy): Bacteria > Pseudomonadota > Alphaproteobacteria > Dongiales > Dongiaceae > Dongia_A. The sequence goes on from DASSBF010000202.1 coordinate 1,339, forward strand.
CCGCGTGCCGATCAGGATCTGGCTCGGCTTCGCCGTCATGTGCCTCGGCATGTTCATGGCGATCCTCGACATCCAGGTGGTTGCGACCTCGCTGCCGGACATTCGCGCGGCGCTCGATGTCGACGCGGATCAGATGAGCTGGATCCAGACCGCCTATTTGATCGCGGAGATCATCGCCATTCCGCTCACCGGGTTCCTGACGCGCGTCCTCGGCATGCGCGGGCTGTTCGCGGTCGCGCTCGCCGGATTCGCCATCGCATCGCTCGGCTGCGCGGCCAGCGGCACGCTGGCGGTGCTGATCCTGTGGCGCGTGTTGCAGGGCCTCACCGGCGGCGTGCTGATACCGACCGTTTTCTCCGCGGTGTTCCTGCTGTTCCCACCGCACCGGCAGGACGCCGCGACCACGATCGGCGGCGCGCTGGCCGTTCTGGCGCCCACGGTGGGGCCGATCGTCGGCGGGTGGATCACCGACACCTGGTCGTGGCACTGGCTGTTCCTGATCAACGTGGCGCCGGGCATCGCGGCGGCCCTGATCGCGGCTCTGCTGCTGCCGCGCGAGCGCGCCGACTTCGGGTTTGCGCGGACGCTCGATCTGCCGTCGCTGCTCCTGATGGCGCTCGCTCTTGCCGCCATCGAGATCCTGCTCAAGGAGGCGCCACAGCGCGGTTGGACATCGGGCCTGGCCCTCGGGGCGGCCGCCATCTGCATCGCGTCCGGCGCCCTCTTCCTCCGCCGGTCGCTGCGCGCGGCACGGCCGCTCGTCGACCTGGCGATTCTCGGCGACCGCCGGTTCGCGCTCGGCTGCTGGCTCAGCTTCGTGTTGGGCTTCGGGCTGTACGGCTCGGTCTATCTGATGCCCGTGTTCCTCGGCCTCGTCCGCTTGCACAGCGCGTTCGAGATCGGCCAGGTCATGCTGGTGACGGGCGTTGCGCAACTCCTGACCGCGCCGATCGCGGTACAGGTGGAACGGCGGTGCGATCCGCGGCTGCTGTCGGCCTTCGGTTTCGCCTTGTTCGGCGTCGGCCTCGCCCTGAGCTGTTTCCAGACCTGGGAAACCGATTTCGATCAGATGCTCTGGCCCCAGGTCATTCGCGGCGTCGCGATCATGTTCTGCCTGCTGCCGCCGACGCGCATCGCGCTCGGGCACCTCGCGCCCGAGCGCGTGCCGAATGCCAGCGGCCTTTTCAACCTGATGCGGAATCTCGGCGGCGCGATCGGCATCGCCCTCATCGACACCGTGATCTGGGTGCGGGCGCCGATCCATGTCGAGCGCATCGTGCAGAAGCTGCTCGCCGGCGATCGCGCCACCGCGATCTTCGTCGGGCTGCCGCCCGACCGTTTCAACGGCAAGCCGCTCGGGCCGGTCGACGCGGACGCGCAAGAATTGGCGCGCCCATTGGTGGAGCGCGCTGGACTCGTCTCCTCCATCAACGAAGCCTGGGGCATGATGGCGGTCGCGATGCTCCTGGCGCTGCTGGCCATCGCAATCTCGATCGGCCGCAGATGGCGCGCCCGGCCCCAGCCCAAGTGACACGATCCGTTGCAAAGCCAACGGCCTCCGACATCGCCAGGTTACAATGGATTGCCATAGTCCGGCATGGTCGACGCGCTTCGACATCCACGCCGATCCGCCGCGACGCGGCAGATTCACTCCTTGATGTCCTACACATGGAGATCAAAAAATGTACAAGATTCCAGCGGCAGTGGCAGTCGCGCTCGTCCTTGGCGCGCCCCTCGCTTTCGGCGCCAACAATGGGCTTCCGAATCCTGCCGATCTGACCACCCAGCACTGCTCCTATCTGGAGACGCAGATGCCGTCCCAGGCCCAGAAGCCCTATGCCGCGGCTGCCACGCAAGCGGCGGAGGAAAAGGCCTTGTCGTTCTGCAGGCAGGACCGGCACAAGGATGACGGCGCGCAGAGGATCGGACAGCCGAAGGCGCCGGAGCTGTTCCCGGTGCGGCCCTGACAAATGGTGATTCACCAGGCCGACCTGGATATCGGACCGTTGCGCCCCATTCCGGTCACGGAGTGGGGCGCAACGCTTTGCCGCGGCCGACGGCGATTGCATCGTCACACGGCGTTACAAAATGGCGCACCCGCAGACACATCGATGTTACCCGCCCGCCAGATGATCCGCCGGCCGACGCGATGGACATCCACGCCGACCCCTTCGACCTTGCCGCCAGGAGGCGTTGGAAGAAGGCACTTTCGAATGTCCCGCCCCGAAGGAGGATCATCATGACAAAGCTGATCGTTGCCGCCGCCGCCGCATTGCTGCTTGGCGCGCCGTTGGCGTTCGCAGCCAACACAACCGCCGGCACATCCACCACTCCGACGACCAGCACCGCGACGTCCAAGCCCGCCACCAAGCCGGTCGCGAACCTGTCCGACGAATGCACGTCGCTCGGCTCGCAGTTCGACAAAGTGGAAATGCGGCACAAGAGCGACAAGGACTACAAGGAGGCCCTGTCGCTGCGCAGCGAAGGCAAGAGCCTGTGCGCCTCGCACAAGCAGAGCATGGGCATCAAGAAAATCGAATCCGCCCTCACCATGATCGGCGCCAAGCCGAAGGTGAAGAGCTGATGCGCCGCACCGTGCCTAAGCCTACGTAGAGCACAATCCGATTCGACTTGATCGGATCGTGCTCCAGGCGATAGGACACTCGCCCCATTGCCCCTCCCGCGACGCGGGAGGGGCAATATCCGACGTCGCCAAGCCATCGTCCCTGACCGTGCGCCGACCATTCCCTCCGCTCCGTTTCGGGGGGGGCGGGCGGGACGCTCCCACGGCCGCTGCGCGCGCGGAAATGTCGCGCCGCGCCACGCAAGCCTTGCCGCGCGCTTGCGGCTCCCGCTAAATGGCGGCCCATGTCATCGCTCGCACCCGAACGCCTCGTCGAGACCGCCCGGCGCGTCATCCCGACGACGGCTGCGGGCGTGCTCTGCATCCTGGCGGCGTGGAGCCTGTACCACGCGGCGCAGGCGGTGTCGCTGGAGGATATCAGACAGGCGCTGGGAAAGGTGCCGCCCTCGACGATCCTGGCCGGGATCTGCACCACGATCGGCAGTTTCACGGCCTTCATCCTGCAGGACTATCTCGCGCTGAAGCGCGCCTCGCGGGCGCTCAGCCTGCCGCGGGCCGCGGCGGGTTCCTTCATCGCGCAATCGATCGCGCACGTGACCGGTTTCGCGATCCTGGTGGGCGGAGCCCTCAGGGCGCGCTATTTCCTGGCCTGCGGCCTCGCCTTGACCTCTATCCTCAGCGTCCAGGCTTCGTTCAGCGTCAGCTTCGGCCTGGCGGATTCGCTCCTCACGGGCCTTGCCACGCTGGTGCGGCCGCACCTCGCGAGCCAGGCGACGCACCTTTCTATCGGCTGGCTGCGGTTTGCGGCCTGTGTGCTGATTCTCGGCGCGCTCGGGGCGTTCGCGCTGGCGACCTGGCTGCGCCGGCATCATCTGGCGGTGCGCTACAATCTTGCCGTCGCGCCGGCACGAACGCTCGCGCTGCAGATCCTGTGCTCGATCGTCGACATCCTGTTCGTGGCGGCGACGTTGTATCTGCTGCTGCCGGGGACGCTCGGCGTCGGTTACGTGCAGATTCTTGCCTGCTATCTGATCGCCTTGACGCTGGGGCTGTGGAGCCAAGTCCCCGCTGGACTCGGCGTGTTCGAGGCCACCATCCTGGTCCTCATCCGGGCGCCGCACGACGAGATCGCGGAGGTCATCGCTGCGCTGCTGGCCTTCCGCGCGATCTATCACCTGCTCCCTTTTGCGCTGGGCTGCGCGTTGCTGGCCGTGGTCGAGCTGGCGCGGCGCATCACACGAGGCGGGCGCCCCTGAAGCCAGCGTGGCGTCAGTCGCTCTTCGGCAGCCGCACCGTGGCCCTGAGGCCGCCTTCATTGCGGTTGACCAGACTGATGGCGCCGCCATGAGCCAGCACGACGCTGCGCGCGATGGCGAGGCCGAGGCCGGCGCCGCCGGAATCGCGATTGCGGGAGTCCTCCAGCCGAACGAACGGCCGGAAGACGTCCTTGAGGCGGTTCTCGGGGATGCCCGGGCCGGTGTCGTCGATCGTGACCTCGACCGCGGCAGGCAGCTCGCGGATCGCGATCTCCGCGGTGCCGCCGTAGCGGATCGCGTTCTCGACCAGATTGTCGAAGCAGCGGCGCAGCGCCACCGGCCTTGCGCTCAGCAGACATTGCCCGGCCGCTTTCGAACCCAGGCGCGCGGGGGGATGGGTGTCCGCCACCGCCTTCAGCAGCGCCGGCAGGTCGACCGGCGCGGTCGGTTCCGTATCGCTGTCCGCGCGCGCGAAGGCCAGGGTGGAGCGGATGATCGCCTCCATCTGGTCGAGGTCGGTCAGCATCTTCTGCTGCTGCTCCTGGTCCTCGATGAATTCGGCGCGCAGCCTGAGGCGCGTGATCGGAGTCCGGAGATCGTGGGAGATGGCAGCGATCATCTGGGTCCGATCCTCGATCATGCGGCGAATGCGGCGCTGCATGCGGTTGAATGCCCGCGCCGCGCGCCGGACCTCGTTGAGGCCCGCTTCCGGCACGTCGCCCGGCCGGACGCCGCGGCCCAGTTCCTCCGCCGCAGTCGCGAGGCTTACGATCGGACGGGTGATGAGGCGCATGGCGGCAACGCCCAGCACCATCACGGCCCCGATCCCGGCGGCGAGCGCCAGCAGGTGCGACCAGGAGGAGAAAGGCAAGGTCCTGACCGAGGCGAAGGTGAAGTTCAGCCAGGATCCGTCCATCAGCTGCAGGGCGACGCTGAAGGTCTGGCCCTGGTCCTGCAAGGACAGGATCTCGTCCGTCTTCTTGCCTTCGTCGCTCCACAAGGCGGGCAGCCAGGATGAAAGGTCCTCGGAATCGTTGTCGGGGCCGATGCCGTAGTCGACCCTGAGATCGCGCCAGCGCATGTCGAGCAGGCGGGCCGCGATCACGTCGCGCAGCCTGCTCGTGCGTGCATCCGGCGGCTCCGGATCGTCGATCATGCTGCTCGGCGTCGCGGCGATGAACAGCGACGAGCCGCTGATCGATTCGGCGATCACCGGCCGCAGCACCGGCGCGGAATGATCGAGGAAGCGCGCCGCCGCGGCGATCCGCTCTGCAGCGCGCAGATCCTCCAGCGCCGCCACCGCCTCGTCGCGATTGAGCGCGTGGAACGCCGATACCGAGATCAGCGAGAGTGCGATGCCGGCGAACAGCACCAGCGCGAACCAGCTCAGCATGGAGTGCGGAACCAGGCGACGCAGCATGCGCGTCAGCCACTCGAGGCCGGCCTGGCCCGCCCCAGCCTGGCGCCGTCCGACTTGGCGACGTCGGCGGTGAACATGTAGCCGCCGCCGCGCACGGTCGCGATCAGCGCGCCGCCGCCCGCCGCGGCGCTTTCGAGCTTGCGGCGCAAGCGGCCGATCTGCACGTCGATCGAGCGGTCGAACAGCGAGGCCGCGCGGCCCTTGGTCAGATCCAGCAGGCGATCGCGGCTCAGCACCCGCTGCGGCCGCTCCGCCAGCGCCAGCATGAGGTCGAACTCCCCGCCGGTCAGATCGACCGGCCGTCCTGCCGGGTCCACTACCTGGCGGCGACCCGGCTGGATCGTCCAGCCGTCGAACGCGAGCGTGAGTTCGGAGTCCGCATCGCTCGACAGCGCCGCGGCGGGCCTGTCTTCCGCCCGTCGCAGGATGGCGCGGATGCGGGCCAGCAGCTCGCGCGGATTGAACGGCTTGGGCAGGTAGTCGTCGGCTCCCATCTCCAGCCCGATGATGCGGTCGGTCTCCTCCGCCACCGCGGTCAGCATGAGAATCGGGACCGTGGTGGTAGCGCGGAGCTGCCCGCACAGGGTGAGGCCGGAATCGCCCGGCAGCATGATGTCGAGCACGATGAGGTCGATCTTGGCCTCCTCCAGCACCCGGCGCATCTCACGGCCGTCCGCCGCCACGCTGACGCGCAGCCCGTTCCTGGCGAGGAATTTGGACAACAACGAGCGGATCTCCTTGTCGTCGTCCACCACCAGGATATGAGGGGACCGATCCATTGGGCTACGCCCGGCCCCGACAGGAATGGTGCCCGCCGGCCCGCGCACAAAGACCCCTGGCGGTCGCCGGAAGGCTCAGCCCGCGCACGGGGAACGATGGATGAATGTCCTTGTTTGGCATGACGATTGCGCCACCTCAGCCGACCACGGTAACAGCGGCCATTGCCACATCGTAACGGATTGTAACAGCGCCCCTCGTTGTCGCAATCCGTTACCAAAACCGGCCTGAGGCGACACGGCGCTGTTACCCACGACGCCCACCTTGTCTCCAAGATCGTTCCCACTCACGGGAACCAGCTGCCACAGCAGCACCAAAATCATCGGAGGTCGTTCATGAATTCCCTTGCAACCGTTCAGGCAACCCGGCGCGTCCGAGCGATCGGCGGGATTGCCGCAGCAACCCTTCTGGGCTTCGCGTTCACCGTACCTGGATATGCGGCAGCTCCGCCAGAGAGCTTCGCCGATCTGGCCGCCAAGGTCTCGCCGGCCGTCGTCAATGTCTCGTCGACCCACGTGATGGATCAGCAGGATGACCACGGATCTAGTGGGCCTGGGGACGAGATGCCCTTCAATTTCCCGCCGGGCTCCCCGTTCGAGCAGTTCTTCAAGCAGTTCCAGGAGCAGCAGGGGCACAGCGGACATCCCCGCAAGGTCATGTCTCTCGGCTCCGGCTTCATCATCGATGCGGACGGTTACATCGTCACCAACAACCATGTGATCGATGACGCCAAGGACATCGAGGTGACCTTGACCGACGGCAGCGACTATCCGGCTAAGCTGATCGGCACCGACCCCAAGACCGACCTTGCGCTGCTGAAGGTGGATAGCAAGAAGCCGCTGCCCTACGTCTCCTTCGGAGACTCCGACAAAATGCGGATCGGCGACTGGGTGATGGCGGTCGGCGATCCGTTCGGGCTGGGCGGCTCGGTCACTGCAGGCATCATCTCGGCCCGCGGCCGCGACATCCACGAAGGCCCGTATGACGACTTCCTGCAGATCGATGCCGCGATCAACAAGGGGAATTCGGGCGGCCCGACTTTCTCCACCGACGGCAGCGTGATCGGCATCAACACGGCGATCTATTCGCCGAGCGGCGGCTCGGTCGGCATAGGCTTCGCGATTCCATCGAACCTGGCCAAGCCGATCATCGCCGAGCTCAAGAAGCAGGGTCACATCGACCGCGGCTGGCTTGGCGTGGCGATCCAGGGACTGACCCCGGAGCTGACCAAGGGCATGGGCCTCAACTCGGACAAGGGCGCGCTCGTGGCTTCGGTGCAGGATGACAGCCCGGCCGCGCACGCCGGAATCAAGACCGGCGACGTCGTGCTGGACTTCGACGGCAAGCCGATCGACTCGCCCAAGGACCTGTCCCGCGCGGTGGCGCAGACCGAGAGCGGCAGCAGCGTTCCGGTGAAGATCTGGCGCAACGACTCCGAGCAGACGGTCACGGTCAAGATCGCCGAGATGAAGGAAGATGTCGCGAGTGCCGACACCGGTGACGGTTCGCACAACAACCCCGCGGCGTCCGACACGGTCGAGCAGCTCGGCGCCACCCTGGCTCCGGTGACCGACAAGACCCGGCAGCAATATGGGCTCGCCGACAATGCCGAGGGCGTGGTGATCGCCGATCTGGACCAGGACAGCGCGCTGGCCGACCAGGGCGTGCGTCCGGGCGATGTGATCGAGCGGGTCAACGACCACAAGGTCACGAACCCGAACGACGTCGCCAAGGCGCTGAAGGAGGCGCGCGCCGACAAGCGCTCGGTCGCCGTGATGCTGATCGCACGCGACGGCAACGACCACTTTGTCGCGGTGCAGATCGACCAGTCGTAACAGGCGTTCCCTAGCGATCTCGAGTGCGCCCCCCGACAAGCTCGAGATCACCAGGCGGCCTTCATCCCCTCAGCTACCCAGGCTGAGTCCGGCCGCCGGAGCCCGGCGCGGTCTTCTCCCCAAACTGTCCCGGGAGACCGCGCCGGTTTTCTTTTTGCCGTGCGATGCCGCGAGAACGACGCTAGCTTTGCGCCGGCGCCGACAAGCTGCCGAGTCGGGCCGTACTGCTCGCCGGTCGGTCGGGGAACCTCAATCGGGGAATGCGCGTGTCCCAGCCGCTCCGGCAAGAGTTCGAAGCCATCCAGGAGCGCTGGCGCGCGTGTTGCCGCGGCGACCGCCTGCCGGGCCGCACCGACTTCCCGCCGGAGAGCCTGACGGCGTGGATGGGCCATATCCAGATCGTGGAGCCGGTGCGCGAAACGGAAACAATCCGGTATCGGGTGCGCCTGGTTGGGACCCGCATCGTCTACTATGAGGGTCGCGACAACACCGGCCGATTTCTCGACGATGTGATTCCCAGCGAGCAACGCGACGAGATATTGGAGCCGTACCGGCGCGCCGCGGAAACGCGAGGGCCGGTCCACAGCGAGTTCTATGGCTGCTCCGATACGGCCATCTCCTCGAAGCTGGAGCGATTGATCCTGCCGCTGGCGGGGGACGGCATCACGATCGACCAGTTCCTGGTGGCGATCTACCGCCTGGGCACGTAGGAAGGGCTGGGCCGGAGGCCGGCTGAGCCGGCGCGCTCAAGCGTGCGATTGTCGGGCGCCTGCCGGCTTGCTACGGTACCCGCGCTTGTGCGGCAAGGCACGGTCCATGATCTCGAGGCAATTGATGCGGATATTCGCCCATCCGGGCGGCGATGGCCTCGATGACTGGGGCGATATTCCGGCCGCGGACCTGGTGTCCGGAAAGCCGAGGCAGCGCGGTCGCTATTGCTTCAATGCGCCCGATATCGGCCTCTCGGCAGGCGTGTGGGACTGCACCGCTTTCGCAGCGAAGATGGGACCCTACTCGGTCGACGAGTTCATGATGCTGATCGAGGGATCGGTCACGATCACGGAGGCCGGCGGGCATGTCACGCGCGTCGAGGCCGGAGAAGGCTTCGTCATCCCCCGTGGCCTCGAATGCGCCTGGACGCAGGAAGGTCATGTACGGAAGATTTTCGTGATCTACGAAAACCCAGACATCGTGCCGCCCGGCAAGCCGGCGGCGGAGCATGTGATCAAGCTCGACCTTGCCGCCGCGCTGTCGCCATGCGGCGGTCCGGACCCGATGCTGCTCGACGGACCCGAGCCGCACTGCGCGGAGCGCGTCGCCTATACCGATGCCAGCGGCCAGTTCACAATCGGCCTGTGGTCCGCAACGCCCTACGATCGCAAGGCGGCGCCATTCGGCCGATATGAGCTGATGCACTTCCTGGAGGGCCAGGCGGAGCTGCATGACGGCGGCACCAGCGGCCAGACATTCCAGCCCGGCGAGACCATCTTCGTGCCCAAGGGTGCGCCGGTCGGCTGGCGCAGCAAGCGCCCTGTGAAGAAGATCTTCGCAATCCTGGCGCCGAACCCGTGAGAGCGCCGTGACCGATTCCCGTACCTGCGATCTGCTGATCCAGCGCGCCCTGCTGTTCGACGGCGCCGGAACGCCGCCGGTGCCAGGTGACGTGGCCGTGACGGAAGGCAGGATCACGGTGATCGGCGATCTCCGCAACTGGAGGGCACACGAGACCATCAATGCGCAGGGCCTTGCGGTCGCACCCGGCTTCATCGACGTCCACACCCATGACGACCGTGCGCTGCTGATCGGCGACATGGCAAACAAGACGAGCCAGGGCGTGACGAGCGTGGTGGCCGGCAATTGCGGCGTATCGTTGGCGCCGCTGAGCTTGGGCGGGAATCCGCCGCCGCCCCTGGATTTGATCGGTGCGCAGGCGGATTTCAGATACCCCGCCTTCGCCGACTATATGGCGGCGCTGGATCGGGACCCGCCGGCAGTGAACGCGGCCTGCCTGGTTGGCCATTCGACCTTGCGCGTCGGGGCCATGGACCGTCTGGACCGCCCCGCCACGGCCGGCGAGATCGCCACCATGCGCGCGAAGCTGCAGGAGGCGCTCGATGCAGGCGCCATCGGCCTTTCCACCGGGCTTGCATACGATCCGGCGATCGAGGCTCCCACCACGGAAATCCGGGCCCTGGCGGCGCTGCTGAAGCCGGCCGGCGCGATCCACACCACCCACATGCGCAACGAGGAGGAGCACGTCGCCGAGGCCATGGACGAGGCATTCGCCATCGGGCAGTCGGCCGGCGTGCCGGTCGTGATCTCGCACTTCAAGGTGCATGGCCGGGCGAATTTCGGGCGGTCGGCCGAGACGCTGGCGAAGTTCGATGCGCAGCGGATGCACCAGCCGCTGGCGCTCGATGCCTATCCCTATTCCGCGTCGTCGACGGTGCTGAGGGCGCAGGAAGCGGCCGAGGGCGTCAAGATCATGGTGACCTGGTCGACGCCGCATCCCGAGATGGCCAGCCGCATGCTGGAGGACATTGCCGCCGAATGGGGCTGTACGCCGGGGGCGGCGGCGAGGAAATTGCAGCCCGCCGGTGCGGTCTATTTCGCGATGGACGAGGCGGATGTCCAGCGCATCCTCAGCTATCCCCACACCATGATCGGATCGGATGGCCTGCCGCACGACGCCCATCCGCATCCGCGCCTATGGGGCAGCTTTCCGCGCGTGCTGGGCCACTACGCGCGCGAGCTCGGCCTGTTCCCCATGGAAGAGGCGATCCGGCGCATGACCTCGCTTCCCGCCGAGCGCTTTGGCCTGGCAGGGCGCGGTCGGCTGAAGCAGGGCTATGCCGCCGACCTCGTGCTGTTCGACCCGGCGGCCGTGAAGGATCGCGCCACCTTCGAGCACCCGAAGCAGGCGTCCGCCGGCATCGTCTCGGTGTGGGTCAACGGGCAATCCGTCTGGCGGGATGGAAAGTCGACCGGCGTCCGGCCGGGGCGCGCACTGCGCCGACAGCAGATGCAAACAGCACTTTCCTAAAATTCGATTGATCTTCTGCACCGTTTTTGAAGCGAATTTCTCGATAGAGCAATTCCATACATCGGCCTGTGTCGCATGGGCCGAAGCACGCCGCTGTTAACTACGAAAAGTTAGGTTCGATTAAGGAATTGGCCGCACCGTGGGGTGGCACGCGACAGGCTGCGCAATGGCCTGCCCGTTTGGGATTTTTCCGAGATTTAACAGAGAGATCGCCTATGCTGACCCCACAGACTCCCACCTCCAGCGTTGCTGCCCATGGATGTTTTCCGCGCTGGCTTGGCCCGGTCCTGCTGGCCGCGGCCGTGACGGTCGCCGGAACGCCGAACGGCACGGCCCATGCGGAAAACGGCCTCCTGACCTGGATCGTGAAGTCGATCTCCTCGGACGAGGATGGCGCAGTCATCCCGGCTTCGGCCATGCAGGTGCCGCAGGCGGGGACCGTGCTGACAAACGGGCAGCGGATATCGACCACGGCCGGACAGCACATGGTCCTGGTCAACGGCCGCGACCTGGTGGAGGTCAGCGCCAACAGCACCGTCACGATCGGCGACGATGATTCCGCCACGGCCGAAGCGAACGTGGACCTGGTCTCCGGCACCATCCATGTCGAGGTCGGCAAGCGCGCGCCGGGACAGACCTTTTCGATCGGCGCGCCCTATCTGGTAGCGACCGTCAAAGGCACCAAGTTCGACGTGAGCACGACCAGCGAGGCATCGGCAGTATCAGTCACGCAGGGCGTCGTTGCGGTCTCGTCAATCGCCGGCCGCGAGAGCATCGACGTGACGGTCGGGAATACCGCGATGGTCGCGCGCCGCACGCGCGGCGCCCCCACGCTCGCCCCCACGCCTGCGGGAGGCGCTCCCAGCGCCGTCGGCCTGGATAACGACGTGGATACCGCCAGCGCCGTCGGCCTGCACAACGATATGGATACCGCCAGCGCCAGTAGCGGCAATGGTGGCAATGACGGTTCGGGTGGCGCGGGCGGCTCAGGTTCCGCGGGTTCGGGATCAGGCGGCGGATCCAGTTCGGATGGATCGAGCTCGGGCGGATCCAGTTCGGGCGGATCGGGTTCGTCCGGCTCCGGATCTGGCGGCTCGACGTCCGGCTCCGGATCCAGCGCTGGTACCGGAGGGGGCCTTGGAGGCGCTGTCGGCGGTGCTGTTTCCGGTGCGACCGGCGCCGTCGGCGGTGCGGTCTCCGGTGCGACCGGCGCGGTGGGCGGTGCGGTCAGCGGAGCCACCGGCGCAATCGGTGGCGCGGTGGGCGGCGCCGTGGGCGGTGCGGTCTCGGGCGTCGGCGGCACCGTGGGTGGGGCGGTTTCCGGTCTCGGCGGCGCGGTCGGCGGCGCGGTGTCCGGCGTCGGAGGAGCGCTTGGCGGTGCCCTCGGCGGCCTCGGCCGTCAGAAGTAGGATCTGCCAGTGTCCGACGCCCGCGCAGCACGTTCGCTTCAGCGATACAGTCCGCAGCTTCGGCGCTGGCTCGGCGGGTTCGCCGTGTGCGTGGCGATCGCGGCACTCTATCTCTCCGGTTCGCTGACTTTCATCGAGCGGCAACTCACGAGCGCCCGGTTTCAGGTGCTGCGATCCGATCCGTCGCGCTCCGTGGTGGTCGTCGCGATCGATGCCCATAGCCTCCAGGAGATGCCGGTCTGGCCGTGGCCCCGCTCCTGGCATGCCATGGTGATCGACAAGCTGCGTGCCGCAGGCGCCCGGCAGATCGCCATGGACATCGACTTCAGCTCCGCCTCCATCAAGCCGGAGGACGATGCCTTGTCGGCGGCCCTGGCGCGCGCCGGTTCCAGGGTGATCCTGCCGGTCTTCGAGCAGGCCGCCGGCCACAAGGACAAGATCGTCGCAACCGCGCCGCTGCCGCAGTTCGCGCGCTATACGCGCATCGCTTCCGCGAACATGCATCCCGACAGCGACGGCATCGTGCGGCGTCTGGCGCGTGTCGAACTGTGGTCCGGTGCGCTGGTCCCGACGGTGGCGAGCGCGGCCGCCGGGCTGAATCCGTCCGCCATCGGCAGTTACTATGTCGATTTCGGCATCAGGGCGGACCGGATCCCGACCGTGTCCTACGTCGACGTGCTGCGCGGGCGGGTGGACCCGTCCATCTTTGCAGGCAAGACCGTCCTGATCGGCGCGACCGCGCGGGAGCTCGGCGACACGGTGACGACACCGGCGGGCGGCGTCATGCCCGGCGTGATGGTGCAGGCCCTGGCGACCGAATCGCTGCTGCAGGGGCGCGACCTGCACAGGGTTTCGCCCGAGATCGTTCTCGCCATCGCATGCATGCTGTTCTTCGTGCTGGAGGCGATCTGCCGGGACCGGGGATGGCGACACGGGTTCGCGGCCGGAGCCGGCGCGTTGATCGCAATCATCGGCCTGCCGCTGGTGGTCCAGGCGCAACTACCGTTGATGGTCGAGACGGGGCCCTGGCTGGTGGCTTTCCCCATGGCATTCCTGGTCGCCCTGTTGGCGCAATTGCGCGACCTCGACCTCAGGCTGCTTGGCCAGGCGATCCTGCTGCGCCGCACCGACGCACTGATGCGCCAGGTGGTCGAGAACAGCTATGACGGGCTGCTCGTGATCGACGAGAATGGAAAGATCCGCTCCGCCAATCCCGCCGCGGAGCGCATGCTGGGCCAGCGGACCGGGCAAATCGTCGGGCAGCATTTCTTCGACGTCATCGCGACGACCAGCCACCAGCCTCCGATCCACAGCCTGGCCCGCATGGCCTATGCGGACCGCCCGAGCCAGGTCGAGCTGACGCGGCCCGACGGCTCGACGCTGATCGCCGATGTCGCGCTGACGCGCCTGCCCGATCATCCCAGCGCCGCATTCGTCGCGCTGTTGCACGATGTCACCGACATGAAGATGCGCGAGGCCGAGCTGCGCGCGGCTCGCGACCAGGCCGAGGCCGCCAGCAACAGCAAGAGCCAGTTCCTCGCCAACATGAGCCACGAGCTGCGCACGCCGCTCAACGCGGTCATCGGCTTCTCCGAAATCATGAAAACGGAGCTGCTGGGACCGATCGGCACCGAGACCTACCGCGGCTACAGCCACAGCATCCACGACAGTGCCAAGCACCTGCTCGGCATCATCAACGACATCCTGGACATCTCCTCGATCGAATCGGGCTCGCCGCGGCTCTACGAAGGGATCCACGAGCCGGAGCAGATCTGCCAGTCGGTCGTGGCGCTGGTTTCCGGCCGCGCGGATTCGGCGCAAGTCAAGCTCGCCGTCAATGTCGATCCGGCGACCGACCTGCTGTATGCCGACGGGCGCATGATGAAGCAGATGCTGATCAATCTGGTCGGCAACGCGATCAAGTTCAGCGCGCCCGGGAGCAGGATCGAGATCAAGGTCGAACCGGCCGGGCCGGAAGCCCACAGCGGCGTCATCTTCGCGGTGGCCGATCGCGGCATCGGCATCGCCAAGGAAGACATCCCGCGCATCCTGAAGCCGTTCGAACAGGTCGAGACCGCCTTCGCCCGCAACTTCGAGGGCGTGGGACTCGGCCTGCCGTTGGTGAATTCCATGGCCCGCCTGCATGGCGCCACGCTGACCATCGAGAGCGAGCTGAATGTCGGCACCACGGCCTCGATCCTGTTCCCCGCTGCGCGCACGAGACCCCGGACGGCGCAGGCCGTCGTCGATGCCGTGGAAACCTCGGACAGCCGTTCCCAGTTGCGCATCCGCGCCGCCGAGTAGCGCGGCGGATTTGAGTGGCTTGATCGCGTTCGCGATCTGGACGGAAGCGAAGGAGCGATCAAGAGGCTATAGGAGCAAGGTGAAGTGTCATGCCCGACTTACCCTTGAACGCCTCGCGCCGGAAGCGGTTGACCGATGCCGGAGCCAGTGGATTGATCGGGGAGGGTGGCTCGAATGCCATCCCAACGGCGATTGTGGTCATCCTGGCCATCATGCTCGCGGCATTCGTGATCGCGCCAAATCAGGTCGATAGCGCATTGGACCGGACCTTAACCACGGTCGCGGGCAATAGTACCCTGCCAGCTCAGGCGTGGCGGTCGGTCGCGACGACATTCGTCAGCGAGGAAGACGAGGAGGACGAGCAGATTGCAAGCGCTGTCCCCTCTTCAAGCCTCACCGTCCTGAAGCCGAACGAGAGCGCCGTCACCACCGACGCGGGCCGTACTGTGCTGACGCGCGGCCACGACATCCTGGAGCTGGATCCGGAGACGGCCATTACCGTCGGCGAAAGCTGGACCGAGGATTCGACAGCGATCGTCAAGCTCCTCGATGGCAGCGTCCTTGTGAAAGCCGCCAAACGTACTGACGGCGGCACGCTCTCGATCGAGGGCACATTCCTGATCGCCACCGTCAAGGGTACGGAGTTCAAGGTGACGACCACGGACAGCGGAAGCGCGGTCTCCGTGTTCGAGGGAGTGGTCTCAGTACGATCGACCACATCGAACATTGCCGTTGACGTGACGCCGGGCCGGACGGCTGTGGTCTCCGCTGCCACTGGAGCCACGCCAGTGCTCGGTCTGACGCGAGCGGCCGGTGCGGTCGCGGCGATCGATGCCGCGAACGCCGGGATCGTCTCCAACAGCAACCACCACAGCCGCTAGCGGCGGGTTGCGGCTGGCGGGGTCCGGATATTTCGCGCCGGCAGGAATGCCGGGTCGATCACGGCGAGATTGAACGAGAGGTAGAGATCGCATCCACCCCGAGGCGAGTGCGGGCCGTCGCCTCGCTCGCGCACCGGCTGGCCCTTCTCCTCCACATCCTGAAGGGTCCAGACCCCGATATCGAGCTCGCGCGCCGGCTCGTGCCAACCGGCGTCCTATTCCATCCCCATCAGTGCGCCATCGGTAGGATCGAGATAGAGAATTTTCCTGGCGCCGCTCTGGTCCGTGGCCTGCACGACATAGCAATTGCCGTCATTGGCCTTGACCGCACCGATGTCGGCAAAACCGTGGTCCTGCAGCATCTTCTTGATGGCAGCCGGAGCCAGCCATTGCGATTTGTCGGCCGTGGTGCATTGCAGGCCAGCGGCCTCAGCGACCGGCAGCATCGCCACAGCGCCCAGCAGCGCCGACAGCAGGATCCCTGATCGAAGGAAACCCATGGCTAGCCCGGGAATGTCAGGCAGAAGGTCGCGCCGCCCGCTTCGTCCGTCCGCGCGAGCGAGAGCTGCGCCTTCAGCCGCTTCGCGGCCTCCGCGACGATGGCAAGGCCAAGGCCGGCCGAGCCGCCCTTCGGCCCTCGCCGGAACGGCTCCGTCAGTTCCGGCAGCTCGGCCGGATCGAGGCCCGGGCCATGGTCGGCGACCGCAAGGCGCGGCGGACTCTCGGCCACCGCCAGCCGCACCGTGGCGCCGGGCGGCGACGCCCTCAGGGCATTCTCCAGCAGGTTGCGCAACGCGCTTTCCATGAGCGCGGGATCGCCCGTGACCACGACGCTGCGCGAGGGCGATTCGACCGCGATGTCGCGGCCCGCGCGGCGCGCCAC
>DASSBF010000203.1:0-3134 GCA_035699005.1 Dongiaceae bacterium
GCGCGAGCGGATCGAGCAGGCGGAGCGTACGGTGAGCCGCAAGGTGCCGCGCGCCGAGACCCTGCTGCTGGTGGTCGGGCGGGGCACCTCCGACCCCGATGCCAACTCCAACATCAGCAAGGTGGCGCGCATGCTGTGGGAGGGGATGGGCTTCGGCTGGACCGAGGTGTGCTATTCCGGCGTCGCCTTCCCGCTCGTGGGGCCGGGGCTCGAGCATGCGGCGAAGCTCGGTTACAAGCGCATCATCGTGTTCCCCTATTTCCTGTTCACCGGCGTGCTGGTGAAGCGCATCTACGACATCGCAGACGAGATGGCGGCGCGCCACCCGGAGATCGAGTTCCTGAAGGCGAGCTACCTCAACGACCATCCGCTGGTGCTGGACGCTTTCGCCGAGCGGGTGCGCGAGATCCTCGGCGGCGACAACGCGATGAACTGCCAGATGTGCAAATACCGCGAACAGGCGATCGGCTACGAAGCCGAGGTCGGCCGCGTCCAGGAAAGCCACCATCATCATGTGGAAGGGATCGGTACCGGGCGGGCCGATGGGCATGACCATGACCATGACCATGACCATGACCATGACCATGACCATGACCATCATCGCCATGATCACGGCGACGGCGACGGCCATCACCACGGCCACCACCATCATGACCATGACCATGGCCATCATCGCGGCCACGATCACGACCATACGCACGGTCATACCCACACGCACTTCCCGCCGCCGTTTCCAGATCATCCGCACGGCCCCGGCAAGCGCGACCCGGAGCGGCTGTAGTGCGCGGAATGCGCACCTTCCTCCCACCGTCACCCCGGCCAAGCCCTCGGGTCCGCGCTTCGCGCGGCCCAAGGACAGGCTCCGCGCGAGCCGGGGTCCATGGATGGGCTTGGCGTGAGCGGTGGTGTGGACCCCGGGTCAAGCCCGGGGTGACGGTAGGAGAGGGTGGTGAAGTTGAGGCTGTCCTGACGGACACTGTCGGAGAGCGTTGACTCCCATGCCCCGCGACTACGTCAAGGATCCGGCGGAAATCTATCGGCTCTCGTTCGCGACGATCGAGGCGGAGGCGCGGTTCGACCCCTTGCCGGCGAGCTTGCGTGCAGTGGCGCGGCGCATGATCCATGCGTGCGGCATGACCGATCTGGTCGACGACCTGGCCTGGGACGGCGATCCGGCCGCAGCGGCGCGGCGGGCGCTCGCACGCGGCGCGCCGATCCTGGTGGATGCCCGGATGGTGGCCGCAGGGATCATCGCAATGCGGTTCCCAGAAACCGGGATCGAGTGCGGCCTTTCCTGCGCAGGCGTGGCGGAGCTGGCGGATCGCTTGGCGACGACGCGCTCCGCGGCGGCGATGGAGCAATGGGGCGACCGCTTGCGGGGCGCAGTCGTCGCCATCGGCAATGCGCCCACCGCCCTGTTTCATCTGCTCGACATGATGGACGCCGGCAGGCCGCGGCCGGCAGTGATTTTTGCGTTTCCTGTCGGCTTCGTCGGTGCGGCGGAATCGAAGGAGGCGCTCATCGAGGCCGATCTGGGCATACCCTACCTCACCTTGCGCGGACGTCGCGGCGGCAGCGCGATTGCGGCCGCTGCGATCAATGGCCTCGTCGATGCCGGACCGGGAGCGGAGGCATGAGCATCTGGCTCAACGTCATCGGGGTCGGCGAGGACGGGATCGATGCGCTGCCGCGCGGCCTGCAAGCGCTCATCAAGGGCGCCGAGCTGATCGTAGGCGGCGAGCGGCACCTGGCGATGGCGAGCGATATGCGCGCGGAGAAGCAGAGCTGGACCTCGCCCTTGTCGCTGACGCTCGATGCGATCTGCGCGCGGCGTGGCCGCGCAGTGGTGGTGCTGGCGACTGGCGATCCCATGCATTTCGGCATCGGCGTTTCGCTTGCGAGGCGCGTGCCGGCGGAGGAGATGGCGGTCCATCCGCATGTCTCGGCCTTCTCGCTGGCAGCCGCGCGCATGCGCTGGCCGCTGGCCGAGGTCGAGTGCCTCACCATCCATGGCCGGCCGCTCGATCTGCTGGCGGGCGCGGCGGCACCCGGGCGCAGGCTGCTGCTGCTGTCGCACGACGGCGGCTCGCCGGCCGAGGTGGCGCGGCGCCTAGGCGAGCTCTGCTACGGCGCCAGCGAGATCACGGTCCTGGAGCATATGGGCGGCGAACGCGAGCGCATCTATGCCGGCCGCGCCGATGCCTGGACCCATCCGCGCGCCGCCGATCTCAACACGCTCGCGGTGCTGTGCCGGCCCGGCGATGCGGCACGGCCCTTGTCGCTCACGCCCGGCTTGCCCGACGAAGCCTTTCGGCACGACGGCCAACTCACCAAGCGGGAGATCCGCGCGGCCACCTTGTCCGCGTTGCGGCCGCTGCCGGAACAGTTGCTGTGGGATGTCGGAGCGGGCTGCGGCTCGATCGCGATCGAGTGGCTGCGCACGCACCGTTCGCTGTCCGCCGTCGCCATCGAGGGCGACGAGGCACGACAGGCCTTGGTCGAGCAGAACGCCGGCGCGCTGGGTGTGCCGCACCTGAAGCTGGTGAAGGGCGCTGCACCAGAGGCCTATGAGGGCCTCGCTTATCCCGATGCGGTCTTTATCGGTGGTGGCGTCGCCGACCGCGGCGTATTCGAGGGCGCCTGGGAGCGCCTGAAAAGCGGTGGCCGGCTTGTCGCGAACGCGGTGACCGCCGAAGGAGAGGCGCAACTGTTCGCCTGGCGCGGCAGGCTGGGCGGGGAGATGTCCCGCCTGTTGGTGGCGCGCCTGTCGCCGGTTGGAGAGCTGCATGGCTGGCGGCCGTTGATGCCGGTGACGCAATACTGGGTGGACAAGCCATGACCGGCATCGTCTACGGCGTCGGCGTCGGGCCGGGCGATCCGGAACTGCTCACGCTGAAGGCGGCGCGCCTGATCCGCTCGGCCGACCTTGTTGCCTATCCGGCCCCGGAAGAGGGACCGAGCTTCGCGCGCCAGATTGCGGCGCCGCACATTCCATCCGACATGGCTGAGCTGCCGATCCGCATGAACATAGGGGACGGCCGGTTTCCCAAGGACGATGTCTATGATGAGGCGGCTGAGACCATCGTCGGCGTGGTGCTGAACGGCCGGCAGGTGACGGTGCTGTGCGAAGGCGA
>DASSBF010000204.1:0-17154 GCA_035699005.1 Dongiaceae bacterium
TAGCCGTCCGCCATGAAGCCGGCGCCCTGTTCGTGCCGCACGCCGATGTGACGCATGCGGCGGTCGGCGAGGCCGCGATAGAGCTCGAGCGTGTGCACGCCGGGGATCCCGAACACGGTGTCGACGCCGTAGGCCTCCAGCAGCGCGATCGCCGCGTGGCCGCCAACCTGGTTGGGTCGCATGCAATTTTCCTCATCGGCTTGCCAGCTTAGGCAATGCTGTATACAGCTCTTGGCGCGTTATCGTATGGCGAAGGCCATGAGTGCGGCAATCGTCTTTCCAATGCAATATGCGGGGGCGCGATGGCGAATGGGGAATGGCTGAGTGCTGAGTCAATTGAGCGCCGTGGTCCTGCCGGTGCTGCTGGTGGCCGGCATCGGATTCACCTGGGCCAAGATGGGCCGGCGTTTCGACAGTGTGTTCTTGACCGATATCGTGACCAACGTCGGCACGCCCTGCCTGGTGGCGCATTCTCTGACGACGCTGAACATCTCGCCCGCCGCGCTGGCGCAGATGGGCATCGCGGTGCTGGTCGCGGTCGCCGGGTTCCTGGTGCTGGGCCTCGTCACGCTGCGGCTGATGAAGCTGTCGCCCAATTCCTACCTGCCGGCGCTGACGTTTCCCAACACCGGCAACATGGGCCTGCCGCTGGCGCTGTTCGCCTTCGGGCAGGAGGGACTGGGACTGGCTGTCGTCTATTTCGGCTGCACCGTCACGCTGCAATTCACGTTGGGGATATCGCTCTCCGCCGGAAACCTGTCGCTGTCGCGGCTCGTTCGCACGCCGGCCATCTATGCGGTGGCCATCTCGATCGTGATGCTGGTTCTGAAGATCCAGCCACCGGCCTGGATCGACAACACGATCGGCGTGCTGGGCGGCCTCACCATCCCGATGATGCTGCTGACCCTCGGCGTCTCGCTCGCGCAGCTCAAGGTGACTGCGCTCAGGCGGAATCTTTTCTTGGCGTGCGTGCGCCTCGCCGGCGGGTTCCTGATCGCGCTTCTGGTGGCGCACCTCTTCGACCTGCCGCCGATGGCGGCCGGCGTCCTCATTGTCCAGAGCGCGATGCCGGTTGCGGTGTTCAATTTCCTGTTCGCGCAATACTACGGGCGCGCTCACGGCGACGTGGCGGCGATGGTTGTGATCTCGACCGCGATCTCGTTCGTGACGTTGCCGCTGCTCGCCTACTACGTCCTGCGCTGAGGGTTGCATGCAGATAGTCCGAGATCTTCCGCGGCGCGTGCGGTGCGTCGACAACGTCTGGATTTCGATGCCGGACGGCATCCGCCTGGCCGCGCGGCTGTGGCTGCCTGACGATGCCGAATCCGATCCCGTGCCGGCCATCATCGACTGCGTGCCGTACCGCAAGCGCGACGGCCTCAAGACCCGCGATGAGGAGATGTATCCGTATTTCGCGGGCCACGGCTATGCCTGCCTGCGCATCGATCTGCGCGGCACCGGCGATTCGGAAGGACTGCCGGACGATGAATACACCCCGGCGGAACAGGCCGACCTGGTGGCCGCCATCGCCTGGATTGCAAAGCAGGCATGGTGCAGCGGAAGGCTGGGGATGATGGGCATCTCCTGGGGCGGCTTCAACGCGCTCCAGGTCGCGATGCACCGGCCGCCGGCGCTCAAGGCCATCATCACGCTGTGCGCGTCGGACGACCGCTACAATGACGATGTTCATTACATGCAGGGCTGCCTGCTGCACGACAACTTCGCCTGGTCATCGGCGATGTACGCCTTCGTCTCGCAGCCGCCCGACCCGGCGGTCGTCGGGAAGGGCTGGCGCGAGATGTGGCTGGAGCGCTTGAAGCACTACAGATACCCGGCGCGCATCTGGTACTCGCACCAGCGCCGCGACGCCTATTGGCGCCAGGGTTCGGTGTGCGAGGACTACGACGCCATCGAATGCGCCGTGTTCGCGATCGGCGGCTGGGAGGACGGCTATTCCAACGCCGTCGCGCGCCTGGTGGAGAAGCTGAAGGCGCCGTGTATCGGCCTCGTGGGGCCGTGGGGCCACGCCTATCCCAACAAGGCGCTGCCGGGTCCGGCGATCGGGTTCCTGCAGGAAGCCCTGCGATTCTGGGACCATTGGCTGAAGGGCCGCGACACCGGTCTGATGGGCGAGCCCAAGCTTAGAGTGTGGATGAACGCCTCGCATCCGCCCGATCCCTGCGCCACGCTGCGCCCCGGACGCTGGATCGCCCAGCGCGACTGGCCGGCGCCGAACACTATGACGCGCGATTTCTGGCTGAGCGCCCGTGGGCTGGAGTCTGCGCAGCACCCCGATGCCGCGCTGTCCATCCGCTCGCCGCAGAATGCCGGCGCCACGACGGTCGAATGGTGCTCCTACGGCGGCAGCGACGGCGACTTTCCCGGCGATCAGCGGACGGACGACGGATGCTCGCTGTGCTTCGACACGCTGCCGCTGGACGAGCCGATCGCGTTCTTCGGCGCGCCGCGGCTTCATCTCGCATTCTCGGTCGACCGGCCGGTCGCCAAGATTTGCGTGCGCCTCAATGACGTGGCTCCTGGAGGCGCCTCGACGCGCATCACCTACACGCTCTTTGGCCTCAACCACGCCTGGGACCAGGCCAACCCGGTCACGCTGGAGCCGGGCAAGGTCTATCGCGCCACGGTCCCTCTCAACACAATCGCCTATGAGATCGCCGCCGGCCATCGCCTGCGCGTCGCGATTTCGACCGCCTGCTGGCCGCAGCTTTGGCCGGGGCCGCATGCGGCCACGGTAACGGTCCATACCGGCGACAGCCGCCTGGAACTGCCGGTCCGCTTGCCGCTGGCGGAAGATGCGGAGCTGCGGGACTTCGATCCGCCGGTCAAGTCGGCGGCCGAGACCTGCACCGCGACGCGCGCGGGGGATTGGCACCGGACCGTCACACGCGATGTCGCGACCGGGGCGAGCGAACTGGTCATGGTGAAGGACAGCGGTGGCGAACGCTACGACGATATCGACTGGCGGCTGGATTGCGGCGGGACGGAGCGCTATCGCATCCGCCCGGACGATCCGCTGTCCGCCGAGGCCGATTGCGTCTATCACCATGAGCTTGGGCGTGGCGATTGGGTCGCGCGTACGGTCACGCGCACGACGCTGACCAACGATGCCACGCATTTCCACCTCACCGCGACGGTGGATGCCTATTTCAATGGCGAGCGAATCTTCTCCGACCAGGATGCCTTTCGCATCCCGCGGGACTTCATGTAGGCAGGATTGATCGCTGCCTAGTACAGCGGGATTGCGGTCTGCAGGAGCGATTCGCCGAAATGCGCGAGCAGGGCGGGCACCATCTGCTGCATCGATGAATCGACATCCACGTCCAGACTGTCGCGCTCGACCTGGCCGCGCCAGACATAGAGGCCGCTCTTGCGGTCGTAGACCGAAAGGCTGACCCGCAACAGGTGGCCGCCCTGCTGTGGTTCCACCGGCGTCAGGAGCGCGCCACGGCTGTTGTCGAACAGGTTGCCGCGCGTCAAGGGTTCGCCGGAAGGCGCCTGGTCCGCGTTGGTGTATTCATCGCCCCGCACCGACCCCTGGGTCGGCAGCGGCGTGTCTTCATCCTGGCCGACACCGCGTACCAGCACCGCGACCGCGTCGACGGCCAGAGGCGCGTCGCGTGACATCACGTAGCCGTGCTGCTGCAAAGTCCCGCTGATCAGCTCGACCGCATCGCTCGCCAGCCTGGTACTGGCGGCCGACGAGACATCCAGTGATGCACCGGGAGGGATCGGGGTGTAGCTGGTCGCGCTTGCGTATGCAATCGCGTTGGCATCGAGCGAGGCTTGCGTCGCGATCAAATCCTGCGCCACCGCCGGTTGGCCCACCAACAGCGCAAACGCCGAACAGGCCAGAAGGGTCCGCATGTGTCGCATGCCCATAGACAGATAATGTAGGTTTATTAACCGCGTATTACCACCGTCATCGCGCGGCGACATCAATATCGTCCATAACGATACAAGTGGGTGTCGAGTTCCGTCTGCCTGCCCGACAGCTGATCGGCCAGCAGCCGGGCCGAGCCGCAGCACATGGTCCAGCCCAGATAGCCATGGCCGGTGTTCAGCCACAGATTGTCCACCGGACTTGGACCGATGATCGGCGGCCCGTCCGGGGTCGCCGGGCGCAGGCACGCCCAATGCTCCGCTCGGTCCAAGGCGATGCCGTCGCGGAACAGCGCGCGGCCGGTCGCTACAATTCGCGCAAAATTCTCCGGGCGATGGCTGGTATCGTAGCCGCCCACCTCGGCGACCGAGGTCATCCGCACGCGATCGCCGAGCCGCGCGAACGCGACCAGCGTGCCTTCGTCGAGGCCGCCGGTCCTCGGCGCCTGATCCGGATCGCCGACCGGCGCAGTGAGGGAGTAGCCCTTGACGGGATAGATCGGCAGATGCAGGCCGGCACTGCGCCCAAGCTGTGGCGAATAGCTGCCGGCCGCCAGCACGAATGCGTCGGCCTTGATGGGGCCACTCGCGGTCTTCACCGCTGTCACGCGGTTGGTCTGCGTCTCGAATCCGTCGATCAGGGTCGACAGGCGGAAGGTGACACCGCGCGCCTTGCAGACCTCTGCCAGCGCCTCAGTGAAGCGCCGCGCATCGCCGACCTCGTCCGACCTGCCGTGCAGCGCGCCGACGAAGTTGGGCCGTGCGTGCTCGAGGCCGGGCTCGATCGCCACGACCTCGTCCCAGGAGATCTGCGCGATATCAGCGCCAGCCCCGCGCAACAGTGCGAGGGCTCGGTCGGCAAGCTCCAGTTCGTGCCGGTCGCGGAACAGGTAGAGCACGCCTTCGGTCGAGCGGTTCCAGGCAATGCCGGTTTCGCGCGTCACCCGGTCGAGTTCCGCCATGCTGTAGAGGCAGAGCCTGGTCTTGGCGAGGCTGTTGGCGCGGTGCCGCCCAGCCGTGCAGTTGCGCAGGAAGCGCAGTCCCCAATCGAGCAGCTGGCTGTTGAGATGCGGCTTGAGGCGCAGGCCGCTATTAGCCTGCCACAGCGATTTCAGCAGCAGCCAGGGCGCGCCGGGCGCCGCCCACGAAAACGCGTGATTCGGGGTCAACAGGCTGGCATTGGCGAAGCTGGTTTCGCGCGCCGGGGCCGGTTGGCGGTCCAGCACCAGGATTTCATGACCTTCTTTCGCCAGGTAATAGGCGGACGCCACGCCCAGCAGGCCGGCGCCGACGATTGCGATGCGCATGGAGGTGAATGGGTCGATTGTTGAGCGGGTTGTTGAACGCGGCGCAAGACTGCCATAATCGGGATGGAACCGATATCGGAATCACAATGGACTGGAGCCGACGATGCGCCGTCTTCCCCCCGCCTACCTGCTTTTCCCCTGCTGCCTCAGCGCCGCGCTCGTGCTGGGCGGCGATGGGGCGGGCCGGCTTTCACGGGCCGAGGCGCAGTCCCAGATCCCGGCCGGCCCGGCCATGACTCCGGACGAGATCGCGGCCTGTCTCTGCCAGAAGGACGCCTTGGACAAACAGCAATCCAACGTCGACGTGCAGAACGGCCTGTTGCAGGAACGCCAGAACGAGCTGAACAACCTTGACGCGGAGATCAAGCGGCAGGCGACGAGCCTCTCCTCCAGCGATACCGTAGGGCAGCAGCTGCTTCAGGAGCTGATCGGCCAGCAGATCGCGCTCCGCAACCTGATCCAGCTCCAGATCCGTCCCGCCTACAACCAGCAGGCCAACAAGCTGCGCGAGATGGTCGGCACCTACAACACGCAATGCACCGCACGGCCGCGCTATGTGCTCGACGTGGAGAAAGCGCAGCAGAACCTGCAATGTCCGAAGCCGTAGCCTTACACCTGCTGCCAGCGGCAGGAGAGGTTCATCTGGGCCGCTGTGTTGGCGACGGTCGCCATGCAGACGGCTTCCTTGCCGGGCGGCACGGAGATGGCCATGCGCAGCAGGAAGCGGGCGCCGCTCGCGCCCGCCACGCTCTCCGAATTGAGCTCCACGATGTTGGCGCCCATCGGACGCAGCGCTTCGCTCAGGCGCGCGATCAGGCCGGGCGAATCGTCGCCCATGATCTCGATCCGGTGCGTGATGTGCGCCGACTGGTCGTGGGTCTCGCGATAGGCGAAGGGCGCGACCGAAAGCTCGGCGCGATCCAGCACCGCGATGGAGCGCAGCTCCTCCTCCACGTCGGCGATGCCGAGGTCCACAGGCAGCTTGGCAACCAACGTCAGCTTCGCGCCGCCGCCCAGGACCGCGAAGGTCGTGTCGCCGAGATTGACGCCGAGATCGTAGAGCCGTCCCGTCACGTCCGCGATCAACCCGGCATGATCCTCGCACAGGATGGAGATGAGGGCGGTATGGTTCGCCATGTCGGTCTCCCTTTCGATCGCATGCCGTCGATCACACGACGTTGGCCTCGCGGATCGCCTGGCCGCTCAGCACCCGATCATAACCGAAGCGGCGCAGATCCAAAGTCCGGAACGCGCCGAACGTGACGAGTTCGCTGAGCGCCCGCCCGATCGCCGGCGATTGCTGCAGGCCATGGCCGGAGAACCCGTTCGCCATCAGGAAGTTCGGCACATCGGGGGCCGCGCCGACGATGACGTTCTGGTCGAGGACGTTGTAGTCGTAGTGTCCGGCCCAGGCGCGGATCAGCTTGATGGCCTCGAACGCCGGCACGCGATGGGCGAGGGTCGGCCAGATCGTCTCCTCGAACAGGCCGTAGTCGATCTCGAAATCCGTGCTGTCCGGATCGCTGCCTTCCTCCGGCGAGACGCCGCAGATGAAATTCGCGCCCTCGGGGCGCACCCACACGCCGCTGGGATCGATGGTGAGGGGAACGCCGGTCAGCTCCTCGCGGCAGTCGAACACGTAGACCAGGCGCTTGCGCGGGCGCACCGGCAGATCGAGCCCCGCCCAGGCCGCGATGCGCCAGGCGCTGACGCCGGCGCAATTGATGACCGCGCCGCACGCGATCGCCTCGCCGGAGCGCAACGACACCGAGCGCACGCGGTTCTGCGCGATGTCCAACCCTGTCACTTCGTCCTGGATATAGGTGACGCCGAGGGCGCGCGCCTTGCGCCGGAACGCCTGCAGCAGGGAATAGGGGTCGAGCCACCCTTCGTTGCGCGGACCGAAGCTGCCGCCCGCGAGGTCGGCGCAATTGAGCCAGGGAAAGGTGCCGGCCAGCTCCTTCGGGTTCAGCAGTTGCGTTTCGGCGCCGAGCTGGCGCTGGAGCTGCTGATTGGCGATCAGGGTCGCAAGCCCCGCGCCGGTCGCCAGGAACAGGTAGCCGCCCTCGTGGAACTGGAGGTCGGGCTCGTCGGCCCCGACCGTCAGATGCTCCTTCGCCGACTTGATGAACGATGCGCCGAAGGCCGAGATCAGCACGTTCTCGGGCGTCGAGAATTGCTGGCGTATGCCGCCCGCCGACCGCGGCGTGGCCGCTTCGGCATAGGTGGCATCGCGCTCGATGACCGCAATGCTGCCGCCGAAGGCGCGCTCGGCTGCGAGGAAATAGGCCGCCGAGGAGCCGATCACGCCACCGCCGACGATCACCACGTCGAATCTTCGCGACATCTCATAACCCAGCTTGAGACAATTGGTTTCATTGGATTGTTATGACCTGGCGGCGTGACAGTCCCGCCTGGAATCGCCACCGGATTCCTTTGACCCGCAACCAAATCTGATGGAGTGTATTGGGGATATGACGTCCGTAACATCGGGTCAAGCATGAGCCGCGCATTCGTCAAGGAAAATGACGAGCAGGGCAATGAGCTTCCGGAGCGGCCGCAAAGCCCGTATCCGAACCACATTACGCCTGC
Organism: Dongiaceae bacterium; assembly: GCA_035699005.1. Classification (GTDB taxonomy): domain Bacteria; phylum Pseudomonadota; class Alphaproteobacteria; order Dongiales; family Dongiaceae; genus Dongia_A. Next base: position 7,800 of record DASSBF010000204.1, read on the forward strand.
CGGCCTCGAAGCGCTCCACCAGCAATTGCAGGGGTTGGAGGACGCTCACAAGCGCATGGCCGAGCCGGCCGGCAATGAGCTGATCGACCAGGACGCCAAGCATGCCCTGGAGCGCGACATCCGCTATGTCCAGGATCGCATCGCACGGGCGATCGTGATTGATCCCGCGACCCAGGCGAGAGACCGGGTCGGTTTCGGCGCGAGGGTCGAGACCGAAGATGAGGACGGCACGCGCCGCCGCTTCGAAATCGTCGGCGAGGATGAGGCGGACGCGGCGATAGGCAAACTGTCGTGGGTGTCGCCGCTCGCCCGCACGCTGACCGACGCCAAGGTGGGCGATGCGGTGGTGTGGAAGCGGCCTGCCGGCGATCTCGAGCTCGAGATCCTGTCAATCGATTATCCGGCCTGATCTGCGCGATCACGCCGACACGGCGCGTGCGCCCATCGCGCGGCAATGCGCACAGCAGGTCCATGTTGTCGAAAAACGAAACCGCCTTCGCCGCCGATCCCCCATCGACAGCGCTGCCGAACCCCCGCTTGAGTTCCGTTCGTTGCTAAGGTCCCACTCCGGCGGAAGCCGCCGGAAAAGCCTCAGCGCGGCTCATACCCGCCGCGCGGACCCCCAGCGCCCGGACCGCGATGACCGCCGCCACCGCCAGCACCGAACGGACGGCGTTGGGGAGGCCGGCGCGGCGTCGCGGTGCTGGTGTCGAGCGTGATCACGCGCGTCACCTGAACGCCCTTGCGGCCCTGGCCGACTTCGCAATGAATTGTCGCTCCCTCCGGGGCATCCTGCAGGCCAGCATCCTTCAAGGCCGAGATGTGCAGGAAGACGTCGGGCGCGCCATCGGCGGGCGTGACGAAGCCAAAACCCTTCTCCGGATTGAACCACTTGATACGGCCCCGCAACTCGGTCGCGGAACCGTCTTGATTTTGATCGGACATGTCCAACTCTTCAGTCGAAGAACCCCACGCGAGCGCTCCAACACCCCGGCCCATCGGCGGTCGATCGGCCCCTAGTTGTAACGCCACGCTAGCATGGGGCCGATTTGTGACAAAAAGCAAGCCCGATCGGGGGCAAAACCGGAACCGAAGGGTCCATCGCAATGCGATACGGCATCGCCCCTGCGGTCACACATGCCGGGATTTGGCGCGCCATGGCCAACCCGGCAAGGCTGTCCTTCCCATGGAGCACCGCGCGCAGGTCATGCCGCTTGGCACGTCGATACGGTTTTGCCATCCATGGGAAGTTGGCTAGCTTGCGGGGCAGGACGAGTCCGCTGGAAACCGCCGGCGGCCACCTTGGGGAAAACTTGTGGTACCGGTGCTCGGTTTCGTGGCGGCAGTCGCCGCCATCTATCTGGCGCTCCTCGCCTATTTGTGGGCGACGCAGCGCAGTCATGTGTTCCGCCCCGGCATCGGGCCGCTCGATCTCGCGGGGTCGATGGTTGCGCTTCACATGCGGGAGGAACGGGTCGGTACCTCTGACGGATTGACTGTGACGGCATGGCATGCGCCGGCCAAATCGGGACACCGGACGATCGTCTATTTCCACGGCAATGCCGGGACGCTGGCAGACCGGCAGGAGCGTGTGCTCGCCTACCTGGAGCACGGGTTGGGGGTCCTGCTGGTCGGCTATCGCGGGTATGGCGGCAATCCGGGCTTGCCGACCGAGCGCGGACTCTATGAGGATGGCCGGGCGCACCTGGACTGGCTGGCACGTCGGGGCATCGCGGGCGACGAAATCGCGCTCTACGGAGAGTCGCTCGGCGCGGCGATCGCGATCCAGATGGCGACGGAACGCGGCGCGGCCGCCTTGGTGCTTGAAGCGCCGTTCGCCTCGATCGTGCTGTCGGCCCGCGCGCGCTACCCGTTGTTCGCCTTCGACTGGCTGATCAAGGACAAGTTCGCCAGCATCGACAAGATCGGCAAGGTGCGCATGCCGCTGCTGGTGATCCATGGCGCGCTTGACCGGGTCACCCCCCAGCGCTTCGGCCGCATGCTGTATGAGCGCGCGCTTCAGCCGAAATCCGCGCTGTGGCTGCCGGAGGCGGGACACAATGACCTCGTCCGGTTCGGCATGATCGATGCGGTGGCGCGCTTCCTGGATGAGCTGCCGGCGCGCGTCTCAAGCAAGGCCTGAGGCGGCGCGCGCCAGCGCCTCGAACGGCAGCAGCACGCAATCGCGCCGGCTCTTGGCCCGATGGACCGGGCGGAAGATTTCCAGGCACTGCCATTGCGGCTCCAGCGCGCCGCCCTCCGCCATCAGCCTGCGCGCGGCGGCGCCGATGGCGTCGAGTTCATTCTTGCCGGCGCCACGGCAATGCTCGGCGATGGTGGCGGCCGCCGCTTCGCACAGCAGGCAGCCGCGCACCTGGTGGCCGATCGCTTCGACGCGGCCATCCCTGACCGCGAGGTCGAGCGTGACGCGATCCCCGCACAGCGGGTTGTCGACGGTCGCGGTCCCGGTCGCGCCGGTCAGGCGGCCTCTGCCGAACGCCGTGCGCGCACGATCCACCAAGGCGGCATGATACAGCGCTTCGCTCATGTCGCCTGCTCGCGGCCGAGGGTGCGGTAGGCTTCGGGCGTGTCGATGTCGAGGAAGATGCCGGCATCCTCCGCTTCGATCTCCGTCACCAGCTCAGCGTGCTCGCCGATCAGGTGACGCGCGCCGACATCGCCGGCCAAGGTCATCATCTCTGCGAAGAACCTGCGGTGCCACAGCACGGGGTTGCCGCGCTTACCCTGGAACGAGGGCACGATGATGGCACGCCCCTCGGTCGGATTGAAGGCGGCGATCATCCGCCGCAGCAAGGCCGTCCCGACGCGCGGCATGTCGCCCAGCAGCACCAGCGCGGCATCGATGTCGCCCGGCAGCGCCTTGACCCCGCAGCGCAGGGACGCGCTCAAGCCATCCGCATAGTCGGGGCAGGCGACGAAGCGCACCCGCAGGCCGGCCAGCGCGGCGCGCACTTCCGGCTCCTGATGCCCTGTGACGACCAGCACCTCGGCGGGATCGGCGGCGAGGGCCCGCTCGACCACCCGCGCCACGATCGGCTTGCCGTCATCCTCCATCAGCAGCTTGTTGGCGCCCATGCGGCTGGAGCGGCCGGCCGCCATGACGAGCGCGGCGACGCGCGGGCGGCGCGCCTCCGGTCGCGGGCGGGATTCGCGCGGCTGCGGGCGGGCGGGAATCTCGTTCAGCAATCCACCGGCGCCCATGCGGCGCACATCGCGCGCGCTCACCGGAATGTCGGCCATCAGCCGCTGCAGCACCCAGTCGAAGCCGTTGAGCTTGGGCGTGCGCGCACAGCCGGGCAGGCCGACGACCGGCCTGCCGTCGATCTCGCCCAGCAGAATCAGATTGCCGGGATCGACGGGCATGCCGAATTGCAGCACCTTGCCGCCGCTCCGCGCGATCGCGGCCGGGATCACGTCGCGCCGGTCGATGATGGCGGAACCGCCCATCACCAGCACGATTTCGGCCTCGTCCGCCAGGGCGCGCCGGATCACCTTGCCCAGCGCATCCGGTTCGTGCGGAGCGCGCAGATCGACGGCCTCGCCGCTGCCCATCGCGGCGAGCCGCCGGTTGGTGACGGCCACCGTCTTGTCCAGCAAGGTCGGCTTGGTCGCGGCCAATGCGGTCTGGATCAGCGCGACCTTGCGTGGCCGGAAGGGATGGAACGTGAGGACCGGCGCGCGGCGCGCGACCGCGATGCAGGCATCGAGCTGCGTGCGCTTCACGGCGAACGGGATGATCTTGACGGTCGCCGCCATCTGGTCGGGTTCGACCGGCGCGTAGTCCGCCAGGGTCGCCAGCGTGACGGATTCGTCCACTTCGTTGATGGCATCGACCAGCCCGGCATCGATGCGCAAGATGCCGCGCTCGCGCGCATAGATGTTGACGCGGCCGGTGAACGGGGCCTCGACCCGCAAGCCGTCGACCGACAGCACCTTGCCGAGTGCGGCCGCCGCCGCATCCTCGCCCACATCGCCGGCTTCGAGCTTTGCGACGGTGATGGTGCTGCGGCCCGATTGCTTCAGCACCTCGATATCGGCGGCGCTGAGAACGCGCCCCTTCTTGAATGCGATGCCGCCGTCGCGCAACGCGTGCGCCAGTACGGCCCCCGTGCATTCCTCGACCGGAAGATCGGCGAAGATCATCGGGTGGGCTGGCCGCGGCGCGCGGCGGTCAGCTGCGCCAGCACCGATATCGCGATCTCCGCCGGCGACTTCGCGCCGATCGCAAGCCCGGCCGGACCGTGGATGCGCGCGAGCGCGGCCTCGTCGAATCCGGCCTCGGCGAGGCGATGCAGCCGCGCAGCGTGCGTCTTCTTGCTGCCGAGGGAGCCGACATAGAAGGCGCGCGAGCGCAGCGCGCGGTCGAGCGCGGCATCGTCGAGCTTCGGGTCGTGGGTCAGCGTCACCACCGCGCTGCGCGCATCGATCCCGATTGCGTCCATGGCTTCATCCGGCCAGTCGTGACGCAGGGTCAGGCCGGGAAAGCGCTCGGTGGTGGCAAAGGCACGGCGCGGATCGACCACGATCACCTCATATCCGGCGAGGGCCGCCATCGGCGCCAGCGCCTGGGTGATGTGGACGGCGCCGACGATGACAAGGCGCGGGTCTGGCACGCGCGCCTGCACGAACAGCCGGCGGCCTTCGATCTCGATCTCGCCGGACCTCCCGGCGCCAAGCGCCTCCGCGATCGCGCCCTGTTGGGCCGCCGACAGATTCAGCGACCGCGCCGCCTCGCCGTTTTCGAACAGACCCTGCTGGTTGGTGCCGAGATCGGTGACCAGCGCGAGGGCGTGCCGTTCGGCTTTGGCGGCAACCAGGCGCTCAAGGTCGGCGGCCTTCATTCCAGGCGCTCGACATAGACCTGCAGCTTGCCGCCGCAGGCGAGGCCGACCTCCCAGGCCTGCTCGTTGGTCACGCCGAAATCGAGCAGCCGCGGCCTGCCATCGGCGATCGCCTCCAGCGCTTCCTTCACCACAGCGCCTTCGATGCAGCCGCCGGAAACCGAGCCGACCATGGCGCCGGTGCCGTCGACCACAAGCTGGCTGCCCGCCGGGCGCGGGGAGGAGCCCCAGGTGCTGGTGACCGTCGCCACCGCCACCGCGCGGCCGGCCATCTTCCAGGCCAGCGCCGTCTGCAACACGTCTTCCTGCCGGGTCATGCCGCCACCTTCGAACGGGATTCCTGGCCGCGCGAGCCGGGTTCGCTCAGCGCCGCCGCCAGATCCCGCATGCTCTGAAGATTGTGGATCGGCCTGAAATCGTCAACGTGCTTGATCATCGCCTTGGCCCCCTGCGCTTGCGGCCGATAGGCCTCATAGCGAAGAAGCGGGTTGAGCCAGATCAGGCGCCGGCAGCTCTTGTGCAGGCGCTCGATCTCCTCCTCGAGGCCGACCGCGCCCTCGCGGTCGAGCCCGTCGGAGATCAGCAGGACCAAGGCCCCCTGGCCGAGAACGCGCCGCGACCAGCGGCGGTTGAACTCCGCCAGGCTATGGCCGATGCGGGTGCCGCCGGACCAGTCCGGCACGCTGTCCGAAATCCGGTCCAGCGCCACATCCACGTCGCGGTGGCGCAGGTGCCGCGTGACGTTGGTGAGGCGCGTCCCGAACAGGAAGGAGTGCACCCGGTCGCGGTCGGTCGTCAGCGCGTGGATGAAGTGCAGCGCCAGGCGCGAATAGCGGCTCATGGAGCCGGAAATGTCGCACAGCACGACCAGCGGCGGCCGGCGCCGCCGGCGCGACTTGAACTGCAGCGGGATGATGCCGGGATCGCGCAGGCCGGCGCGCAAGGTCGCGCGCATGTCGACCCGGTGCCCGCGCGCATCGTGCTTGAAGCGGCGGGTCGCCACATCCTCGACCGGCAGGCGCATGGCGGCGATGGCCTTCTTCGCAGCCTCAAGCTCCGACAGGGTCATCTTCTCGAAATCCATGCGCTGCAGCAGCTCGCGGCTGGAGAAGGTGAGGGCGGCATCGACCTCCACCTGCTCCTGCTCCGGCTCGCTTTCGGCGCCCGCCTGATTGCCGCCCAGGGCGTCGGCGACGCGCGGGCTGATCTCGCGATGCTCCTCTTTGTTCACCTCGCCGCGGAACTGCGGCAGCATGAGCGACATCATGCGCTTCAGGAACTGCGGGTTGCGCCAGAAGATGTGGAACGCCTGGTCGAAGATCTCGCGCTGTTCGCGCCGCTGGACGAACACCGCGTGCAGGGTCCAGTAGAAATCGTCGCGCTCGCCGATACCGACGGCTTTCACCGCCTCGACCGCGTCGATCGCCTTGCCCGGCCCGACCGGCAGGCCGGCGGCGCGCAGCGCGCGCGCGAACTGCATGATGTTCTCGGAGAGACGGCTGTCGGTGGGGGCGGCGGCGACCATCAGGGCAATCGACCTTGAGAGAGCAAGCCGCTCTTCTCCCTGCCCCGCCTCGGGGAAGGGAGATCGCATTTGAAGAATTCATACGCGGAGAACGTCTCTTCCCCCCTTGTGGGGGAAGGATGCGGAGCCTTGGTGAGCGAAGCGAACCTAGGCGAAGCTGGATGGGGGGTGACGCCGCACGAGCGCCGGTCAGGAGGCACCAAAAAGAGCTTGCCATCACGCCGGATACTGCCAAGCATCCTCGTCGACGATCGTGCGGCGGCACCCCCCATCCCAACCTTCCCCCACAAGGGGGGAAGGGGCTTGCTGAGCGCTTCCGATCGGAGGTGGGTTCCATATGCGATTCCCCTGCGCCTCGCGGGAGGGGACTGCAGCGGGTGCTTCAAGCGCATATGCGATTGCCTTGCACGGCCATCGTGCCACCTAGCGCCGCGCGGCGGCCATTTCCGCGCGCACGTCTTCGAGGATCCTGGCGGCCTCGCTGCCGCGGATGCGCGCGATGTCGTCCTGGTATTTCAGCAGCGCGCCCAGCGAATGGTCGATGGCGTCCGGCGTCAGGGCCACCTGGTCGAGCTGCACCAGCGCATCGGTCCAGTCGATGGTTTCCGCCACGCCCGGCAGCTTGAACAGGTCGCGCCCGCGCAGCTTCTGCACGAAGCCGACGATCTCGCGCGACAGGTCGAGGCTGGCGGCGGGCAGGCGCGCGCGCAGGATCTCCAGCTCGCGCTCGGCGCTCGGGTAATCGACCCAGTAGTAGAAGCAGCGCCGCTTCAGCGCGTCGTGGATCTCGCGCGTTCGGTTGGAGGTGATGACGACGATCGGCGGCTCGCTCGCCTTGATGAGGCCGAGCTCGGGGATCGTGACCTGGAAGTCGCTCAGCAGCTCCAGCAGGAAAGCCTCGAACGGTTCGTCGGTCCGGTCGAGCTCGTCGATCAGCAGGACCTTGGGACCGGCCGCTTCGCTTTCCAGCGCCTGGAGAAGGGGACGCTTGATCAGGAACCGCTCGGAGAAGATGTCGGCGGCGATCCGTTCCTTGGATTCGATGTGCGCCGCTTCGGCAAGCCGGATCTCCAGCATCTGGCGCGGATAGTCCCATTCATAGACCGCGCTCGCCACATCAAGGCCTTCGTAGCATTGCAGGCGCACCAGGGTGCGTCCCAATGTCGCCGCCAGCACCTTCGCGATCTCGGTCTTGCCGACCCCCGCCTCGCCTTCGAGAAACAGGGGCCGCTTCAGCTTCAGCGACAGGAAGACCGCCGTCGCAAGGCTGCGATCGGCAATGTAGTTGCCTTGCTTGAGAAGGGTGAGGGTCTCCTCGATGTCGCGCGGGACCGCCGCCATCCACACATCCTACTTCCGGACCCAGTTGCCGGACGCATCCATGTAGTACCAGCCCGGCTTGAGCCTGGCGATGATCTTCTCGGCGGTGATGGCACCGATCTGCTCCGCCGGCACGCCCTTCTCGTTGGCGATCTGCTGATATTTCTCCATCCGCTGGGCGTTCACCGACTGCACCAGCGACAGCACGTTGGCAGGCGCGTTCGCCGCAACGGCGGCGACATAGCCGTCCGGCCGCTCGCCCACCAGGCCGGCGGCGCGCGCATCGTCCAGCGAATCGGCCATTGCGGGGGCGGCGAAAACCAGGGCCATCGCCATCAGCAGGCCGCCCAGCACAGACTTGATCCTGAAGCTCGTCATTGCGCTGCTCCGTTAGAACAGATTGGGGTTGTTCTGCAACAATGTATCGACGTCCTTGTCGACCTTGACGCGGACCTCCTGCTCGATCTTGACGTTGAGGTTGATCACGATCGGCTTGTCGGGCGCCTCGACCTTCACGGTCGGGGTGCACGCGGCGAGAGTCAGGGCGGCGATGCAGCCGAAAAGGCAGGGGAGCAGGACGCGCATTTGGCGTGGTTGGGTTTGTCGCACGGAGGGGCCCTCTATTGCAGGTCGTTCAACCGTTCCTCGATGATAGAAGGCAGGCGGTAGCCCGCCAAGCCCTTGCGCAGAACCTCGTCCAGCTTCCCGGACAGGTTGAGGTTAAATTCCACCGGGTAGCCGTTGTAGAAGCTGGGATTGCTGCCGGCGATGTGCAATCCCAGGTTGGTGTCGCCGGTCAGCTTGCGATCCAGGGTGACGACCAGCTCCTTGTAGTGGAAGTCCGACAATGCCTGCAACGCCAAGCCGACCGACGAGCCTGCGGTGCTGAGCGCCGCCGGCGCCTGCTTGGCATCGTAGCGCAGCACCCCCGGTGCGTTCGCCGCGAACTTCGCGTTGTCGACGATAATGCCGTTGGGAAACAAGGTGATGGGCGCGGTTCCCGAAATCGCGCCTTCCCCGCTGAGGCCCGGCACGCCCGCGACCTTGAACAGCTCGCTGACGGAAAGTTGATCGATGTCGAGCGTCATCCGCTGGCCGGCCGCGGTCAACAGGATGTCGGCCGGAGCGATTCCGGCCTGGCCGCCAGCCATGTCGAGGTGGCCCTCCGCGATCCTGAGCCGCGGCCCATCCAGCTCGAACCGTACGAGCGCGTTGGTCATGGGCAAGCCGGCGATGAGCTGTTCGATGGCAAGCTGCTGATCGGGTTTGGTCGAGACCGGCCAGGGTTGGTCGATCTCGATCACGCCGTTGAGGTTCTGGAACAAGACCGGGCCCGCCTGGCCGGTCAGGCCTTCGAGGCCCAGCTTCAAGTCCGACGTCGCCTTGCCTTTGGTCCAGCGGATCGGACCGGCCAGCCGGACGCTGCCCGAGAAATCGCGCAAGGTGCTCTTGGCAGCCGGGAACAGGTGCGCCGGCTGAAGGCCCTTCGGCGTGAACACGATCGGGCCGAAATCGAGGCTGGCGTCGTATCTCTGGGCGTTGAGGTTGCCGGTCAGCTTTATCTTCCCCAGATTGACGCCGCCGCCCGCGCCGGTGATGGCATTGAGCTGCGCAGTGAGCTTGCCGGCGCTGAGCTGCCCGTCGCCGT
>DASSBF010000205.1:0-28970 GCA_035699005.1 Dongiaceae bacterium
AGTCAAGCCAACCTGGCTCTTCTTGACGTCCACCGTCTTGGAGACGACGAACTGGGCATAGAGCCAGGCTGCCTTGCGGCGGTCGAGCGGAGTCGAGTTGAACAGGGTCCACGAGCCGGCGTCCTGATAGCCGCGCTGCGACCCTTCCTTCCAGTACGGGCCGTGCGGCGAGGGAGCCATGCGCCACAGCGGCTTGCCGTTGTCGTCGACCGTATTGTTGCCCGAACTCTTCGGCGCCACCATGTTGGCGGTGAAGGCCGAATACCAGAAGATCTGCTGGGCGACGTTGCCCTGCGCGAGCGACGGCAGGGACTGGTAGAAGTCGAGGTCCGCCGCGCCCGGAGGAGCATACTTGCGGAGCCACTCGTCCCACTTGGTCACGGCGTAGACCGCGGCCGGGCTGTTGGCCCCGCCGCCGCGCGACACCGAGGCACCGACCGGATTGCAGGAATCCTTCTCCATGCGGATGCCCCACTCGTCGACCGGACGGCCGTTCGGGATTCCGGGATCGGCCTCGCCCGCCATCGACAGCCACGCATCGGTCATGCGCCAGCCGAGGTCCGGCGCGCGCTTGCCGTAGTCCATGTGGCCATAGACGCGGACGCCGTCGATCTCCTTCACGTCGTTGGTGAAGAAGTCGGCAATGTCCTCATAGGCCGACCAGTTGACCGGCACACCGAGGTCATAGCCGTATTTCTTCTTGAACGCGGCCTGCAGATCCTTGCGGTCGAACCAGTCCTTGCGGAACCAGTACAGGTTGGCGAATTGCTGATCGGGCAGTTGCCACAGCTTGCCGTCCGGGCCGGTCGTGAACGACTTGCCCATGAAGTCGTCGACGTCCAGCATCGGATTGGTCACATCCTTGCCGTCGCCCGCCATCCAGTCCGTCAGGTTGGTGGCGGCCTGCAGGCGCGAATGCGTTCCGATCAGGTCGGAATCGTTGATATAGGCGTCGTACAGGTTGCGGTTGGTCTGCATCTGGGTCTGCACCGCCTGCACGACCTCGCCTTCGCCGAGATACTGGTGATTCACCTTGATGCCGGTGATCTCATAGAACGCCTTGGCCAGGGTTTGGGATTCGTACTCGTGCGTCGGGATATCTTCCGACAGCACGTTGATCTCCATGCCCTGGAACGGCTTCGCCGCGTCAATGAACCATTTCATCTCCTTCATCTGGTCCGCCTTCGACAGGGTCGAAGGCTGGAACTCGGAATCTATCCACTTCTGCGCCGCCGCCTCGTCCGCAAGCGCAGGATAGGTCCCCAGCGCCAGCATCAGGACGGCCAACGACACGGTTGCACGCATCGTCATGATCGCCTCCTCCTCACGTGCGCCTTTGATACGCCGCGCTCGACCAGTGCGCACATTTCCGGCCGATATGCGTTTGTTACGCTTTGTTGTTGCGATCCGCGCTCGCACCCGGCGCGGATCGGTCTGCCAGTCTTCCGGCGTTTTCCGGTGCGATCCAGAACCCGTGTCACGCTATTCCTCCAGCGACGGCGGAAACCGGCTCCGGGCGCAGTCCGGCATTGCGCCGGCGGGCCGCCATCGCGGCATCGACCGCGGCAGCCTGCTCGGCGTTCAGCCTGAGGCCCAGCTTGCTGCGCCGCCACAGTACATCGGCGGCAATCTCCGCCCATTCCTCGCGCATCAGATAGTCGATCTCGGCCTCTGTCAGGGTCGCGCCAAAGTCGCGCCCCAGGTCGGCGGCCGACTGAGCGGTGCCCAGCACATCCCGGGCGCGCGTGCCATACATCCGCACCAGCCGGGCGGCATGTACGCGCGGCAGAAACCCGTACTGAGCCATGAGCTTTTCGATCTGGGCCGCGAGCTGGCCGACCGGGAACTCGCCCCCCGGCAGCGGCTCGCGCCCGGTCCACCCCCTGTTCCGCCCGCCATGCCCGCCCAGGAAAGGGTCGAGCTTTTCCAGCGCGTGCTCCGCCAGCCTCCGATAGGTCGTGATCTTGCCGCCGAACACCGAGAGCAGCGCCGGCTGCTCGTCCGGCGCGTCGACCGCGAGGACATAGTCGCGCGTCGCCGCCTGGGCCGCGCTGGCGCCGTCATCATAGAGCGGACGCACGCCGGAATAGGTCCACACCACGTCGCCGGGTGTTATCTGCCGGGCGAAATAGCCGTTCGCGACGCTGCAGAGATAGGCGATCTCCTCCGCGCTGGCGCGGATGTCGTCGAGGTCGCCGTGGTAATCCTGGTCGGTGGTCCCGATCAGCGTGAAATCCTGCTCGTAGGGGATCGCGAACACGATGCGCCCGTCGGTATTCTGGAACATGTAGCACCGGCCGTGGTCGAACAGCTTCGGCACCACGATATGCGAGCCCTGCACCAGGCGGATGCCCGCTTTGGCCTCGACCTTCGCGACGTCGGACAAGGTGCGCGCCACCCATGGGCCGGCGGCGTTGACCAGCGTGCGCGCGTGGATCTCCTCCCGCACGCCGCTTTCCGCATGCTCGGTGGTCAGGAGCCAGCTGCCGTTGCGCCGCTCCGCGGAAATGGCGCGCGTGCGCGTCCGGATGTCGGCGCCGTGCCGCGCCGCGTCGATCGCGTTCAGCACCACCAGGCGCGCATCGTCGACCCAGCAGTCGGAATATTCGAAGGCCTTGGCGAAATCGCCGGCTTTCAGCGGCGCGCCCGCAGGGTCGGTGCGCAAGTCGAGCACGCGCGTCGCCGGCAGCAGCCTGCGCCCGCCGAGATGGTCATAGAGGAACAGGCCGAGCCTCAGCAGCCAAGCCGGCCGCAGCCCCTGGTGGTGAGGCAGCACGAAGCGCAGCGGCGAGACGATGTGCGGCGCGGCGCGCCACAGCACCTCGCGCTCCTGCAGCGCCTCGCGCACCAGGCGGAACTCGTAGTATTCGAGGTAGCGCAGGCCGCCGTGAATCAGCTTGGTGGAGGCCGAGGAGGTGCCGCTCGCAAGGTCGGCCTGCTCGCACAAATAGACGGAGAGGCCGCGGCCGGCGGCGTCGCGGGCAATTCCGCAGCCGTTGATCCCGCCGCCGATGATGGCAATGTCGAAAATGCGTGCCAGTCCGCCCCCCTGACCGATGCATCTTTTTTATTTCGCATCGCTGCGGAAGCGAACCCTAGATGAACTATTTGACCTTCGCAACATGGTTCATATGAAAGAAGCGAAGCTCAAGCCGCCGAGTTTTCTCCTTCGACTAAGCTCGGCCCACCCGTTTCCACCACCTGGACATTGTGAGCTGCACACAAGTCCCGAACCTCGTCAGAGGTCAGGGAATCAGTAATAAACGTATGAATTTGCGACAAATGTGCAATCTTGACGGGCGCCGCGCGCTCGAGCTTCAGACGGTCCGCGACCAGGATCACCTTTCGCGCATTTTCGATTATCGCCTGGCTGACCTTCACTTCGCGGTAATCGAAATCGAGCAGGGCGCCATCCTCATCGATCGCCGAGGCGCCGATCACGGCGGTGTCGACCTTGAACTGCCGGATAAGATCGACCGCGCTCGATCCAACCACAGCTCCATCGGTGCGCCGCACCACCCCGCCCGCCACGATCACTTCGATCGTGGGATGGCGATAGAGCAGCATGGCGACGTTCAGGTTGTTGGTGATGACCAGCAGTTCCTCGTGGCCCATCAGGGCGGCGGCCACCTCTTCCGTGGTGGTGCCGATATTGATGAAGAGCGAGCTCTGGTTGGGGATGAGCGCCGCCGCCGCCTTGCCGATCGCCCGTTTCTCCTCCGCCGCAATGAAGCGGCGCGCCTCGTACGCCAGGTTCTCGATGCCGGAGGCCACCACCGCGCCGCCATGGATGCGGTTCAGCAGCCTGCGGTCGCACAGGTCGTTGAGATCCTTGCGGATGGTCTGCGGCGTGACGTCGAAGCGCGCCGCCAGATCATCGACGCTGACCCGCCCCGCTGCGCGCGCCAGTGCCAGAATCTCGTTCTGCCGGTGGCTGAAATCCTGCATCCCGCTCCCCCTGCGCGCAGGAGGCTAGCATAGCCGCAACGGAAAGCTCTACTGGGCTGCGAAGGTGGCGCACGCCACACGCCCCCCTCTCACCCGTCACCCCGGCCAAGCCCTCGGGTCCGCGCTTTGCGCGGCCCAAGGACAGGCTTCGCGCGAGCCGGGGCCCATCCTTCCGCTGCACGAGCGGACGACAATTGGTCTAGGTTTCGCCAGCGGCATCATGGACCCCGGAACAAGTCCGGGGCGACGGTGGGAGAGGCGGCTACCGTGGAGTGCCGCGTGCAGGGCCTGCGCTACTTCCCGTTCAGCGCCGCGATCACGCGCGGGGAGACGAACTGGCTGACGTCGCCGCCGAGGCGGTGGATCTCCTTCACGAAGCGGGAGGAGATGAACTGGCTGCGCTCCGAGGCCATCAGGAACACGGTCTCGATGTCCGGACTGAGCCGGGCATTCATGCCCGTCATCTGGAACTCGTAGTCGAAGTCGGAGACGGCGCGCAGGCCGCGGATGATGACCTTGGCCTTCATCTGCTCGGCGAAATGCATGAGCAGGCCGTCGAAGGTGACAACCTCAATCGGCGTCGAGAGCCCGTTCCTGGTGTCGGCGATCTCTCCCTTCAGCAGCGCGGCGCGCTCCTCTACCGAGAAGGCGGGGCCCTTGCCTGCATTCACCGACACCGCGACCATCAGCTTGTCCACCAGGCGCGCCGCGCGGCGGATGATGTCGACATGCCCGTTGGTGACGGGATCGAACGTGCCCGGATAGATGCCGATACGCTTTTCCGCCATGTCCAGCCCTTCCCGTGGCGCTACTTCCCGCCCTCGCCCGCCGGTGCGTCGCCCTCGGGCCCCGCCTCTTCGCCGCCGTTGCCGTCATCGCCCAGGTCGCTGAGATGGGCGACTGCCACGACCTCCTCATCCTCCCCGACGCGGAAGATGGTGACACCCTGGGTCTGGCGCCGCGCGATCCGGATGTCGTGCACCGGGCAGCGGATGAGTTGCCCGCGATCGGTCACCAGCATGATCTGGTCATCCTCGCCGACCGGGAAGGAGGCCACCACCGGACCGTTGCGCTGCGATACCTCGATGTTGGCGACGCCCTGCCCGCCGCGCCCGATGACGCGGTACTCATATGCGGAGGTGCGCTTGCCGAAGCCCTTGGCCGTCACGGTCAGGATGAACTCCTCGACCACCTCGAGCTCGACCAGCCGGTCCGTCGACAGGTCAACCGGCGTTGCTTCCGGTGCGTCGGACGCCGCCTCGCTGTCGTTGTCCTCGCCGCCCGGCGCCTCGCCCAGCGCGCGGCGCTTCGCGGCGGTATACCGCAGATAGCCGTCGCGCTCCTCCAGCTCGATTTCGACATGGCGCAGCACCGACATGGAGACGACGCGGTCGCCGTCGTCCAGCTTGATGCCGCGCACGCCGATCGAATCGCGGCCGGCGAACACGCGGACGTCGCCGACGGCGAAGCGGATCGCCTTGCCGCTGCGCGCGGCCAGCAGGATGTCGCTGCTCTCGGTGCAGACGCCGACGCCGATCAGCCGGTCGCCGTCCTCCAGCTTCATGGCGATCTTGCCGTTCGCCTTCACGTCGACGAAGTCGCTGAGCTCGTTGCGGCGGACGTAGCCGCTGGCGGTCGCGAACACGATCTGGCTCTGCGACCAGGTCGTCTCGTCCTCCGGCAGCGGCATGACGGTGGAGATGGTCTCGCCCTCCTCCAGCGGCAGCAGGTTGATGAGGGCCTTGCCGCGCGCCTGCGGGCTGCCGAGCGGCAGGCGATAGACTTTCGACTTGTAGACCATGCCGCGCGTCGAGAAGAACAGCATGGGAGTCAGGGTGTCGGCGACGAACACCTGGCTGACGAAATCCTCCTCGCGCGTCGCCATGCCGGTCCGGCCGCGACCGCCGCGCCGCTGGGAACGGTAGGTGGAAAGCGGCACGCGCTTGATGTAGCCGCCGTGGGTGACCGTGACGACCATGCCTTCGCGCTGAATCAACGCCTCGATGTCCGCCTCGAACTCCAGGTCCTGGATCTCGGTCAGGCGCGGAGATCCGAACTTCTCTTTCATTTCAATCAGCTCGGCGCGCAGCAGATCGAGCCGCTTCGGCCGGCTGTCGAGGATCTCGAGGTTGTAGGCGATCTTCGCCGCCATCTCGCGCAGCTCGCCGGCGATCCGGTCGCGCTCCAGGCCGGTCAGGCGCTGCAGGCGCAGATCCAGGATGGCCTTGGCCTGCGCCTCGGACAGCCGATAGGCGCGCGCCACGTCGTCCAGATTTGCCGGATCGTCGATCAGCTTGATGAGGCCGATCACCGATTCCGCCGGCCACGACCGGGCCAGCATCTGCTCCTTGGCGGTCTGCGGGTCGGTCGCGCGCCGGATCAGCTCGATGATCGGGTCAAGATTCGCAACCGCCACCGCCAGGCCCATCAAACTGTGCGCCTGCTCGCGGGTCTTGCGCAGCAGGAAGGCGGAGCGGCGGGTGATGACCTCTTCGCGGAAGGCGATGAACGCCGCGATGATCTGCTTCAGGTTCATCAGCTCCGGCTTGCCGTGGTCGAGCGCCAGGGCATTGACTCCGAAGCTGCTTTGCAGCGGCGTGAACTGGAACAGCTGGTTAAGCACGACGTCGGACATCGCCTCCCGCTTCAGCTCGATCACGACGCGCACGCCCTCGCGGTTGCTCTCGTCGCGGATCTGCGAGATGCCGTCGATCAGCTTGTCCTTCACCACCTCGGCCATGCGCGCGATCATGCGCGCCTTGTTCTGCTGGTATGGGACCTCCGTGACGACGATGGCTTCGCGGTCGCGCATGTCCTCGATATGGGTGCGGCCGCGCATGACGATCGAGCCGCGGCCCGTGTGATAAGCCTCGCGGATGCCGTTGCGCCCGAGGATGATGCCGCCGGTCGGGAAGTCCGGTCCCGGCAGGTATTCGATCAACTGATCGATCGTGATGTCCGGATTCTCGAGATAGGCGACGCAGGCATCGATCACTTCCGTGAGGTTGTGGGTCGGGATGTTGGTGGCCATGCCGACCGCGATGCCGCCGGCGCCGTTGACCAACAGGTTCGGGAAGCGCGCGGGGAGGACCGTCGGCTCTTTCGACTTGTCGTCGTAGTTCGGCTGGAAATCGACCGTCTCGTGCTCGAGATCGTCGAGCAGAGCTTCCGCGGCCTTGGTCAGCTTCACCTCGGTGTAGCGCATCGCCGCCGGCGGATCGCCGTCCATCGAGCCGAAATTGCCCTGCCCGTCGGCGAGGGTCACGCGCATGGAGAAGTCCTGCGCCATGCGGACCAGCGCGTCGTAGATCGACTGGTCGCCGTGCGGGTGATAGTTGCCCATGATGTCGCCGACGGCACGCGCGGATTTCTTGGTCGAGCCGCTGGAGCCGAAGCCGCCTTCGAACATGCCGTAGAGGATGCGGCGATGCACCGGCTTCAGGCCGTCGCGCACGTCGGGCAGCGCGCGGCTGACGATGACGCTCATCGCGTAGTCGAGGTAGGAGCGCCGCATCTCCTCTTCGATCGGGACCGGCGCGATGTCGAATCTGGGCGTGTTCGGTGTGTCGTTCACTGCAACTGATCTCGATTTTCGGGGCTGGCGAAGGGGCAGAATCACCCTTAAGTCCGGCCTTGGCTTGATAGCAGATTCGACCCTGCGAAACAACCTTTCGCACTCGCAAAAACACCCATATTTATCAATGATTTATTGGGCTGTTCCGCTGCTCCGCAAGCCGGGCAAAGACCGGCGGCGGGGTCCACTTTTGATTTCTCGGAAATGGGCGCGTTTGGGCCGGTCGGAGACGGCACCGCCTCGCGGCCGGGAGCGGCTTTCCGCGGCCTCCAATTTCAGCCCCAGCGATTGGCGTTCTTCGGGAAACCGGGGCGCTGTATCCGCACGACGCAGAAGCGTTGGCCGGTGGGCGCCTCCATCACCACCCAGCGTTCCAGGCGCTCGCTCACTTTGGCACCGAGATTCTCAAGGCGCGCCACTTCGGCAGGAATGTCGTCGGTCTCGATGTCTATGTGGACCCGGCTCTCGTGAGCCACGCGCTGGATCTGCACGATGGGCTCGTCCGGCGGGGTCTCGAGCATGCGGTAGTTCCCGCGGCTGCCCGGATGGCCGGGATCCACGGGCCGCCCCAGCGCCTCGCTCCAGAAGCGGGCGGCCTCGTCCACATCGGCGATCTTGCAGTCGATCAACAACGCGCAAAGGCGGGAATGGTGCATGTCGCCGGCTCCTCTGTAAGCTCAGAGTGAGCGAGTCAAACACTTACGCGCCCCGTTCACAATCGCAATATCGTACTACAGCCGGCAGGCGCGCAGGAAATTCTCCACGACGAAGCTCACGTGGCGCTCGATCTCCTTGGAGGTCGGGCGCCGGGTCGGATTCAGCAGCACCTCCATGTGGACGGGCCCGCGCAGCGCATCGATGAAGAAGTGCGCCATGCCCTCCGGATCCGAGACCTGTCCGCGCGCAGCAGCTCCGCGCAGCAGCTCGGCGATGCGCTGGAAGATCACCCGCGGACCAGCGCGATAGAAGATGTCCCCCACCTCCGGCACACGGCCGCATTCTCCCAGCACCAGGCGGAACAGCGCCAGCCGCTCGGGGCGCATCAGGATCTCGAGGTAGTGCCGGCCAAAGTCGCGCAAGCCGTCCTCGAGGCGCCCATCGATCGGGTAGCTTTTGACCAGGCCGGAAAGTTCCTCGGCCGCTTCCGCGACCAGGGCCGCGAACAGCCCCTCCTTGTTCTCAAACAGGGAATAGACCGTCGCCTTGGAGCCGCCGGCCCGTGCGACCACCTGATCGATCGTGGCGTTGGCGTAGCCCTTTTCCAGGAAGACATCGCGCGCGGCTCAGCCTCGCTGCCCCGCTGGCGCTGCGGAAGGGCGCCGGCAGCGCCGCGGGCGCGCATTGAGAACCGCGGATTCGGTGTTATCTATCGGCGCTCTTTCTGAAGGAACCGACCATGCCCCATCTGTTCGACGAGTTCCGCCTGCGCGGAATCACGTTCCGCAACCGCATCGGCGTCTCCCCCATGTGCCAATATTCCTCGCGCGAGGGGATGGCGAACGACTGGCACTTCGTCCATCTCGCCAGCCGGGCGGTCGGCGGGGCCGCACTTGTCTTCACCGAAGCCGCCGCGGTGACGCCGGAGGGGCGCATTTCACCGCAGGACCTCGGCGCCTGGAGCGAACGGCACTTCGAGCCGCTGGCGCGCGGCGCCCACTTCATCGACCAGCAGGGCGCGATCGCCGGCATCCAGCTCGCCCATGCCGGGCGCAAGGCCAGCACCTACCGCCCCTGGTCCGGCCAGGGCAGGATCGCGGAAGAACAGGGCGGATGGGGCACCGTCGGACCGAGCGCCGAGGCCTTTGCCGACGACTATCCGCTGCCGGCGGAACTGACCGTCGACGGCATCCGCGCCTTGCGCCAGGCATTCAAAACGGCGACGGAGCGCTCCTTCCAGGCCGGCTTCCGCGTGATCGAAATCCACGCCGCGCACGGCTATCTGTTCCACGAGTTCCTGTCGCCGCTCAGCAACCATCGCACCGACGAATACGGCGGCTCGTTCGACAACCGCACGCGCTTCCTGCGCGACACCGTGGCCGCCGTCCGTGCCATCCTGCCGGAGCGCTGCCCCTTGTTCGTGCGCATCTCCGCCACCGACTGGGTCGAGGGCGGTTGGGACATCGAGCAATCGGTGGCGCTGGCGCGGCAGCTGAAGGGGCTCGGGGTCGATCTGATCGACTGCTCCTCCGGCGGCAACGTCAAGGACGCGCAGATCCCGGTCGGCCCCGGCTACCAGACGCCGTTCGCCGCGCGCATCCGGCGCGAAGCGGAGATCCCGACCGCCGCCGTCGGCCTCATCACCGGCGCCGCGCAGGCCGACCACATCGTCCGCGGCGGCGAGGCCGATATCGTGCTGCTGGCGCGCGAGCTGCTGCGCTCGCCCTACTGGCCGCTGGAGGCTGCGCGCGAGCTCGGGCACGACACCACCTGGCCGGCGCAATATCTGCGCGCCGCGCCGAAAGGCGCCTCCGGCCGCACGCCGGCGCACGAGATCGACTAGCATCACCACTCTTGTCCGTCATAGCCGGGCGCTCTTCGCAGCACGGTAAGGCGCATTGCGCGCAAATGCCGCGCCGATTTTGCTGCCGCCGCGCGACGCCTGAAAATGTACTGATTGAATTATCGCCGGAAGCGCGCCAACCTGCGCAGGCAGTCGAGACGTCCTTCCGGGATTCGCCATGGAACTCGATCCGGTCCTGCTCTCCCGCCTGCAATTCGCCTGGGTGATCGCCTGGCACATCCTGCTGCCGGCTTTCACCGTCGGGCTCGCCTCCTATATCGCGGTGCTGGAGGGGCTGCACCTCTTCACGAAGCGCGAGATCTATCTGCGCGTCTCGATGTTCTGGATCCGGATCTTCTCCGTATCCTTCGGCATGGGCGTGGTGTCGGGGATCGTGATGCCGTTCCAGTTCGGCACCAACTGGAGCCGGTTCTCCGACGCAGCCGGAGACATCATCGGGCCGCTGCTGGCCTATGAGGGCCTCACGGCCTTCTTCCTGGAATCGGCGTTCCTGGGCGTGCTGCTGTTCGGGCGCAGGCTGGTGCCGCCCTGGGCGCATTTCATCGCGGCCCTCATGGTGGCGCTGGGAACGCTATTCTCCTCCTTCTGGATTCTCGCCGCCAACAGCTGGATGCAGACGCCGGCGGGCTACCAGATCGTGGACGGGCGCTTCGTGCCCACCGCGTGGCTTGATGTCATCTTCAACCCGTCCTTCCCCTATCGCCTGGCGCACACGGTCGTCGGCTTCTACGTCACGACGGGTTTCGTGGTGGCAGGGGTCGCCGCCTGGCTGCTGCGCAACGGGCGGTTCTTTTCCGAAGCGCGCATCATGCTGTCGATGACGCTCTGGCTGCTGAGCGTGCTGGTGCCGCTGCAGATCGTCCTCGGCGACGAGCATGGCCTCAACACCCTCGAGCATCAGCCGGCCAAGCTGGCCGCGATCGAGGCGCGCTGGGAGACCGCGCGCAATGTTCCCCTCACCCTGTTCGCGATACCGGACGAGACGAACGAGACCAATCGGCTCGAGCTCAACGTGCCGCACCTCGGCAGCCTTATCCTGACCCACAGCTTCGATGGCGAAATCAAGGGGCTGAAGGAATGGAAGGCCGAGGACCGCCCGCCGGTCGCCATCCCGTTCTTCGCGTTCCGCATCATGGTGGGAATCGGTGTGCTGATGCTGCTGTTCGTCGCGGCAAGCTGGTGGCTGCGCATCCGCGACACCCTGTTCGACAGCCCGTGGTTCCTGCGCGCCTGCCTCATCATGGCGCCGCTCGGCTTCGTCGCGGTCCTGGCTGGCTGGACCACCACAGAGGTCGGCAGGCAGCCCTGGACCATCTATGGCCTGCTGCGCACGGCCGATTCGGTGCCGCTCGCGCTGACAGGCGGCGACGTGCTGGTCTCGCTGATCGGCTATCTGGCGGTCTATCTGGTCATGTTCCCGGCCGGGATTTTCGTGATGGCAAAGCTGGTGCAGAAGGGTCCGGCGCCCGGGCCCGAGGCCGATTCTCCGATCGAGAGCGGTCGGCCCGCCGGCCCGACCCAAATCCAGCTCCATTCGGAAGGGGACGCGCCATGAACGCGGCCTTCGACTTCGTTCCGGTCTGGACGCTCATCCTCGGCGCCGGGATCTTCTTCTACGTCCTGCTGGACGGGTTCGATCTCGGCGTCGGCATGCTCTACGGCCTCGCGCCGGACGTGAGCGCGCGCAACATCATCATGAATTCGATCGCGCCGGTCTGGGACGGCAACGAGACCTGGCTGGTGCTGGGCGGCGTCGGTCTGCTGGCGGCGTTCCCGCTCGCCTTCGCCATCATCATTCCCGCGCTCTATTTCCCGATCCTGGTCATGCTGCTGGCGCTGGTGTTCCGCGGCGTCGCGTTCGAGTTCCGCTTCCGCGACGCGCCTCATCGGACATTCTGGGACCACGGCTTCTGCTATGGCTCGGCCATCGCGACCTTCGCCCAGGGCGTGATGCGCGGCGCCTTCATCCAGGGGTTCGAGGTCGAGGGGAGGCACTTCGCCGGCTCGACCCTGGACTTCCTCACGCCGTTCTCGCTGCTGACCGGGGTCGCGCTGCTGTTCGGCTACGGGCTGCTCGGGGCCGGCTGGCTGATCCTCAAGACCGAGGGCGAGATCCAGGAAGCAGCGCGCCGCCATGGCCGCATCTGCCTCGCCGGCGTGCTGATCGCGATTGCGGTGGTCAGCATCTGGACACCCCTCGCCACCCAGGCGGTCGCGCAGCGCTGGTTCTCCTGGCCCAACATCGCCTTTTTCTCGCCGGTGCCGATCGCGACCGCGATCGCCGCATATGGCGTGTGGCGCGCGCTGAACGGCCGGTCCGAGGCGGGCACCTTCATCGGCGGTGTCATCCTGTTCGCCCTCTCCTATGTCGGCATGGCGATCAGCCTGTGGCCGATGATCGTACCCTACCGCTACACGCTGTGGGAGGCGGCCTCGTCCGAGAGCACCCAGGCATTCCTGCTGGTCGGCACCCTGTTCCTGCTGCCGGTGATCTTCTTCTACACCGCGTGGTCCTACTGGGTCTTCCGCGGCAAGGTGCGCGCGGATGTGGGGTATCACTAGGGTGCCATCCGCCATCGGGTCCGGGAACCTTGCTGGACGCGGCGGGTTGATCACCGATATCGCAACAACCAGCGTTCGTCTCCAGCGTTCGTCTCGCCCCGAAAGTTGAGTAATGCGGGCCCTGACCGTCATCCCACGAAAAGCCAATTCCATTGCCCTCAGCGAGCTTGAAAAGCCGGTGCCGCAGCCGGGCCAGATTCTCGCCCGCACGCGCGCGATCGGGGTCTGCGGCACCGATCACGAGATCGTGCGCGGCGAGTACGGCGAGGCGCCGCCCGGCGCGCAGCGCTTCATCATCGGGCATGAATCGCTGGCCGAGGTGGTCTCGGCGCCTTTGGGGTCCGGCTTCTCGGCCGGCGACCTCATGGTCGGTATCGTGCGGCGGCCCGATCCGGTTCCGTGTCCCAATTGCGTCGCCGGCGAGTGGGACATGTGCCGCAACGGCCTCTACACCGAGCACGGCATCAAGGGTGCTGACGGCTATGCCGCCGAGTATTTCGCGATCGATGCTGCCTATGCGGTGAAGCTGGACCGCAAGCTGACCGAGACCGGCGTGCTGCTGGAGCCGGCCAGCATCGTGGCCAAGGCATGGGACCATATCGAGCGCATCGGATCGCGCGCGGTCTGGCGCCCGCGCAGCGTGCTGGTGACCGGCGCGGGCACGGTCGGCCTGCTGGGCGCCATGATGGGCGTGCAGCGCGGGCTGGAGGTCTCGCTGTTCGACCGTGTGCAGGCGGGCGTCAAGCCGGCGCTCGCGGAACGGCTCGGTGCGCGCTATGTGACGGGTGAACTCAGCGCGCTCAGCCTGCGGCCGGACATCATCCTCGAGTGTACCGGGGTGCCCACGCTCATCGTGACCGCGATCGGCATGACTGGCCCCGGCGGCATCCTCTGCCTTGCCGGCCTGTCGAGCGGCCAGCGCATGATCGAAATCAATTCCGGGATGCTGGGCCAGACCATGGTGCTGGAGAACGACGTCGTGTTCGGCACGGTGAACGCGAACCGGCGGCACTACGCGATGGCGGCCGATGCGCTGGCCGCCGCCGACCAGGATTGGCTGCGCGCGCTCATCACCCGGCGTGTCCCGCTGGCGTCGTGGGCCGCGGCCTTCAAGCGGCCGGCCGACGACGTGAAGACCGTGATCGATTTCACGTTGCCCTGATGCCGTCGCGGATCGAAGACTATGCACTGATCGGGGATTGCGAGACCGCGGCGCTGGTCGCGCGCGACGGGTCGATCGACTGGCTGTGCTGGCCGCGGTTCGATTCCCCCGCCTGCTTCGCCGCCCTGCTCGGCACGCCCGAGAACGGCCGTTGGCTGATCGCTCCCGCCGCGCCCGTGCAATCCATCGGGCGCCAGTATGTCGAGGACACGCTGGTGCTGGAGACGACCTTCAAAACTGCCGATGGCGAAGTGACCGTGGTCGATTTCATGCCGCCACGCGTCCAGCACGAGGATACTGACGTCTCGGACCTCGTGCGCCTGGTCATTGGCCGGCAGGGCACCGTTCCGATGAGGATGGAGCTGGTGCTGCGCTTCGACTACGGCAGCGCCGTCCCGTGGGTGGAGAAACTGAGCGACGGCTCCGGCATTTCCGGCGTGGTCGGGCCGGACCGCGTCATCCTGCATACGCCCGTCCCGGTGGGCGGCGAACACAAACGCACCGTGGCGGAGTTCTCGGTCAAGGAGGGCGAAACCATCCCCTTCACGCTGACGCACCAGGCGTCGCACCTGCCGCTCCCGAGCGCGCTCGATCCGCTGCCGGCGCGCGACAAGACGATCAAGCTGTGGCACGACTGGTGCTCGCAGTGCAACTATCGCGGCAAGTGGCGCGAGGCGATCCAGCGTTCCCTCATCACCCTCAAGGCCCTCACCTACCGGCCGACCGGGGGCATCGTCGCGGCGCCCACCACCTCGCTGCCGGAGAAGCTGGGCGGCGTGCGCAACTGGGATTACCGCTTCTGCTGGCTGCGCGACGCGACCCTGACGCTGCTCGCGCTCATGCAGACCGGCTACTACCAGGAGGCGGAGGAATGGCGGCGCTGGCTGCTGCGCGCGGTCGCCGGCAGCCCGGACCAAATGCAGATCATGTACGGCATCGCCGGCGAGCGGCGCCTGGTGGAATGGGAGGTCGGCTGGCTGTCCGGCTACGAGGGATCGCGCCCGGTGCGCGTCGGCAACGGCGCCGCCGACCAGCTCCAGCTCGACGTCTATGGCGAGGTGATGGACGCGCTCTACCAGGGCCGCCAGGGCGAGCTCAAGGAGGACAAGACCGCCTGGGGCCTGCGGCTGGAGCTGGCGCGCCACCTGGAGAAGGCGTGGCGCGAACCGGACGAAGGCATTTGGGAAACACGCGGCGGCCGGCGGCATTTCACCTTCTCCAAGGTGATGTGCTGGGTCGCGTTTGACCGCGCCGTCAAGTCGCTGGAGAAAAGCGGTGGTGACGAGGCGCTGCTCGCGCGCTGGCGCGGCATCCGCGACGAGATCCACCAGGATGTCTGCCGCAAAGGCTACGATGCCGCGCAGAACAGCTTCGTGCAGGCCTACGGCTCGCAGGAGCTGGATGCCAGCCTGCTGATGTTGCCGCTGGTCGGCTTCCTGCCACCGGAGGATCCGCGCATCGTCGGTACCGTCGCGGCGATCCAACAGAGGCTGGTGAACGGCGGGTTCGTGCGCCGCTACGACCCGGTGCGCACCGACGACGGCCTGCCGCACGACGAAGGGGTGTTCCTGGCCTGCAGCTTCTGGCTGGTGGACAACCTCGTCCTGCAAGGCAAGCGCGACGAGGCGACGGAGATGTTCGAGCGCCTGCTCGCCCTGCGCAACGATCTCGGCCTGCTGGCCGAGGAATACGACCCGGCGGCCCGCCGGCAGCTCGGCAACTTCCCGCAAGCCTTCTCGCACATCGCGCTGATCAACAGCGCACTCAACCTCACCCGCGCCGCCAGCCCGACCCGCCAGCGCGCCGAGGACCAGCCGCCGAAGTAGCCGCCAGTGCGTTAGAACGGGATATCGTCGTCCAGATCGCCGCCGCCGGCGCCGGCCGGGGCGCGGCCCATGCGGCCTGCGCCGCCGGCGCTGCTGTCGCTGAAGCCGCTGCCGGCATCCTCGCTCTCGCCGGCGCCGCCACCGCCGCGGCCGTCGAGCATGGTCAACTCGCCGCGGAATTTCTGCAGCACGACTTCGGTGGTGTATTTCTCGGCACCCGACTGGTCGGTCCATTTGCGCGTCTGCAGCGCGCCCTCGACATAGATCTTGCTGCCCTTCTTCAGGTACTTCTCGCAGACATCGACGATGCGGTCGTTGAACACGACCACGCGGTGCCACTCGGTGCGCTCGCGCCGCTCGCCGCTGTTCTTGTCGCGCCAGCTTTCCGAGGTGGCCAGCGACAGGTTGGCGACGCGCGTGCCGTCCTGGGTCGAGCGGATTTCCGGATCGCGGCCCAGATTGCCGACC
The DNA here is from genome assembly GCA_035699005.1 of Dongiaceae bacterium. Lineage (GTDB taxonomy): Bacteria > Pseudomonadota > Alphaproteobacteria > Dongiales > Dongiaceae > Dongia_A. The sequence continues at coordinate 16,062 of DASSBF010000205.1, forward strand.
AGGATTACCTTGTTGACGCTGCCAGCCATGCTTCCCTGCCGTGTTTTGGTTCAGAACCAGCGCACGTTTATCATTCCTGGCCGGAGAACGCAAAGGCAACGGAGCGTCGCATGGATGTGCGCCCACGCCTCCGGGTCCAGCCGCCGAGCCGCCCTTGGCGGTCGCGGCCGTGGGCGCGTGTTGTCTGTGGAATTCAGCCCTGTCAAAGCCTTCCGCACCCGCCTTCAGAATACACCTGAGGAGGCGCTGAACATTGACGGCGGCCAGCGGCCATTGTTTGGTCTGCGAAGAACCCAGGGTGGGGCGGAATGTGATCCAATCGGAGCGCGAGTCGGACCGGCTCGGCAAGTCCATCGAGCCATGGGCGATGCTCGCGGCCGGGGTGCTCATAACCTCCGGCTCCTGAGGGGGCTCGTCCGCCATGGCGGCGCGATCAGCGGCGGCATCGGCGCGGCGGACTTGCCGAGCTGGTTTCCGATTCAGGAGGCAATTCTCGAAATCGCCAGTGGCGCACTTTACGCGAAGCTGCGCGAGCGCCCGCTGAGGGCGCGCACGCAGCCGCTGGACGTCTGGAAAATCTCAACGCCCGCATGCGGGGCCTGCCGCTGCATCGCGGCTGGGAGCTGATCGACCGGCCTTCCGATGCGCTCGATGACCGGCGGAAGGTCGACGGCTTTTTCGGATCGCTTCGCGCCAGCGACACGGCGTGAGCGCCAACCACTGCAAGCCGTGGCAGAAGTTCCAGTGGCACGGCGGCGTGACATCGCGCTACCATTTGTTTGGCGCTCCGGCGCCCACAGGCATGGAGCGCGGGCCGGCCAGCCTCCTGCCACTTTTTGTCACGACCCCTGTTTAAGGTGCAGGATCGCGCCGATCTTGATGTCGAAAGACATGCGAAATCGGCGCCTTCCAGCTCTGCATTCATGGCGCTTTACAGTCCAGGGGAATCCGGGATAGTCGCTCATCTCCCGAAAGGAAACCGGCACACATGGCGACGGCGGGCGATCGGTCGAATAGGGCAAACGCGGGCGGCGCGGACCTGTGGTCGCACGGCTCGATCTCCGTGCGCGGCGCCAAGGAGCACAACCTCAAGGACATCGACGTCGATATTCCGCGCCAGACCCTGACGGTCATCACGGGATTGAGCGGATCGGGCAAGTCCTCCCTCGCCTTCGACACCATCTATGCCGAAGGCCAGCGGCGCTACGTCGAATCCCTCTCGGCTTACGCGCGGCAGTTCCTCGAGCTGATGCAGAAGCCGGACGTGGAATCGATCGAGGGCCTCTCCCCCGCGATCTCGATCGAGCAGAAGACGACGTCCAAGAACCCGCGCTCCACCGTCGGCACGGTGACGGAGATCTACGACTACCTGCGCCTGCTGTTCGCGCGCATCGGCATCCCCTATTCGCCGGCGACCGGCCTGCCGATCGAAAGCCAGACGGTCAGCCAGATGGTCGACCGGATTTTAACACTACCGGAAGGCACGCGCCTCTACCTGCTGGCGCCGATCGTCCGGGGTCGCAAGGGCGAATACAGGAAGGAGATGATGGACCTGCAGAAGCGCGGCTTCCAGCGCGTGCGGGTCGACGGCAAGCTCTACGAGATCGGCGAGGCTCCCGCCCTCAACAAGAAGCTGAAGCACGATATCGAGGTGGTGGTGGACCGCCTGGCGGTGAAGCCGGATCTCGGGCCGCGCCTGGCCGACAGCGTGGAGACGGCGCTCGGGTTGTCGGAAGGCTTGCTCTATGTCGATCCGGCCGACAAAGGCGAGCGCATCATCTTCTCCTCGCGCTTCGCCTGTCCGGTCAGCGGCTTCACCATCGACGAGATCGAGCCGCGCCTGTTCTCCTTCAACAACCCGTTCGGCGCCTGCCCGGTGTGCGACGGCCTCGGCAGCAAGCTCTATTTCGATCCCGAGCTGGTGGTGCCGGACGAGCGCAAGAGCCTGCGCGGCGGCGCGATCGCGCCGTGGGCCAACTCCTCCTCGCAATACTACATGCAGGCGCTGGAAAGCCTCGCCAAACACTACAGGTTCAGCCTGACTATCCAATGGCAGGAGCTGCCGAAGAAGATCCGCGACATCATCCTGTTCGGCTCCGGCGAAGAAGCCGTGACCATGAGCTTCGATGACGGGGTGCGCAGCTACAAGACCACCAAGCCGTTCGAAGGCGTCATCACCAACATGGAGCGGCGCTTCCGCGAGACCGATTCATCCTGGGTGCGCGAGGAGCTGGGCCGCTTCCAGTCCACCTCGCCGTGCGAGGCCTGCAACGGCCAGCGCCTGAAGCCGGAAGCCCTGGCGGTCAAGATCAACGGCCTCAACGTCGCGCAGGTGACGGAGTTCTCGATCCTGCAGGCGGCGGAATGGTTTACGGCGCTGACCGGCAAGCTCACGCCCAAGCAGAAGGATATCGCCCAGCGGATCCTGAAGGAGATCAACGAGCGGCTTGGATTCCTGAACAGCGTCGGCCTCGAATACCTGACGCTCAGCCGCGCCTCCGCGACGCTTTCGGGCGGCGAGAGCCAGCGCATCCGCCTCGCCTCGCAGATCGGCTCGGGCCTCACCGGCGTGCTCTATGTGCTGGACGAGCCTTCGATCGGCCTGCACCAGCGCGACAACGACCGTCTGCTTGCGACCCTCGAGCGGCTGCGCGACCTCGGCAACACGGTGCTGGTGGTGGAGCATGACGAGGACGCGATCCGCCACGCCGACTACCTGATCGACATGGGCCCGGCCGCCGGCATCCATGGCGGCCACGTGGTGGCGAAGGGGGTGCCGGCCGAGGTCATGCGCTCCGACAGCCTGACCGCGCAGTATCTCACCGGCCGCAAGGAAATCCCGGTGCCGGGCGAGCGGCGCGCGGGCTTCGGAAACCAGGCCAAGGTGCGCATCGTCGGGGCCCGCCACAACAACCTCAAGAACATCAATGTCGACATCCCGCTCGGCGTTTTCACCTGCGTGACTGGCGTGTCGGGTGGCGGCAAGTCGACCCTGGTGATCGAGACGCTGTACAATGCTTTGGCGCGGCGCCTGCACGATGCGCGGCTGCATCCGGGCGATCACGACAGGATCGAGGGCATCGAGTACCTCGACAAGGTCATCGACATCGACCAGTCGCCGATCGGCCGCACGCCGCGCTCCAACCCCGCCACCTACACCGGCGCCTTCACGCCGATCCGCGACTGGTTCGCCGGGCTGCCGGAGGCCAAGATGCGCGGCTACAAGGCCGGGCGTTTCTCCTTCAACGTGAAGGGCGGCCGCTGCGAGGCCTGCGAGGGCGACGGCGTCATCAAGATCGAGATGCACTTTCTGCCCGACGTCTATGTCCAGTGCGACCAGTGCAAGGGCAAGCGCTACAATCGCGAGACCCTGGAAATAACTTTCAAAGGCAAATCGATTGCGGATGTCCTTGAGATGACGGTTGAGGAAGGCGTCGCGTTCTTCCGCGCCGTCCCCGCGATCCGCGACAAGCTGGCGATGCTGGAGCAGGTGGGCCTCGGCTACATCCACGTCGGCCAGGCCGCGACCACCCTCTCCGGCGGCGAGGCGCAGCGCGTGAAGCTGGCCAAGGAGCTGTCGCGGCGCGCGACCGGCCGCACGCTCTACATCCTCGACGAGCCGACGACCGGCCTGCATTTCGAGGATGTGCGCAAGCTGCTCGAGGTGCTGCACCAGCTGGTGGACCAGGGCAATACGGTGATCGTGATCGAGCACAATCTGGAGGTCATCAAGACCGCAGACTGGATCGTCGATCTCGGCCCCGAAGGCGGCGACAAGGGCGGCCGCGTGGTGGCGGCGGGCACGCCGGAGCAGGTGGCGGAGACGCCGGCCTCCTATACGGGCAAATATCTTGCCCCGTACCTTGCCTCCAGGCGCGCGCGGCGATCCGGCACCCGTGGCCGCTAGACGCGCGATCATCATCGACACCGATCCCGGGATCGACGACGCGCTGGCATTGTTCCTGGCCTGCGCCGCGCCCGAGCTGGAGATCCGCGCCGTCACCACGGTCGCAGGCAATGTCGGCATCAACCGCACCACGCGCAACGCCGCCGCGCTGATGGCGCTGGCCGGAAAAGCAGACGTGCCGGTCTATCGCGGCGCCGACCGGCCGATCCGCGGCACCTGGAGCACCATCGAGGGCATCCACGGACGCAACGGCGTCGGCGATGTCGATCTGCCCGCTCCCGTGCGGGCCGAAAGTGGCCCCGCAATCGAGGCGCTGATCGAGATGCTCAGCGCCGCCCCACCCGGCAGCGTCACGATGGTCCTGCTCGGCCCGCAGACCAACCTCGCGCTCGCGCTGCAAAGGCGTCCGTCCATCGCCAACGCCATCCGCGAAATCGCGGTGATGGGGGGATCGCTCAACCCCGACGGCGGCAACGCCACCGTGTTCGCCGAGTTCAACATCCACGTCGACCCGATGGCCGCCGGCATCGTGCTCAAGGCGGGCCGCCCGATGATCTGGGCGCCGCTGGAAGTCGCGCGCCAGGCCAGCGTCGATCGCGCCTGGATCGAGGCACTGCGCTCGACCGGCCGGCCCTGCGCGGTCGCGGCGGCCGGCATGCTGGATTTCTATCTGCGCTCCTTCGTCAGGCCCGCCGCCGCGCTCTACGATCCCCTCACCATCCTCCTGCTGCTGGCGCCGGAATTGTTCGAGCTGCGCAAAGCCGCGCTCCAGATCGATACGAGCGATACGCCGACCGCCGGCCAGAGCCGCTTCCGCCTGGGCGAAGGCAACGGCGGCATCCGGGTCGCCGCCGCCTGCGACGCCGACCGCGTCCGCGCCCTGCTGCTGGAGAGATTGGCGCGGCTGTGACCGCTGGCTGTCACCATGATGAGATCAAGCTGAGGCCAGAACGCGAAAGGGAAGCCCACATGTACAAGCTCTATTGGTCGCCGGGCAGTGCGAACATGACGCCGCACGCGCTGCTGGAGGAGATCGGCGCACCCTTCGAACTCATCGAGGTCGACCTCGATGCCGGCAAGCAGCACAACCCGGACTACCTGAAGCTCAATCCTCATGCCCGCGTGCCGACGCTGATCTATGGCGGCGGCCACGCGATGTACGAGGCGGCGGCCATCTCGCTGTTCCTGCTTGAGCGCCATCCGGAACTGGGCCTGGCGCCCTTGCCTGGCGATCCCAGGCGCGCGCGCTTCCTGCAGTGGATGGTCTATCTCACCAACACGCTGCAGGAAGCCCTCATGCACTACTGGCACGCGGACAATTTCATTCCCGGTGTGGAGCGGCAGGCCGACCTCAAGCAGGCGGCGGAGCAGCGCGTCTGGCGCATGTTCTCGTTCCTCGACGGCGAGCTGGCGGCGCGCGGGCCATTCCTGTGCGGCGATCGCCTTACGCTGTGCGACTACTATCTGGTGATGATCGCGCGCTGGACCCGGCTGATGGCGAAGCCGGCGCACACCCTGCCGCACATCAACAAGCTGGTCCGCGCCGTCATGGAGCGCCCTGGTTATGCGCGCATGCTGAAGGCCGAGGGGATCGAGCAGCCGGCATAGAGCATTTTCCGACGACTTGATCGGATCGTGCTCCAGCTGCTATTGAGGCTCGAACGACACCCCGACCAGATTGCCTTTGGCCCAGCGCAGGTTGCACAGGCGGGCCGGCTGCCCAGGTATGTGCAGCTCGAAGGTATGCGGCAGCAGTTGCGGGGTGCCGAGTTCCAGTCGCGCGCCGCCCTGGGAGATGTTGCGGATGCGGCAATCGATGCTGCTCTTGCCGCTATTGTAGATGATCTGTCCGCTTTTCAGCGCCGTCCGGCGGCCGTTGTTGCGGCGGTCATCGGGTTTCGATTGGTCGTCGGTCATGGCTGGGTTCGCTCCACAAACCGGACGCCGACGACATTGTTCCGCGTCCAGCGGCGCTCGCAATGGCGCACCGGCTGGCCGGTCACATGCAGATCGAAGGCATCGGGCAAGGCTTGGCGCGGCGGGAACTCGAGACGGGCTCCGCCGGGCGACAGGTCGCGCACCCGGCAGATCAGCACGCCTTTGCCGTTGTTGAAGACCGCCTTGGCGGCCTTGAGGATGGTCCGCCTGTCTTGACCCCGGCGACTGCTGGCTGTGCCGCCTCGATCGGTCATGGCATGCTGCCTACTCGCTGTCGTCCAGGAAGCGGACACCGAAAAAATTGTCCTTCGCCCAGCGCACTTCGCAGCGATAGATCGCGCCATTCTGCATCTGCAGGTCGAAAGTGCGCGGCAGCACCTGCCGGTTGGCGAACTCCAGCTTGGCCCCGCCGTCCGACAGATCGAGGATCGTGCAATCGATCAGGCTCTGCCGGTCGTTGAAGAACACCCTGGCCGCCCGCAAAACCTTCTTGCGGACGCTGGAGCGGCGGTCGGCGAACGGATCGCGCTCGGGATTGTTCATGCGGTTCCTTCAGCGGGCCGCGCCGCCACTCCCTCGATTTCGATCAGCAGCTCCGGCGTCGCCAGCCCCGCGACGATCATCAGCGTGCTGGCCGGCTCCACCGGCCCGAGCATGCGATCACGGATCTGGCGCGAGGCGGCAATGTCGCTCGCCCGGGTCAGGAGGAGGGTCACCTTGACCAGATCCCCGACATCGAACCCCGCCGCCACGAGGCAGGCAATCAGGTTGCTCCAGGCCAGCTCGGCCTGCGCCTCGAACCCGCTGGCGATCTTGCGTGCGCGGTCGGCGCCGACCTGGCCCGAGATGTACAGCCAGCGGTAGTCCTGCGGCACGCTGACCGCATGGGAATATCGGCTGAACGGCGCAGATACGCTGGCCGGATTCAGGCGCTGCAGCATAGGTGCCCGAGTCCCCCTTTGGGTCCGATGATTGGCGGATTCATCCCACTTGTCCATTGTCATGCCCGGAATTGGTTACAAAAAGCTGAATTTTGGCGCGCCATTTGCTCGAATTGCCTGGGTGTGAGGCGATTCTTGACGGCCAAGCCGTTGCGCCAGCGGCGAAATGGGACTTGAGGCCGCCGGCCCACCCCGGTATCAGACGGCGCATGGCTCCCTCCCGCCCCGCGCTCGTCCACGTCATCGGAGCCGGCCTTGCCGGCAGCGAGGCCGCCTGGCATCTCGCACAGGCGGGCGTTCCCGTGGTGCTGCACGAGATGCGCCCGCTGCGGCCGACCGAGGCGCACCAGACGGAGAATTGCGCCGAGCTGGTGTGCTCCAACTCCCTGCGCTCCGACGATGCGGAGAACAACGCCGTCGGCCTGCTGCATGAGGAGATGCGCCGCGCCGGGTCTCTCATCCTCTCGGCCGCCGACCAGTATCGACTCCCGGCCGGCGGCGCGCTGGCGGTGGACCGCGACGGGTTCTCGCGCGCGGTGACCGAGCGCCTCGCGACCCATCCGCTGGTGACGATCGAGCGCGGCGAGATCGCGGGCCTGCCGCCGGAGGAATGGGACAGCGTCATCGTCGCCACCGGCCCTCTCACCTCGCCCGCCTTGTCGGAGGCGATCCGCGGCCTGACCGGCGAAAGCGCGCTCAGCTTTTTCGATGCGATCGCGCCCATCGTCTATCGCGAGACGATCGACATGGACAAGGCCTGGCTGCAATCGCGCTATGACGAAGGCAGTGCCGGCGGCGACTACATCAATTGCCCGCTGGAGAAGCCTGACTATCTGGCTTTCATCGCCGCGCTCCTCGCCGGCGAGAAGGGCGCGTTCAAGGAGTGGGAGACCGACACGCCCTATTTCGAGGGCTGCCTGCCGATCGAGGTGATGGCGGAGCGCGGTCCCGGCACGTTGCGCTTCGGGCCGATGAAGCCGGTCGGCCTCACCGACCCGCGCACCGGGCGGCGGCCATACGCCGTGGTGCAGCTCCGCCAGGACAACGCGCTCGGCACGCTCTACAACATGGTCGGCTTCCAGACCAAGCTGAAGCATGGCGAGCAGGCGCGCATCTTCCGCACCATTCCGGGGCTCGAGCGTGCGGAGTTCGCGCGCCTTGGCGGCCTGCACCGCAACACCTTCATCAACTCGCCCAAGCTGCTGGATGAACGGCTGCGGCTCAAGGCGATGCCGCGGCTGCGCTTCGCCGGCCAGATCACCGGCGTCGAAGGGTACGTCGAGAGCGCGGCGATCGGCCTGCTGGCCGGGCGCTTCGCGGCGGCCGAGCGGCTCGGCGTCGCGGTGCCGCCGCCGCCGGCGACGACTGCCCTCGGTGCCCTGCTGCGCCACATCACCATAAACGCCAACGCCGCCAGCTTCCAGCCGATGAACGTCAATTTCGGACTGTTCCCCGTGCTGCCCGAGCCGGAGGGCCTCACGCGCGGCCAGGTCAAGGAATGGAAAGCGCGACGCAAGCCGCTGATGTCGCGCCGCGCGCTCGGCGATCTCGCTGGCTGGCTGGGCGAGGAAGCGGGATAATCGGCACCCTGCGTCGGCGGATGAGCTTGGCTTCCGCCGTGCATACACCGAGGGCCACACCATGCGCGCGTGCTTCGTGATTGCGGGACTGACCTGCCTGGCCGCGGCGTCCGCGGCCCGGGCGGATACGGCATCGGTCACGATCCTGTTCCACGTCCGCCCGCCTTACGCCTACTACGACAGCGCGCAGGAGGTGGCCGGCCTGCTGGTCGCACCCGTCAAGGAGGCCATGACCAAGGGGCACATCGCGGCCAACTGGGTCGAGATGCCGCCCGCCCGCCAGACCGAGGAGATCAAGCGCGCCATCGGCGCGGTGTGCGGCCTGGGCTGGTTCAGGCAGCCGGACCGCGAGGCCTTCGCGCTGTTCAGCGCGCCGATCTACCACGACCAGCCGACGGTCGTCGTCGCGCGCCAGGGCGACGCGCGGTTCGCCGACGGCATGTCGCTGCAGGACAGCTTCCGCGACCCGTCGCGAACGCTCATCGTCAAGACCGGCTATTCCTACGGCACCACCATCGACGAATGGGTGAAGGCGCTGCAGCCGCACACCGAAACGTCGGCCGAGGCCAATGAGATGCTGCTCGGCATGGTCGCCCAGCGGCGCGCCGACTACGCCATCACGGCGCCGGAGGAGGCGAACGACCTGCTCGCCACCATGCCGCAACTCGCCGCGCTGCACATCGTTCGGCTGAGCGATGCGCCGCAGGGCGAGCTGCGCTACCTCATGTGCTCCAGGGCAACGCCGGAGGATCTGATCGGCCGCATCGACCAGGGCTTGCCGCCTATCACGCAGCCATAGGCCCCCCGCCTTGGCTACGTGCGGGCGATCAGTCTGTCAGGCCCGCAGCGAAACCAGCGCCGCCTGGTACATCGCCGCGTCATGCGCATCGATGATGCAGGCGCCGCGCTGCTCCAGGGTCGCTCGCGTCGCGCAATGCGTCGCGACCGTTTCGCTCAGCCCCAGCCGCTTGGCGCTCTCGCTGGTGAAGCAGGAATTGCCCGCCTCCTCCGGCAAGCCTTCGCAGGATTTCGTCAGCACGTCGTTGAGCCTCTTGAGCGCGGCGGCGTGCGACTGCTCCGGCTTCGACCAGTCGAAATCGGTATCTGGATTGCCGCCGGTAGCCAGGATCCAATCGACGCCCGGCCGGCCGAACAGCGCGCAGTCGCGCAGCGACTTGTAGTCGGGCTTGCCGCGGCAGTGGTTCGCCAGGAACCCATAGCGATCGAAGTCGAGGACCATGCGCGAGCTCATGCAGGCCCGCCAATCGAGGTCGGGCCTAGCCTTGCACGCCGCGTTCTCGGCAGCTACCACGTCGTTGGAGAGCCGGTTGACCATCGGCCGCGACTGCCCCGGCGGCAGGGAGGCGACGTATTCAGGGGTGGTGTCGCTGTCGACGCTCGCGGTCTTCGGCGTGGACATCTCGGCGGCCTGCTGGCACCCCGCGACGACGGTTGCAACACCGAGAGCAGTAAGTCTTGCAAACCTCCGGCGTATTGCGCTGTGGACCACCAACGCTCCCCCAAAACGTCATCGCCGGGCGAAGACCCAGCGATCTAGTGTGGCAGTGAGCGATAGAACCATACTTGGATCACCGGGTCACGACACTTCGTGTCGGCCCGGTGATGACGAGGTCGGGAAATGCGGACATCAGACGTTGCTGTCCGGAACAGCGGCCTTCTTCTTCGCCATGAACTCCAGCAGCGCCTGGTCGATCGCGGGATCGAGCGCAGGCGGTTCGTACTCCGCCAGCATCTTCTTGTAGAGCCTGTTGGCGCGCTGGGTGGCGTCCTGGCGGCCTTCCGATTCCCACTGCTCGAAGCTGTTGTTGTCGGCGATGGTCGAGCGGTAGAAGGCGGTCTCGAAGTTCGCCTGGGTGTGGGCGCAGCCGAGGAAGTGGCTGCCCGGCCCGACCTCGCGGATGGCGTCGAGCGCCTGGCCGTTCTCGGAAAGGTCCACGCCCTTGGCCAGCACCTGCATCATGCCGAGCTGGTCGGCATCCATCACGAACTTCTCGTAGCCGGAGGAGAGGCCGCCCTCCAGCCAGCCCGCGCCGTGCAGCACGAAGTTGGTGTTCGCGAGCAGGGTCGGCAGCAGGGTCTGCGCGCTCTCGTACGCCGCCTGCGCGTCCGGCACCTTGGAGGCGCACAGCGAGCCGCCGGTGCGGTACGGGATGCCGAGCCGCCGCGCCAGCTGGCCGCAGGCGAACGAGACCAGGGTCGGTTCCGGCGTGCCGAAGGTCGGCGCGCCCGACTGCATGGAGATCGAGCTCGCGAACACGCCGAAGATCACCGGCGCGCCGGGGCGATAGAGCTGCGACGTGCCTGCGCCGGCCAGCACTTCCGCCAGCACCTGCGCGATGGTGCCGGCCGCCGTCACCGGGCTCATCGCGCCGGCCAGGATGAAGGGCGTGGTGATGCAGGCCTGGTTGGCGCGGGCATAGACCTTCATCGCGCCCAGCATGGTGCCGTCCCACACCATCGGCGAGTTGGCGTTGATCAGGCTGGTGATGACGGTGTTCTTGTCGAGGAAGTCCTCGCCGAACACGATCTTCGCCATCGAGACAGTATCGGCCGCGCGCTCCGGCTGCGTGACCGAACCCATGAACGGCTTGTCGGAATACTTGATATGCGAATAGACCATGTCGAGGTGCCGCTTGTTCACCGGCAGGTCCACCGGCTCGCACACCGTGCCGCCCGAATGGTGGATCGCGGGCGACATGTAGGCGAGCTTCACGAAGTTGCGGAAATCCTCGATGGTCGCATAGCGTCGGCCGTCATCGAGGTTGCGGATGAACGGCGGGCCATACACCGGCGCGAACACCGTGTTGTTGCCGCCGATGGTGACGTTGCGCTCCGGGTTGCGCGCATACTGCACGTATTCCTTCGGCGCGGACTTCTGGATGATGGAGCGCGGCAGGCCGCGCGGGAAGCGGATGCGCGTGCCCTTCACGTCGGCGCCGGCCTTCTTCCACAGCTCGATCGCTTCCGGCTCGTCGCGGAACTCGATGCCGACTTCCTGGAGGATGGTGTCCGCATTGTGTTCGACCAGCTGCAGCCCCTCCTCGCTCAGCACCTCGTAGATCGGGATGCGGCGGGAGATGAAGGGGTTCTGCACCAGCTTCGGCTTGTTGCGGAGATGGCGCCGGGCCTCCGCGCCGCCGCCGCCACGACTGCGGCGGCCGCCGCCCTGCTCGGCGCTGGATTCTGCGATGGCCATGGACCTGCCTCTTTGACCAAAAGGGGTGCCGGCAGCCCGCCCAATGGATCGACTGGCGGACTCCGGCCGGAAATGCCGCCATTTCGTCACCCGGCCCGGGTTTCCTCTAGCGGCTGAGCGACAGGCGATGCCCTTTCCGCGCCCCCGTTCCTGCCCGCTATGCAGGCGCAAAACAGGCTGATTTCCGAGGGTTATACAGCTCAGGATCAATCCCCCTCCCCCGACCTTGGGGGAGGGCTGGGGTGGGGGAAGCGAGCGAAGATTGTCTGTCGCCGAAACGCGGCTTCCCCCTCCCTACCCTCCCCCATGCCGGGGGAGGAGGAAGCGGACAGGGGCGACGCCCCACGGTTCGTGTCGCGGGCCATTTTGGGAATGTCGCGGACAGGCAGCAATCCCGCCGCCGCCGTCCTATTGTCTGGCGGCAATACCACTTGGGAGCAGCGGGCGATGGCAGGGTTTCCGGAGCGGGCGAAGGTCGTCATCATCGGGCTGGGCGGGATCGTGGGCGCCTCGGTCGCGCACCACCTGATCCAGCGCGGATGGAGCGACATCGTCGGCATCGACAAGTCCGGCATCCCGACCGACATCGGCTCGACCGCGCACGCCTCCGACTTCTGCTACATGACCAGCCACGACTTCCTGTCGTGCTGGACCTCGCTCTATTCGATCGAGTTCTACCAGAAGCTGGGCCACTACGAGCGCATCGGCGGCCTGGAAGTCGCCCGCGTCGGCGACGACGCCCGCATGGACGAGATCAAGCGCAAGGTGGCGTCGGCCAAGGCGTTCGGCACCCGCGCGCGCCTGATCGGCCCGGCCGAAATCAAGCAGAAGTATCCCCTGGTCGAAGAGAGCATGGTCCAAGGCGGCCTGTGGGATCCCGATGCCGGGCTCGTCATCCCGCGCTCCCAGACCGTCGCCGGCAAGCTGATCGACCAGGCGGCGACCTCCGGCAAGCTCCAGGCCTTCGCGAACACCCCGGCCAAGTCGCTGGTCATCGAGAACGGCCGCATCAAGGGCGTGGTGACCGACCGCGGCACCATCATGGCGGACCATGTCGTGGTGTGCGCGGGCCTGTGGGGCCGCCTGATCGCGGAGATGGCGGGCGAGGACCTGCCGGTCATGCCGGTCGACCACCCCCTCACGTTCTTCGGGCCGTACACCGAGTTCGCCGGTACCGGCAAGGAGATCGGCTGGCCGCTGCTGCGCGACCAGGGCAACTCCGCCTACATGCGCGACACCGGCGATCCGACGACATCCGAAGGCGGCATGATCGAGTGGGGCTACTACGAGGAGAACAACCCGCGCCTGTGCCATCCGCGCGACATC
>DASSBF010000206.1:0-12761 GCA_035699005.1 Dongiaceae bacterium
GGCGCGTCGGTGCCGGTGCTGCCGAAATCGATCTGCGACGAGGTCCTGATGGATTTCGATTCGCTGCGCGCGGTGCAATCCGGCCTCGGCACCGCCGCGGTGATCGTGATGGACAAGTCGACCGACATCGTCGAGGCGATCTCGCGGCTGTCGCACTTCTACATGCACGAGAGCTGCGGCCAATGCACGCCGTGCCGCGAAGGCACCGGGTGGATGTACCGCATGATGCAGCGCATGGTGCGCGGCCAGGCGGAAGTCGGCGAGATCGACCTCCTGCTCGACGTCACCAAGCAGATCGAAGGCCATACCATCTGCGCCCTGGGCGATGCGGCCGCCTGGCCGATCCAGGGCCTCATGCGCCATTTCCGCCCGGAGGTCGAGCGCCGCATCCGCGACTATCGCGCCCGGGCCGCCGGCCAGCCCCGGGCGGCCGAGTAGGATCGAACCCATGCCGAAGATGACCATCGACGGGATCGAGATCGAAGTGCCGGCTGGCATCACCGTGCTGCAGGCGTGCGAGATGGCGGGCAAGGAGATCCCACGCTTCTGCTACCACGAGCGGCTCTCGGTTGCCGGCAATTGCCGCATGTGTTTGGTCGAGCAGGAGAAGGCGCCGAAGCCGATCGCAAGCTGCGCCATGCCGGTCGCCGACAACATGGTGATCAAGACCGATTCGCCGATGGTGAGGAAGGCGCGCCAGGGCGTGATGGAGTTCCTGCTGATCAATCATCCGCTGGATTGCCCGATCTGCGACCAGGGCGGCGAATGCGACCTGCAGGACCAGGCGATGGCCTACGGCCACCACTCCTCGCGCTACAAGGAGGTAAAGCGCGCCGTCACCGACAAGGAGTTCGGCCCGATCGTCAAGACCATCATGACGCGCTGCATCCAGTGCACGCGCTGCATCCGCTTCGCCTCGGAAGTCGCCGGGGTGGAGGTGCTGGGCGCGACCGGCCGCGGCGAGCACATGGAAGTCACGACCTACGTCGAGAAGACGATCAATTCCGAGCTGTCGGGCAACCTGATCGACCTGTGCCCGGTCGGTGCGCTGACCTCCAAGCCCTACGCCTTCATCGCGCGGCCGTGGGAGCTGGAGAAGGTGGAATCGATTGACGTGATGGATGCGGTCGGCTCGGCGATCCGCGTCGATTTCCGCGGCCGCGAGGTGCTGCGCATCCTGCCGCGCATCAACGACGACGTGAACGAGGAATGGCTGGCGGACAAGTCGCGCTACGCGTTCGACGGCCTGCGGCGGCAGCGCCTGGACCGGCCCTATGTGCGGGTCGCCGGCAAGCTGCAGCCGGCAAGCTGGCCGGAGGCGCTGGACGCGATCGCCAAGCGCGTCAGCGGGCTGCCGGGTACCCGGATGGCCGCGATCGCGGGCGATCTCGCCGACGCTGAGTCCATGTTTGCGCTGAAAGGGCTGATGGGCGCGCTCGGCTCGCCCAACATCGATTGCCGGCAGGACGGCGCGGCGCTCGATCCGGAAGCGCGAGCCTCGTGGCTGTTCAATTCGACCATCAACGGCATCGACAAGGCCGACGCGATCCTGATCGTCGGCAGTAATCCGCGCTGGGAAGCTCCGGTCCTGAATGCCCGCATCCGCAAGCGCTATCTCAAGGGCGGAATCAAGATCGGCGTGATCGGGCCGAGCCTCGATCTGACCTATCCCTACGTTCATCTCGGCCAGACGGCGGACGTGCTGGGACAGGTCGCATCCGGCGGCCACGCCTTCGCGGAGACGCTGAAGAGCGCCAAGGCGCCGATGCTGATCCTGGGGCAGGGCGCCCTGCGAGGCGCGGAAGGCGCGGCGGTGCTCGGCCTCGCGCGCAAGGTTGCGGACGCCTGCAATCTGGTGCGGGAGGACTGGAACGGCTTCAACGTGCTGCAGACCGCCGCGGCGCGCGCCGGCGGGATGGAGATCGGGTTCGTGCCGCAGGCCGGCGGCCGCGATGTGGCCGGCGTCCTGGAGGGCACGGTCAAGGGCGAGATCGACGTCGTCTATCTGCTCGGCGCCGACGAGATCGACATGGGCAAGCTCGGCAAGGCCTTCGTGATCTACCAGGGCCACCACGGCGATGCCGGCGCGCACCGCGCCGACGTGGTCCTGCCCGGCGCGGCCTGTACCGAGAAATCGGGCATCTACGTCAATACCGAGGGCAGGCCGCAGATGGCGGACCCCGCCACCGAACCGCCCGGCGAGGCCAAGGAGGACTGGGCGATCCTGCGCGCCCTGTCGGAGAAGCTCGAGCGGACGTTGCCCTATGACACGCTCAGTCAGCTGCGCCGTTCCCTGTTCAAGGCCGCTCCGAACCTCCAGCGGCTGGGCGCCATCGTGCCGGCGCGGTGGGAGAGTTTCGGCGCGAGCGGCGCGGTGACGGCGCGGGCGTTCCATCTGCCGATCGCGAACTACTACATGACCGATCCGATCAGCCGCGCCTCGGAGACCATGGCCAAGTGCACGGAGGCGTTCGTGGCGCCCGCGGCGGGGACCGGCACCCATGGCTAGCTTCTGGGAGACGCCGGTCGGCGTCACGCTGCTCATCCTGATCGAGATCCTCGCGATCGTGGTGCCGCTGCTGCTGGCCGTCGCCTACCTCACCTATGCCGAGCGCAAGGTGATGGCCGCGATGCAGATGCGCCGCGGCCCGAACGTGGTCGGCCCCTGGGGCCTGCTGCAGCCGATCGCCGACGGCCTGAAGCTGATGTTCAAGGAGACCATCGTCCCGTCGGGCGCCAGCCGCATCCCGTTTCTGGTCGCGCCGATGATCACCTTCACGCTGAGCCTGATCGCCTGGGCGGCGATCCCGTTCGGCGACGGGATCGTGGTCGCCGACATTAATGTCGGCATCCTCTACCTGTACGCGATCTCCTCGCTCGGGGTCTATGGCGTGGTGGTGGCCGGCTGGGCGTCCAACTCGAAATACCCGTTCCTGGGCGCCCTGCGCTCCGCCGCGCAGATGGTGAGTTACGAGGTTTCGATCGGCTTCGTGCTGGTGACGGTGCTGCTCTGCGTCGGTTCGCTGAACCTGTCCGACATCGTGCGTGCGCAGCGCCACATCTGGTTCGTGATCCCGCTGCTGCCGATGGCGGTCGTGTTCTTCATCTCGGCGCTGGCCGAGACCAACCGGCCGCCGTTCGACCTGCCGGAGGCGGAATCGGAGCTGGTCGCCGGCTATTTCTCCGAATATTCGGCGATGACCTTCGCTTTGTTCTTCCTCGGCGAATACGCCAACATCTGGCTGATGAGCGCGATGACCTCGATCCTGTTCCTGGGCGGCTGGATGCCGGTGTTCGGGTGGGAGCCGTTCGCGGAAGGCAGTGGGTGGCAGATCGCGTGGCACGGCCTGTGGTTCGCGCTGAAGATCGGCTTCGTCGCCTTCTGCTTCCTGTGGGTGCGCGCGACCTTTCCGCGCTACCGATACGACCAGCTCATGCGCCTGGGCTGGAAGGTGTTCCTGCCGGTCTCGCTGGGCTTCGTCGTGCTGACGGCGGGCGTGCTGGTGTTCTTCGACCTGCTGCCGAACAAGTGAGGGAACGTCATGACCGTCCTCAATCGCACGGCTAGGAGCTTCCTGCTCCAGGAGCTGCTGAGCGGCATGTGGCTGACGTTTAAATACGTGTTCCGGCCGAAGGTGACGATCAACTACCCCTACGAGAAGGGGCCGCTGTCCCCGCGCTTCCGCGGCGAGCATGTGCTGCGGCGCTATCCCAACGGCGAGGAGCGTTGCATCGCCTGCAAGCTGTGCGAGGCGATCTGCCCGGCGCTCGCCATCACCATCGAGGCCGAGCCGCGCGAGGATGGCAGCCGGCGCACCACCCGCTACGACATCGACATGACCAAGTGCATCTATTGCGGCCTGTGCCAGGAGGCCTGCCCGGTGGATGCCATCGTCGAGGGGCCGAACTACGAGTTTTCCACCGAGACGCGGGAAGAGCTGTTCTACAACAAGGAAAAGCTGCTGGCGAACGGCGACCGCTGGGAAGCGGAGATCGCCGCGAACCTGCAGGCGGACGCGCCGTACCGCTGACCGGCGGGCGCGGGGTCAAGGAGTAGGTCGCATTTTCTTCGCTGAACCGGCTTCCACTTCAGCGGAAGATGCTCCAAGGGGAACGGAATGATCGTTCAAGCCATCGCCTTCTATGTGTTTGCCGCGGTCGCGGTGGTGAGCGCCGTCCTGGTGGTCGCCAACCGCAACCCGGTCTATTCGGTGCTGTTCCTGATCCTGACCTTCTTCAACGTTGCCGGCCTGTTCGTGCTGCTGGGCGCGGAGTTCCTGGCGATGATGCTGATTGTCGTTTATGTCGGCGCGGTGGCGGTGCTGTTCCTGTTCGTCGTCATGATGCTCGACATCAATTTCGCGGAGCTGCGCCAGGGCTTCGTGCGCTATGCCGGGATCGGCGCGGTCGTCGGCATCATCCTGGTGGCCGAGATCATCTTCGTGGTGTCGAGCGGCGCGATGGCGCCGGCCATCGCCACGCTTGCCGGCTCGCCGACGCCGGCCGGCGTCAGCAACACCCAGGCGCTCGGGCAGATCCTCTACACCGACTACTTCTACCTGTTCCAGTCGGCCGGCATCGTGCTCCTGATCGCGATGATCGGCGCCATCGTCCTGACCCATCGGGAGCGCGAGGGCGTCAAGCGCCAGCGCATCGCCGCCCAGCTGGCGCGCGGCGCCCGCTCGGTCGAGATCAGGAAAGTGCCGACAGGCACGGGAATCTGAGGCCATGCAAATCACCCTGACGCACTACCTGACCGTCGCCGCGATCCTGTTCACGATTGGCGTGTTCGGAATCTTTCTCAACCGCAAGAACGTCATCATCATCCTGATGTCGGTGGAGCTGATCCTGCTCGCGGGCAACATCAACCTGGTGGCATTCTCCAGCTTCCTGGGCGACATGGTGGGCCAGGTCTTCGCCATGCTGGTGCTGACCGTCGCCGCGGCGGAGGCGGCGATCGGCCTTGCAATCCTGGTGGTCTATTTCCGCAATCGCGGCTCCATCGCCGTCGAAGACCTCAACGTGATGAAGGGGTAGGGGCGTGATGGACGTCGCAATCGTCGCACTGCCGCTGTTGGGCGCGATCATCGTCGGCCTCGGCAACCGCCGGGTCGGTGACAAGGGTGCGCAATGGATCACCAGCGGCCTGATGCTGGTCTCGTTCGTGCTGTCCTGGATTGTATTCCTCCAGTACGACGGCAACGCGCGCACCACAGAGCTTTTCACCTGGTTCGCCAGCGGCGCGTTCGAGGCGAAGTGGTCGATCCACATCGACCAGCTCTCCGCCGTGATGTTGATCGTGGTCACCACCGTCTCGGCGATGGTGCACGTCTATTCCATCGGCTACATGGCGCACGACCACTCGATCCCGCGCTTCATGGCCTATCTCAGCCTCTTCACCTTCTGCATGCTGATGCTGGTGACGGCCGACAACTTCATGCAGCTGTTCTTCGGGTGGGAGGGCGTCGGCCTCTGCTCCTACCTGCTGATCGGGTTCTGGTACCACCGGCCCAGCGCCAATGCCGCCGCGATCAAGGCGTTCATCGTCAACCGCATCGGCGATTTCGGCTTCGCCCTCGGCATCATGGGCGTGTTCTTCGTCTTCGGCACCGTCAGTTTCGACGCGGTGTTCGCCGCGGCACCGGGCAAGGTCGGGCAGAGCTTCCACTTCCTCAGCTGGAATGCCGATATCCTGACCACGCTCTGCCTGCTGCTGTTTGTCGGCGCGATGGGCAAGTCGGCGCAGCTCGGCCTCCACACCTGGCTGCCGGACGCGATGGAGGGCCCGACGCCGGTCTCAGCCTTGATCCACGCCGCGACCATGGTGACGGCCGGCGTCTTCATGGTGTGCCGGCTGTCCCCGATGTTCGAATACGCGCCGGATGCCAAGATGGTGGTGACGATCGTGGGCGCGGCGACCGCGTTCTTCGCGGCCAGCGTCGGTCTGGTGCAGAACGACATCAAGCGGGTGATCGCCTATTCGACGTGCAGCCAGCTCGGCTACATGTTCCTGGCGGCCGGCGTCGGGGCTTATGGCGCCGCCATGTTCCACCTCTTCACCCACGCCTTCTTCAAGGCGCTCCTGTTCCTGTGCTCCGGATCGGTCATCCATGCCATGTCGGACGAGCAGGACATGCGCAAGATGGGCGGCATCTGGAAGCTTATCCCCTGGACCTATGGGCTGATGTGGATCGGCAGCTTGGCGCTGGGCGGCATCGGCATCCCGGGGGTGTTCGGGTTCGCCGGCTTCTATTCCAAGGACAGCATCATCGAATCCGCCTTCGCCGCGGCCACGGCCCCAGGCATGTTCGCCTTCTGGATCGGCGTCGGTGCCGCGATGATGACGGCGTTCTATTCCTGGCGCCTGTTGCTCATGACCTTCCACGGCGAAACCCGCGCCGATCACGAGACCTACCACCACGTGCATGAAAGCCCCTGGGTCATGCTGGTGCCGCTGATCGTGCTGGCGATCGGGGCGACATTCGCCGGCTGGTTCTATTTCGACGATTTCGTCGGCGAGCACATGGAGGAATTCTGGCGCGGCGCTATTCTGTTCGGGCCGGGCAACGAGGTGCCGCACCTGGCGCACGAAGTGCCGCTGTGGGTGAAGGTGGCCCCGCTCGTCGTCGGCCTCGCGGGCATCGCGATCGCCTATCTGTTCTACATGTTCCGCACCGACCTGCCGTCGCGGCTGGCCGGCGCGCTGGGCGGCCTCTACCGCTTCCTGCTCAACAAGTGGTATTTCGACGAGCTCTACGATGCCGTGCTGGTCGAGCCGGCCAAGAAGCTCGGCTTCGGCCTGTGGAAGGGTGGGGACGGCGCGATCATCGACGGCCTCGGCCCCGACGGCATCGCCTCGGTGTCGCTGGATGTCGCCAGGCAGGCGTCGCGCCTGCAATCCGGCTACGTCTACCATTACGCCTTTGCGATCCTGATCGGCGTGGTGATCCTGGTGACCTGGTACCTGTTCGGCAGCGGCTGGTGAGATCGTCGTGACCAATATCCCCCATCTCCTGACGATCATCACGTTCCTGCCGCTGGTGGGCGCCGCCTTCATCGCGGGCATCCGCGGCGAGGACGCGCACGTGGCGCGCAACGCGCGCTGGGTCGCGCTCTGGACCTCGTCCGCGGTGTTCCTGCTCTCGCTGCTGCTGTGGTTCGGGTTCGACCGCACCAATCCCGGATTCCAGTTCGAGGAGCGGGCCGAGTGGATCCCCGCCCTCAACATCGCCTATCACATGGGGGTCGATGGCATCTCCATGCCGCTCGTGCTGCTCTCCACCCTGCTGACGCCGATCTGCGTGCTGGCGAGCTGGGAGGCGATCGAAGTCCGGGTCAAGGAGTACATGATCGCGTTCCTGGTGCTCGAGACCTTCATGGTCGGCACCTTTTGCGCGCTCGATTTCGTCGCCTTCTATGTGTTCTTCGAAGGCGTTCTCATCCCGATGTTCATCATCATCGGCGTCTGGGGCGGGCCGCGCCGGGTCTACTCGGCCTTCAAGTTCTTCCTGTTCACTCTGCTCGGCTCCGTGCTGCTGCTGGTCGCCGTCCTGACGATCTATGACCAGGCCGGCACCACCGACATTCCGACTCTCATGAGTCACAAGTTCGATCCGCACGTGCAGATCTGGCTTTGGCTGGCGTTCTTCGCCTCGTTCGCGGTGAAATTGCCGATGTGGCCGGTCCACACCTGGCTGCCGGATGCGCATGTCGAGGCGCCGACCGCCGGCTCGGTGATCCTGGCGGGCGTGCTCCTGAAGATGGGCGGCTACGGCTTCCTGCGCTTCTCGATCCCGATCCTGCCCGATGCGTCGACCACCCTGGCGCCGCTGGTATTCGGCCTCAGCATCGTCGCGGTCATCTATACCTCGCTGGTGGCGCTGGCGCAGACCGACATGAAAAAGATGATCGCCTATTCCTCGGTCGCGCACATGGGCTTTGTCACCGCCGGCGCCTTTGCGCTCAACCGACAGGGCGTCGAAGGCGCGATGATCCAGATGCTGAGCCACGGCATCGTCTCCAGCGCGCTGTTCCTGTGCGTCGGCGTGATCTATGACCGGTTGCACAGCCGCGAGATCGCGCGCTACGGCGGCCTCGTCAACAACATGCCGCGCTATGCCTTCGCGTTCATGATCTTCATGCTGGCCTCGGTCGGCCTGCCGGGCACCAGCGGCTTCATCGGCGAGTTCCTGGTGATGGTGGGCGTGTTCAAGGCGAGCACCTGGGTCGCGTTCCTGATCACCACCGGCATCATCCTCAGCGCCACCTACATGCTGTGGCTCTATCGCCGCATTCTCTTCGGACAGCTGGAAAAGGATGACGTGAAGGCGATGCTTGACCTATCGCCGCGCGAGGTCGCGATCTTCGTGCCCCTGATCCTGATCGTGCTGTGGATGGGCATCTATCCGGCGAGCTTCACCGCGATCACCGGTCCGGCGGTCGAGCAGATGATATCCAACTATCAGATCGCGGTTGGGCCAACGCAGCCGGGTTCGATCATCGCGCCGGCGGAAGCCGCTCCAGCCGAGCCGCCGGCGGAACCTGCGGCCCCGCCGCCCGCTCCGGCGGCCCCGTCGGGGGAACAATAGATGGCCAGCCTAAACGTCGGCGCCGCGCTGCCGGAAATCTGGGTCGCGCTTTCCGCCATGGTGCTGCTGCTGGTCGGCGCCTTTGTCGGCGACCGCGCCATGCGGCTGATCGGGCTGCTGAGCATGGCGGTGATGGGAGTCGCCATCGTTGTGCTGCTCGGCATCGATGTCTCGAACACTCCGCAGCTGGCCTTCGGCGGCCATTTCATCGTCGACCGGTTCGCCGTGTTCGCCAAGGTGCTGACCCTGATCGCGTCGATTGCCGCGGTCTGGATGTCGTTCTCCTATGCGGAGCGCGAAGGAATGGCGCGGTTCGAGCTGCCGCTGCTGATGCTGCTGGCCACCTTCGGCATGATGCTGATGGTTTCCGCCAACGACCTGATCTCGCTTTATGTAGGGCTGGAGCTGCAGAGCCTGGCGCTCTATGTCACCGCCGCGATACAGCGCGACACCGTGCGATCGGCCGAGGCGGGCCTCAAGTATTTCGTCCTCGGCGCGCTGTCCTCGGGCATCCTGCTGTACGGCGCGTCCATGGTCTATGGCTTCGTCGGGACCGTCAGCTTCGCCGGCCTCTCGACCGCGCTCGGCGGCGCGATGCCGCCGTCGCTCGGCCTCATCGTCGGCCTGGTGTTCCTGTGCGCGGGCCTGGCGTTCAGGATCTCCGCCGTGCCGTTCCACATGTGGACGCCCGACGTCTACGAAGGCGCGCCGACGCCGATCACCGCATTCTTCTCGGCGGCGCCCAAGGTGGCGGCGATCTGCCTGTTCACGCGCGTCCTGGTCGATGCGTTCGGCGGCATCACGCCGCAGTGGCAGCAGATCATCTTCGCGATCTCGGTCGCCTCGATGATCCTCGGCGCCTTCGCGGCCATCGGCCAGCGCAACATCAAGCGCCTGATGGCCTACAGCGCCATCGGCAATGCCGGCTATGCGCTGGTCGGGCTGGCCGCCGGCACCCAGCAGGGGGTCAGCGGCCTCCTGTTCTACATGGCGACCTATGTGCCGATGACCCTCGGCTCCTTCGCCGTCATCCTCGCCATGCGCCAGAAGGGCCGGATGGTGGAGGAGATTGCGGATCTCTCCGGTCTCGCCAAGAGCCAGCCGTGGCTCGCCCACATCTTCGCGGCGATTCTCTTCTCGATGGCAGGCATCCCGCCGCTGGTCGGCTTCTTCGGCAAATGGATGGTGTTCGCGGCGGCCGTCAACCAGGGCATGTTCGTGCTGGCGGTGATCGGCGTCGTCACCAGCGTGGTATCGGCCTATTACTATGTCCGCATCGTCAAGGTCATGTATTTCGACGAGGCGGTCGGCAGCTTCGACCGGGTCGATGGCTCGCTGAAGTTCGTCCTCGCGGCCTCGCTGGCGGTGGTGGTCGCCGGCATCCTGTTCATCAACCCGATCCAGAGCTCCGCCATCGCCGCCGCATCCTCCCTGTTCCCGGGATGAGTCTCGCCTTCCGGGTCGAGCAGGTCGCGGAGATCGACAGCACCAACGAGGCTTGCCGGCTCCGCGCCCTGGCGGGGGAGGGTGCCGGCCTGGTGGTCCGGGCCGACCGCCAGACGGCCGGCCGCGGCCGCCGCGGCCGCACCTGGACCTCGCCCGCAGGGAACCTCCATGCCTCGCTGCTGCTGCGGCCGGAGCGCGCGGTTTCGGAAGCCGCCGCGCTCGGCTTCGCCGCCGTCATGGCGATCGGAGACGTTGCCGAGGCGCTGCTGCCGGATCGTGCCCAGGTGCGCCACAAATGGCCCAATGACCTGCTGGTCCATGGGCGCAAGGCCAGCGGCATTCTCCTGGAGGCCCAGCCCGGCTTCCTGGTGCTGGGGGTCGGGGTGAACATCCTCAGCCATCCGGCGGACACGCCATATCCCGCGACCGATCTGCTGGCCGAGGGTGCGGCGCCGATCGCCCCCCA
The DNA here is from genome assembly GCA_035699005.1 of Dongiaceae bacterium. Taxonomy (GTDB): domain Bacteria; phylum Pseudomonadota; class Alphaproteobacteria; order Dongiales; family Dongiaceae; genus Dongia_A. Next base: position 10,501 of record DASSBF010000206.1, read on the forward strand.
GGCGCTGCTGGAGCGGTTCCTGGCGGCCTTCGGCCCGCTCCATGAGACATGGGCGGCGGACGGGTTCGCGGCCCTGCTGCCAGCCTGGCGCCGGCGGGCGGCGGGTCTCGGTGCCGCGATCGAGGTGCGCCTGGAGCGCGAGGTCGTGTCCGGCCTGTTCAGGGACCTGGACCCGGATGGCGCGCTGCGCCTGGCGCTGGCGGACGGCACCGAGCGGCGCATCGCGGCCGGCGATGTATACTTCCCGCCGGCGGGGAGGAAGTGATCCATGCTGCTGACGATCAACGCCAACAACACCAACGTCAAATTCGCCGCCTGCGAAGGCGGCGGCGTGGTCGGCGACTGGCGGATCAAGACGGATCCCTTCCGGACGGCGGACCAGTATGTCGTCTGGCTCAATCAGCTGATGCAGATGTCCGGCATGTCGCTCGGCCAGATCGACGGCGCGATCATCGCAACGGTCGTGCCGCAGAGTTTGTTTCACCTGAACATGCTGTGCGAGAAGCATCTCAAGACCAAGCCGCTCGTGGTCGGCGACCCGGCGGTGAAACTCGGTATCGAGGTGCTGATGGACATGTCCCCTCAGGATGTCGGCGCCGACAGGCTGGCCAACGCCGTCGGCGGCCACATTAGGTACCGGAAGCCACTGGTGGTGGTGGATTTCGGGACCGCGACGACCTTCGACGTGGTCGATGGCGCGGGCAACTATGTCGGCGGCGCCATCTCGCCCGGCATCAATCTCAGCCTCGAGGCGCTGCACAGCATGACCGCCAAGCTGCCGCGCATCGCCGTGGAACGGCCGGCCAGGGCGATCGGCAAGGATACGCTGACCGCCATGCAGTCCGGCATCTTCTTTGGCTATGTCGGCCTGATCGAAGGCATGGTCGGGCGCATCCAGGCGGAGTTCGGCGCGCAGCTCGCGGTCGTCGCGACCGGCGGCCTGGCGCCCCTGTTCCACGGCGCGACTCCAGTGCTGCAGCATCTGGACCAGGAGATCACGACCCGCGGCCTCATTGAGATCTACCGGCGCAATCGTGAGTAATATGCTCCGAGCCCCCATTCCCATCCGTCATGCCTGCCGACGAATGTCGGCCTTCGCCGAGGGTGCTTGGCCCTGGCAAGCGCGCAGCACGGCCCCTTCCCCCCTTGTGGGGGAAGGTTGCGATGGGGGGTGCCGCCGCACGATCGCGGATGAGGAGGCTTCGCCATACTCAGCGGGGCAGCGAACGATCTTGGTGCGTTCTGACCAGCGGTCGTGCGGCGGCACCCCCCATCCAGCTTCACCCCCGCGGACGAATGTCCGCATTCGCGGACGGGCGCTCACTTCGTTCGCTAAGGCGCCGCACCCTTCCCCCACAAGGGGGGAGGGGGACCGCGCTGGGACGACGTGTCGATGACGGACGCGTTCTCGCCCAAATCCGACGAGCTGCTGTTCCTCGCTTTGGGTGGGGCGGGCGAGATCGGCATGAACCTCAATCTCTATGGCCACCGCGGCAAGTGGCTGATGGTCGATCTCGGCATCACCTTCGGGGATGAATCGACGCCGGGCATCGACGTCATCATGCCCGATATCTCTTTCATCAAGGAGCGGGTGGGCGATCTGGTCGGCCTCGTCCTCACCCATGCGCACGAGGATCATATCGGCGCCGTCCCCTATCTCTGGCCGCAACTGAAGTGCCCGCTCTACGCCACGCCCTTCACGGCCTCGGTACTGGGCCGCAAGCTGGAAGAGGCGGGCTTGGCAAAGGAGGCGCCGATCACCTTGATCCCGATGTCGGGCAAGGTGTCGCTGCCGCCGTTCGAGGTCGAGCTCATCACGCTCACGCACTCGATCCCCGAGCCGAACGCCGTCGTGGTGCGCACGCCGCTGGGGGCGGTGCTGCATACCGGCGACTGGAAGCTCGACCCGACGCCTCTGGTGGGCGAGGCCACCGACGAGGCGGCCCTGCGCAGGCTGGGCGACGGCGGCGTGCTGGCCATGGTATGCGATTCGACCAACGTGTTCGTGGAGGGCGCATCCGGTTCCGAGGCCGACGTGCGGGAGTCGCTGCGCGAACTGATCGGCCGATTGAAGAACCGTGTCGCGGTAGCTTGTTTCGCCAGCAACGTCGCGCGCCTGGAGACCATTGCGCGCGTCGGCATGGAGCATGGCCGTCAGGTGGCGCTGGTCGGCCGCTCGCTGTGGCGCATGGTGGCGGCCGCGCAGGAGAACGGGTACCTGACCGGCCTGCCGGAATTCGTGCAGGAGCACGATGTCGGCT
>DASSBF010000207.1:0-27416 GCA_035699005.1 Dongiaceae bacterium
GGCAGGCGGTCAAATGCGACCGCCGCGAACAGACCGGACATATGGACGCAATCGAGCCGGCCCATCGACCGCTTCTTACCTCTCTTGCACCACCGGGGCCGTCCACATATGGATGGTCGTGCCAAGCACGACCATGACGAAAAGAGGATGCGGTGCCTCGGAGTGAGGCCTACTCCTTGTAGCTCGGATCCGTGCGGTCCAGCTTCTGCTTCAGCTGGTCGAAGTGCGCGAATGCGCTCTCCGAGTAGTCTTCCCAGCCGCGCGCGGTCCTCTCCGCCAGGTCGTGCGGCATGATGTTGAGCTTCTGTCCGGTCGAGTAGGCCAGCACCATGGTCTGCGCGGCGCGCTCCAGGAAATACATGTCCTCGAACGCCTCCGCGACGGTGGGCGCGGCGCACAGCACGCCGTGATTGCCCATCATCATGGTGCGCTTGTTGCCGAGCAGCCGGGCGAGGCGCTTGCCCTCGGCCTTGTCCTCGGCGATGCCGGTATAGGCGAGGTCGATGGCGAGCCGGTTGTAGAAGCGCGCGGTGTTCTGCTCGATCGGCTTGATCTCCGGATCGGCCAGCGTCGCGAGTGCGGTGGCATAGGGCGGGTGCAGGTGCAACAGCACGCGCGCATGGGCGACGCTGGCATGGATGCCGCCATGGATCGCCCAGGCCGAGACATCCGGCGCCTCGGGCGTCTTCATGATGCTGTCGTCATCGGCATCGAGCAGCTGCAGGTCGCTGGCCCGAATGGTGGAGAAGTGCCGCCATTTCGGGTTCATCAGGAATTTCTTGCCGTCGGGCGAAACCGCCGCGCTGAAGTGGTTGCCGACCCCTTCGTGCCAGTTCATCTCGACCGTCAGGCGGAAGGCGGCGGCGAGGTCGATTCGCAATTGCCGCTCTTCCGAATCGCGGCTGGTCTTCAGCTGGGTAACGGACATCTCTCAAGCTCCTGCACAGATTGGAGCCAGTGTCGCCGCAACCGGCGCCAAAAGCAAATATCTAGGCGGAGGCGAGCGCCTCCAGCGATTCCGGCAGGATCTGCCCGCCATCCACGATGATGGTCTGGCCGGTGATGTAGGCCGCCTCCCTGGATGCGAAGAAGGCCGCCGCATGGCCGATATCCTCGACCGCGCCCAGGCGCTTCAACGGCACCGAAGCGGCCATGCTGCGCTGGTACTCCTCGCCCAGCCCCGCCAGTCCCTCGGTGACGATATTGCCCGGCATCACCGCATTCACCGTGATTCCGTATTTCGCGAGCTCGATGCCGGCGGTGCGCATGAAGCCGAGCTGCCCGGCCTTGGTCGCGCCGTAGTGGGTCCAGCCGGGATAACCGGTGACCGGCCCGGTGATGGAGGAGGTGATGACCACCCGCCCTTGGCCGCTCTTCTTGAGTTCGGGCAGGCAGGCCTTGATGGCGAGGAAGGTGCCCTTGAGGTTGGTGTCCATCACCTCGTCCCAGGTCTCGGGGCTCATGTCCTCGATCTTGGCCTGGGGAAAGATGCCGGCATTGGCGCACAGCACGTCGATCCCGCCGTGGCGGTCGGCGGCCGCCTTGGCCATCGCCTGCATGTCAGAGAGCTTCGTCACGTCGCCGGCGAAGGCGCCGGCGGTGCCGCCGGCCTTGGCGAATTCCTGCGCCGTCGCCTCCGCCTCCTTGAGGTGGCGCGCGACGATCAGCACCTTGGCGCCATGGCCGGCGAACACCCTGGCGATGCCCTTGCCGATGCCCTTGCTGCCGCCGGTGACGATGACGGACTTGCCGGTCAGGGATGATGTCAGCATGACGTTGCCTCCGTGCTTGCTATTTGAGCCGCGCCCGGCGCCCGAGGATGATCAACCCATAGCCGCCCAGCAGCAGGATCGCCGCGCTGATGGTCGAGACGGTGCCCAGCACGGGCACGCCCGGCGTATAGCCCGCGACCATCTTGGCATAGAGATACTCCGGAATCGTGGTGTCGGCGCCGGTCGTGAACAGCGACAGCGGGAAATTGCCCCAGGACAGCAGGAACGCGAACAGGGCGCCCGAGAACAGGCCCGGAAACAGTACCGGCAAGGTCACTTCCTTGAGCACCTGCCAGCGCGTCGCGCCCAGGTCGAAGGCGGCTTCCTCCAGCGCGGGATCGAAGCTGTAGACCTGGATCGAAATCACCAGCGTCACCACCGGCACGATCCAGACCAGGTGCGCGAACACCGCGCTCTTCCACGACAGCTCGATCCCGATCGCATTGAACCAGAGCAGGAGCGCCAGCCCCAGCACCGACTGGGGGAAGAAGATCGGGAGGAGCACGATCTTCTGGTAGAGCGACCGGCCTTTCCACTCATAGCGCGCGAACGCCAGCGCGCCGAAGAAGGCGATCACCACGGCGATCACCGTGACCAGCAGCGCGATCGAGATCGAGGTCTTGAACAACTCATGGATCTGGATCGAGTCGAAGGTCTTCCGCCACCAGTCGAAGCCCCACCGCGTGATCGGGAAGATGAAGTAGCGGCTTGCCGTGGACGAGGCAAGCAGCAGGCAAAGCGCCGGCAGGTACATGAACACCACGACCGCGAGCGCCCACGCCCACAGCAGGGCGGTGCGCCAGCGCTGCGCGTTGGCAGGGCCGGCCATCAGCGCCGCCCCAGGATGGCGTCGAGATCGAAACGGCGCAGCACGCTGAGGACCAGCACGCCGACCACCAGCATGAGCAGCACCGACAGTGCCGCCCCCAGCGGCCAGTTCTGGGCATAGGTGAAGGCGATCTCGATGTCGTGGGTGATCGGGATGATGCGCTGGCCGCCCAGCACCTTGGCTTCGGCGATCGCGCCGACCGCGAGGACAAAGGACAGCAGGAAGCCGATGATGATGCCCGGCATCGACAGCGGCAGGTCGACCTCCTTGAACACCTGCCAGCGGCTGGCGCCGAGATCGAAGGCGGCATCGCGCGTCTCGTTGGGCACCATGCTGACGCCGAGGGTCATCGGGAACAGCATGAAGGGCAGGTAGACATAGACCATGCCCATCACGATGATGCCCTCGGTGAACAGCCAGCTGTCGTGCTCCCCGCCGAACAGCGCCTTGAGCGTGCCGAGCAGCACGCCGTTCTTGATGAAAAACAGCACCCAGCCGTAGAGCCGGACATTCTCCGAAACGAACAGCGGGATCGTGAACAGCAGCGTCAGCAGGGTCGCCCAGCGGCCGAACACGCGGGCAAGGCCATACGCCACCGGGTAGCAGATGAACGCCAGCAGGATGACCGTTATGGCGGCAAGGCCAAGCGACCACAGGAACGAGATGTAGCTGGTGCCGTGGAATATCGTGACATAGTTGCCGAGGCCCGGCTTCTGCCACAGGCCGAAGGTCCGTTCCGGCATGAAGCTGTAGCCGATGACGGCCAGCAGCGGCGCCGCGAACCCGATGAGCAGGAACAGCAGGACCGGCACCGCATTGAGCGGTCCCTGGCGCGCCTTGCCGTCGCCGCGCGCCGCCATCAGTCGCCCACCAGGATGCTGTCGCGGGCGTTCCATCCGATCAGCACTTCGGTGTCGAGCCGGCCGTTCAGCGCCTGCTGGCGCAGACGCTCGACGATGAAGACCTGCTCGCCCACCCGGACCTGGTACTGGATGCGCGAGCCGAGGGCGTATTCGTTGTAGAGCGTGCCGGTCAGGATGTTTTCCGCTTCATCGCGGCGATCCACGATCCGCATCGATTCGGGCCGCACCACGAGATGGCCCTTGGAAAACCCATGGAGCGCGTGGGGTGCGGTGAACTCGGTCTCCAGTTCGTCGGATCTCAGGCGGTTGCCGTCAATCAGGTGCACCGGGATGATGTTGACGTCGCCGATGAATTCCGAAACGAACTTGCTGTTGGGCGCGGTATAGATTTCGTTCGGCGTGCCAACCTGCACCAGGCGGCCGAGCCGCATGACGCCGATCCGGTCGCTCATCACCATCGCCTCCTCCAGCGAATGGGTGATGTAGACGAAGGTCTTGCCGGTTTCGCGATGGATGTCCTTCAGCTCTCTCTCGAGCGTCTTGCGCAGCTTGTAGTCGATGGCCGACAGCGGCTCGTCGAAGAACAGGATATCCGGGTTGTAGGCGAGCGCGCGGGCCAGGGCGACGCGCTGGCGTTCGCCGCCCGAGCATTTGGTCACGTTCTTTGCGTAGTAGTCCTCCGGCAGGCGCAGCTGCGCCATCAATTGCAGCGCCCGGTTCCTGCGCTCCGCCGGCGCCACGCCGCGGATCTTCAGCGGGAACTCGATGTTCTGGCCGACGGTGCGGTGCGGGAAGAGGGCCAGCGACTGGAACACCATGCAGGTCGGGCGGCGGTTGGCCGGCACGTCGTTGATGCGCGCGCCGCGCAGCAGGATGTCCCCGTCCGTCGGGGTCTCGAGGCCCGCCAGCATGCGCAGGACGGTGGTCTTGCCGCTGCCCGATGGGCCGACGATGGTGAAGAACTCGCCTTCGGCGACCGACAGGTCGATGCTGTGCACCGCGGTGAAGGTGCCGAAGGTCTTGGTGATCTGCCGCAGTTCAATGACGGGGGTGCGCGTGGTCATGCCGTAAGATGCCGAGCCATCCTCAATTCACTCTGGAATCAGGGAACCGGGCTCTCTCGCTGATCTCGGCTTGTCCGCCACGAAAGAGCCCGCCATTCCTGTCTTGACGATGGGCCCGTCAGCCCCCCGAGGCCTCGCGCTTGGCCGAGGACATGATGTCGAGCAGCTTGTCGTAGTCCGGCACGATGTCGTATTCGATCGACCGCGCCATCTCCTCTTCCAGGCTGTCCCACTGGATCGCGTCCAGTTCTTCCTTGGTGAAGAGATTGAAGCACTCCGGGTTGCCCATCTGGGCGACCGGATTGAACGTGCCTTCGGCGAAGGCCACCACGTGGGCGGTCTTCGGGTCCTGCACGTACTGCAGGAACTCGACCGCCAGAGGCGAGACATCGGGGTTGTTGACCACCGAGGTGACCTCGATCCAGGAGATGCCGCCCTTGCCGCCCTCCATCGGCCCCTTCTTCGGGGTGATGCCGCGGATGTTCTTGTTGCCGTCGGCGCGCGCCGGCGAGGCGCTGTAGGTGCCGCCGGTCATGTGGAAGTCGATCTCGCCCGAGATGAACGACTGGTTCATGGTGGCGATGTCGCCGACCACCTTGGCGCCCTTGAAGACGCGCTTGGCGGTTTCGGTGAACTTCGCGACTTCGTCATCCGTGTGCTCGCGGAACGGATCAAACCCGGCAATGCAGCAGATGTTGAAGACGTTCCAGTCGTCGGATTCCAGAACGCCGTAGCGGCCGGCGTTCTTGGGATCGTTCCACAGATCCCAGCCCTGGTCCTCGGCCATCTCGCGGCTGACCTTGTCGGTGTTGACGACAAAGGAATAGGGGCCGTAGCGCTGGCACATGCCGATCAGCTCCTTGCCGCTGTCGTCCATCGCCCACTTGTACGGCGGCTTGAAGGCCGGGCTCATCTTCTCGAAGTAGGGCTCCATCTTGGCGCGGTCGAGCGGCTTGATCAGCTTCTCGGGATACATGATCTTGCGCGCCCAGGGATTGTTGACGTTGATCAGGTCCCACACGTTGATCTCGCCCGCGCGCAGGCGGTTGATCATGGTCGGATCGTTGGTCAGCGATTCCGCCTTGACGGTGGCGGACTTCAACTCCCGGAACGGGTCCAGCACCTGGGCGGAATTGTATCCTTCCCAGCACAGGATATTCAGTTCCTTGGAGCGGTCGGCCATCGCCCGGCGCACGCCGACCGTGCCACCCGCTGCGAACGCCGCGGCCCACAGCGCCGATTGCTGCATGAAGTTCCGGCGTGACAGTTTCGATGTGAACATATCCCTCTCCCAGTCGGCCGGGGCGCTCCGGAACTCTATGCCCGGTGATCTGTGCCCGGCATGCCTCACCTGATTTTGCGCAGGGTATTTCAGCGCACCGGCCGCCTTCGGACAAGCGGAACCAATGCGCCACCCATTAGGAGAGTACGGCGGCGTGGCCAATCGATCTTGACATCTGCCGCCGGGATTTTGACAGGCTTTGGAGAGAGTTTGCGGGACTTCCCTCACGCCCGTGCGAGGCCCAGCCAGCGGCGCACCAGAATGTGGCACTGCTCCCGGTGCCGGGCAAAGCACTGGCGAAACTGGCGGTCCAGATCGGTCAGCAGGCTCGGCTCATCGTCGGTGAAGGCACGCCCGAACTTGCGGATCCAGTCGCGCACGATGTCGATCGTGACTTCCGGATGGAATTGGGCGGCATAGGTCGCCCGGCCGATCCGGAAGGCCTGGATCGGGCAGGCGCCGCCGGTCGCCAGGGGCACCGCACCCGGCACGTCGCGCACGGCTTCGAAGTGGTTCTGGAACGAGGTGACATTGGTTCCGAGGCCGGAGAAGACCGGATCGCTGTTGCCCTCCGGCGTGAGATCCATGGTGCGAAAGCCGGATTCCAGCCGGGGCATGCGGTAGACCTCGCCGCCGAAGGCGCGGGCAATGACCTGGGCGCCGAGGCAGATGCCCAGCACCGGCCGGTCGGCGGCGGCGAATTCCCGGATCAGGGCCATGGTCTCGCCAAGGAACGGATGCCTGCCGGTATCGTTCGCGCTCATCGGGCCGCCGAGGACCACGAGGCCGGCATGGTCGCCGACCGCTCGGGGAATGCCCGGATAGTCGAACGGGGTCCGGCTGGCATGGCGCTCCACCGGCATGATCGTGTCGTAGCTTGCGCCTTCGCCGATCATGGTCTCGCCGATGAGGCCCGCCGGCGCCGTCGCCTCCGGCATGATGACCAGATAATTGCCCATGAAGGCGGTCAGAAGCGCTTGGAGAACAGGCCGCGGCGCTCATAGACCGCGGCCGCTTCCTCGATGAAGGCCGCCATCCGCTCGGCCTTGTAGGTGCCGCGCAGCAGATTGGCAGCATCGATCAGGTCCGACTTGCCCTTGGCGCGGCCGGGGCGCAGCAACTCGTAGATCCGGAGGATCACGTCCTGCGGCACGTCGATCAGCTCCGCAGCGCGCGCGAAGTTGCGTCCAAGGGTCGGCCGCCCCGCGGCGCGCGCGATCTCCGCCTGCTGGCGCAACGCCTCAGGCGTGATGCGCAGGTCCTCCAACGCAACCTCGCCCGCTTCGAGCGCATCCAGGGTCAAGTCTTCGAGCTTCCTGCCGCGCCGCGTGCGCACCAGGTCCGGCCGCTTCTCCGCCAGCGGGTAGTCCTCGGTCGTCAGCCGCGGCTTGCCGGTCATTGCGCCGCCTCCGCCAGGCTGATCTCGATGTTCTCCGGCTCGGCGCCGTCGGCTGCCAGGCCGGTTTCGATCGCATAGATAAGGGCAACCTGGGCATGGAAACGAGCGCCCATGGCTTCGCCCTTGGTCGGCACCACGACTGGCTCGGGCGTTTCGCCGAGCGCATAGGCGGCCGCGTTCTCGCCGAGGCGGCGATAGTGCTCCAGCCCGGTGATCGGCGCGTTTGAGAACAGCTCCAGGTTGTGATGCGGCAGGCGATCGCGCTGGTGGATCACCGCCGTTCCCTTGGCCTGGATGCCGATGCCGACCCCCGAGCCGGCCAGCCGCGCGGCGCTCAAGCCCAGGAACGAGGTGTCCGCCGTATGGCGCAGGCGCACGATGCGCGGTGTGCCGCCCTTGGCGCGGATGCCGGAGGTGAGCGCGTCCAACACGGAAGACAGCGGATGGCCGCCGAGGGTGCGGAAGATCTTGAGGCCGAAGCCGGGCGAGATGCCGATCACCACTTCCTTGGGATCGGCGCCCGGCTGGGCTGTGCCCATGGTGCGATACTGGATGAGGCGCATCTCGGTCTTGGCGTAGCGCCCCTCGCTGCGCAGCACCTCGTCGCGATCCAGCACGTCGCGGATCTTGACCAACTCGTCGCGCCGCTGCTTGCTGAGGCGATAGCCGGTGCCGGGGCCGAGATATTCGTTGGGATCGTTGACCGCGCTGATGATGCGGCCGCCGCGCACGATCGCGGAGGTCTGCAGATAGTCGCCGGTCACGCGCAGCTTCACCACATTCAGCAGGTTCTGCGCCTCGTCGCGATAGCCGCGCCTGGCCAGCGCCTTGATGACGTCGATGACGTTGATGCCGCGCTCCTTGATGGCCTCGCTGATGAAGGAGACCTCGCGCGGCACGTAACTCTCGGTCTGCGCCGAGCCGGAGGCGGCGACCACGCTCGCCATCATCTCGGCGGTGGGCCTCGAAAGGTCGAGCTCCTCGAACACCGCGGCAATCGCCTGCACGGCGCGGCTGCGCAGGTCGATGATCTCGGTCTCGCCGACGGGCGTCAGGCCGCCGTCGGCCTCGAAGTCGCGCTGCAGCACCAGGAAATCCTCCAGCTCCTCGCCGTTCATCAGCGAGGGGTTGAAGGAATTGTCGTAGGCCAGGATCGAGCCGAAGCCGGAGCAGATGAGGTCGGAGCCCGCGATCAGGTAGGGCAGGATCTTGGCGCCGACCCGAATCTCCGATTCGGTCGGCCGGGCGTCGTTGCCCGACGCGCATTCGAGATCCAGCCACACCGCGATCAGGTTCTCCGCCATCAGCTCGCGCACGCCGCCGGGCACGGTGCAGGTCACCGGCGCGCCGTCGATGCCGCCGTTCTGCGTGCCCTGCACGCCCATGCCGCGCTGCAGGCAGAGGCACCGCGCCTCGAGATAGAGCAGCGACTTGCTCTCGTGGAAGCCCATCAGCAGCTCGGAGCCCGCGCCCGAGGTGCAGCGCATCTTGATGCCGCGCGAGGCGTAGGCGGTGGAAAGGAAGGCCTTGGACCAGGGCGTGTCGTCGCCGTCGATGAACGAGCGCTCGGTGCCATAGACGGAAACCGTCTCCGCATATGAGGTGAAGCCGGCCATGCCGATCTGCAGCTCTTCGGCTTCCTCGCTGGAGCACTGGAACAATGTGCCCCAGCGCCCGACCGCGGCGCCGACCGCGCAGGCGACGGCGTTGGACCAGGCATTGCGCGCGACCCGCATGGTGGTCTCGACCTCGTCGAACCCGAAGGCGACGGCGGTCGCGGCATCGGCGGCGAGCTGCAGCGGATCGTCCTTGGCGTTGGTGACGTGACCCTGGTTGCCCGGCGTGTGGCGCGCCCGCATCTTGCTGTAGGCGAACGCGATCTCGAGCGCGTTCAACTCCGTCACGACTTCCGCCAGCTTGGCAGGCGTCATGCCGTGGGCGAGCCGCACCAGCTTGGTGCGCGGCACGTTCATGTCGACCAGCATGCGCGCGATCTCATGAGACGGGATCGCCATCGCCTCCACCGCCACCTCGAGGTCGAGGTGATGGTTGGCGATGAAGATGTCTATCATGTCGAAATCGGCGGCGGCGACGCCGTCCATCGACTTGACCTTGCCGTTCTCGATCTCGAGGCCGGGCTTGGGATCGCTGGGCGAATAAAAGGCTGCGAAGCCGGAGGCGGCGTCCTCGACCGCGAACTTGTCGAGGCGCAGCGGCCGCTCGTCCCAGTCGGCGAAGCGGCGCCACCGGTTCACCTTGATCCGGGGAGCACCTTGCGGCTTGTCTGGCATCTCTGATCTCCTGACCGACGGGCGTCCCCACCAGCGTGCCAATTGCGGGGCAGGCTAAGCCCCGCCTGAATCGAATGCAATTGACCCGCGGCAATGCTGCGTTGCGCGCTCTTATGGAATCCTCGATCAGTATAGGATGCGCCGCGCCGCGGTTCTTGACCTTTCAGGGGTGGCCTTTGACCGTGCATTTTTGAAGGTCATGCGCGGTCCCGACCCATGCGGCCAAAGAGCTAGTCTTTCAGGAAGATGATCTCGCCAGGATCGACGCGAAGCGAGATTTCGGCCCCCTCCTGGACGGGCTCCCCGGCAGGCAGCCTCGCCAGCAGTTGAATGTCCGGCGCGGCTGTCGGCGTCGCCGTTACCCGCTTGAAGCTGCCTTGATAGACCACGTCCTTCACGGTGGCGGGGATGGCCGGGCCGACCCGCACGTGCTCCGGCCTGATGGCGACGTGCACCTCGGTGCCGGGAACCTGCCCGCTCGCGGGGAATAGGCCAAGCGCCGTCCTGACCTGTCCGTCTGCTTCGACGCGGCCGGGAACGATCGTGCTCTCGCCCATGAAGGTCGCCGCGAAACGGGTGGCGGGCCGGGCATAGACGCGCTCGGCCGGCCCCTCGTCCTCGATCCGGCCGTGGTTCATCACCACGATATGGTCGGCCAGGGCCATCGCCTCCTCCTGGTCGTGCGTCACATGCACGAAGGCGGTGCCGATGCGCTTCTGGATCGCCTTCAACTCGTCCTGCATCTGGCGCCGCAGCTTGAGGTCGAGCGCGCCCAGCGGCTCGTCGAGCAGCAGGACGGCCGGCTGCACCACCAGGGCTCGGGCCAAAGCGACGCGCTGGCGCTGGCCGCCCGAGAGCTGATGCGGCTTCTTGTCGAACGCCTGATCCAGGCCGACGATGCGCAGCATGTCCTGCGCCTTGCCCAACCGCTCCCTCTTCGCCACGCCTCTCATGCGCAGGCCGAACGCGACGTTGCTGCCGACGCTCATGTGCGGGAACAGGGCATAGTCCTGGAACACCGTCGCGGTCGGCCGCCTGGCCGGCGCCATGGCTGTGCAATCCTCGCCCTTGATGAGCACGCGGCCTTGGGTCGGCTGAAGGAAGCCGCCCAGGATCGACAGCAGCGTGGTCTTGCCGGAGCCGGATGGGCCGAGCAGCACGGTGTAGCTGCCCGGCTGGATGGCGAGGGAGACCGCATCCAGCACCTGGACCTGCCCGAAGCTCTGCGAGATGCTGTCGACCGAGACGAGGGCCGTCATCGCGGACGCTTCCGGAAGGCGACCAGCTCGAACACGATGGCGAGCAGGATCGAAACGCCGAACACCAGCGAGCCGACCGCGTTGGTCTTGGGGTTGAGGCCGGCCCGCAGGAGATTCCAGATCTCCACCGGCAGCGTCGTGTCGAAGCGGGTGAGCAGGAAGGAGATCACGAACTCGTCCCACGAGAACGTCATCGACAGGAAAAAGCTGGCGAACAAGGCAGGCCACAGCATCGGCGCCGTGACCAGGGTCAGGACCTGCCATTCCCTGGCCCCCAGATCGCGCGCCGCGCGCTCGATATTGGCCTGGTGGTCGCCCATCTGGCTGTAGATGATGGCAAAGCACAGCGGCAGGTTGATCACCACATGGCCGATGCCGGCGGCGGTCAGGGATTTCGGCATGCCGATCCAGTTGAAGAAGATCAGCAGCCCCATGCCGATGATGAGATAGCTGACGGTCAGCGGCAGGGTGATGAACCCGCGCAGCACGGCCGAGGCGGGCAGATAGTAGCGCGCGAAGCCCCAGGCCGAGAGGAAGCCCAGCAGCGTCGCGAGCGCGGAACTCGTGACCGCCACCAGGACGGAATTGAGCAAGCCGTCCGTCAAACGCGCGTCATTGAGCACCGCGCCGTACCAGCGGAGCGACGGGCCGTTGAACGGCGGAATGGGGAATAAGGTGCCCTGGAACGAGAACAGCACCAGCACGGCGACCGGCAGGAAGATGAAGGCGTAGATCGCCGCCGCATACAGGGTCGAGACGATCCGCGCCATCATGCCCGCTCGATCTTGAGCCAGCGCGCGCACAGCAGATAGGCGATCGAGACGACCGCCATCAGGATGATGGAAAGCGCGGAGGCGCCCGCGAAATCGCCGCGCCGTCCGATCTGCATCATGATGAGCTGCGGCATCAGCAGCTCGTTGTTGCCGCCCAGGATCTGGGGCGTGATGTAGTCGCCGATCGCCAGCACGAAGGTGAGGAACGCACCCACCATGATGCCGGGCAGGGTCAGCGGCAGGACGACGTGGATGAACGCCTGCAGCGGGCTGGCGCCCAGATCAGCCGCCGCCTTGCGGTAGCTCGGCGATAGCTGCTTGAGATTGGCGTAGATCGTGAGGGTGAGCAGCATCACGAAGAAATGGACGAAGCCGATGACCGTCGCCGCCCTGGTGTTGGCGATCTGGATCGGATCGGACAGCAAGCCCAGATGCACCAACGCGCTGTTGAGGGCGCCTTTCTCCGCCAGCACCAGGAGCCACGAGTAGGAGCGCACGACATAGGAGGTCCAGAACGGCAGGACCGCGAGCATCAGCGCCAGCCGCTGCCAGCGTTCGGGCACCATGAAGGCCAGGATCCACGCGAACGGATAGGCCAGCAGGATCGAGATGACCGTGACGATGACGGTCACCTCCAGCGAATTGACCAGCGCCCGCCAATAGCTGGGATTGGCGAAGAACTGCGTGTAGTTCGCGAGGCTGGGCCCCTGCCGGCCCTGGGGAAACAGGCTCGCCACCGCCATCGCCGCGAACGGCACGGCAAAAAAAACCAGCGTCCACAGCAATGCCGGTGTAACGCTGGCCCAACCGGTGCGCCCGGATCCGCTGGCGCTCATGCGGTGCCACTGCACGTAACGCGCGGAAGCCCCTTCTCCCCTTGCGGGAGAAGGTTGCGAAGCCTTAGCGAGGCGGAGCCGAGCTTAGGCGAAGCTGGATGAGGGGTTGCGCAGCGATAGCTGCGCGCGCTCGTAAGAGTGCCTAAGGTGGGCCGTCCTCGGCCTATGACAGCGCTTGCGCGCTGCGCGCCCGCGGCGCGACCCCTCACCCAACTCCGGCTAAGCTCACTATCGTTCGCTAAGCCTCCGCATCCCTCTCCCGCAAGGGGCGAGGGGATTTTCTCTGCGCTGGTTGTTGCCATATGCGATTGCCCTGCCCCACAAGGGAGGAAGGAGTTGAGCGGAGCCTTCTGCTTGCACGGGCGCTCATTGCGCCTGGATCATCTCGGTCCACAAGTCCTGCATCTTCTTGTCGAGTTCCTCGCTCGGCGCGGGATAGGGCTGCGCCCGTTTCAGGAACTCCGGCTGCTCGGCGAAGCGCAGGATGGTCTTCTGCTCGTCGGTCAGCGCCGCCTTGCTGTTGGCGGGCATTCCCCAATAACAGGAGGAGGTCGCGAGCCGGGCCTGGCCTTCGGGGCTCAGCACATACTGAATGAATTTCAGCGCCAGGTCCTTGTGCTTCGCATCCTTGAACATGGCGAGCGATTGCGACCACAGGACCGCGCCTTCCTTCGGCACCGAGAAATCGAGGTCGGGATTCTCCCTGGCAATCACGGCGGTTACCCATTCGCCGCCGCCGATGAGGATGTCGGCCTCGCCGGTCGCCAGCGCGGTCTGGCTGGCGACCACGTCGGTCACCGCCTTGGCGTTGGCCTTCATCTTCAGCAGCACCTCCTTGATCGCCGGCAGATCGGCCTCGGTCAGGTCGGCCGTCTTCTTGCCGATGGACATGGCGGCAAGCCCGATGACCGGCAGGTAGTAGTCGTAGATCGCAACCCGGCCCTTGTACTTGTCGCTGGTCATCACAGCGAGCGACTGCATGTCGGCGGGATCGACCTTGGACTTGTTGTAGCTGACAGTGTTGTAACCGAACTTCTCGGTGATGCCGTAGCGCTTGCCATCGAACTTGGTCATGGCATCCATCTTGATCTCGGGGAACATGTCGCCGAAGGGCAGCTGGTCCTCGGGCAAAGGTGCGAACAACCCGCGATCGACGCCGCGCCGCACGTCGATGGAATCGATCACCATCACGTCCCAGTCGCCCGGCTGCGACTGCTCGATGATCGCAAGGCCCGCGCCGGTGTTTTCGAACTCCTTCACGTTGACCTTCGCGCCGTTGGCATCCTCGAACGGCTTCAGGAGATTGGGGTCCGAATGGTCGCACCAGACGAGGGCATTGAGTTCGTCGGCAGCCATGGCTGGGGGCGCGGATAATCCCCATGCGGCGAGGGCGGCAAAGGATGCGCCGGCCAGATGCCCGGCGAGACGGGGCGAGAACATGATGGCAGTACCTCCCTGAGTTTATCGTTTGTGCCAAAAGTGAACCAATGCTAAAAATGAGTCAAGTGCAATTTCGGAGGATCCATGGCGGGTTTGCGCGCCAAGCACACGGCCGACCGGCACCGCCGGATCGTCGAGGCCGCGGCCGAGTTGTTCCGCACGTCGGGCTATGACCGGGTCAAGATGGAGGCGATTGCCGCGAACGCCGAGGTCTCGATCGGCACCATCTACAATTACTACAAGAACAAGGGCGACTTGTTGGTGGCCATCGTGTCGATGGAGGTCCACGAAGTTCTCGCGGCCGGCGAGAAAGTGATCGGCAAGCCGCCGCTCGACGTGGAAAAAGCGGTTACGAAGCTCATTGCCAACTATATCGATCATTCGCTCGTCTACCTGAGCAAGGAGATGTGGCGCCAGGCCATGGCGATCACGACCCAGACGCCCGACAGCCCATTCGGCATTGCCTACGCGGAGCTCGACGTGGCACTTGCCGACCAGACCTGCAAGCTCATCAAGAAGCTGCAGACCCTCGGCCTGGTGCAGGTCGGCGTCGATGCGCCGGCGATCGGCGATATGATCTTCAACAACGTCAACATGATGTTCACGATCTTCGTGAAGCAGGAAGCGATGACCGCCGCCGAGCTGCTCGCCCGCATCCGGCGGCAGAACCGGACGCTGGTGAAGGCGATCACGGTCTAGCCACCTGCCAACGCGCACCGAACTGTGCTGAAATGTGTCGATGAGCACGCTTCCCACCATCGCCGCGGACAAATGGTACGAGGTGCGCAAGCTGGCGAACGGCGTAAGCCTGATCCACGAGCCCTGGATCAAGCCGTTCTTCCGCTGCAACATGTGGCACATCCAGGGCCGCGATCGCGACCTGCTGTTCGATACCGGCCTCGGGCACTTTCCGTTGCGGGATTCCATCGCGGCCTTGCGCGAGCGGCCGGTGATCTGCGTCGCCAGCCACAGCCATTTCGACCACATCGGCTGCCACCACGAGTTCGAAAGCCGCTGCATCCACTCTGCGGAAGCCGCGATCCTGGCCGATCCCCGCAACGACTGGACGCTGGCGGACCGCTATGCCACGGACGAGATGTTCGACGGGTTGCCGGCAGGCTGGGAAGCCGAGGCTTATCGCATCAGGAGCGCCCCGGCGACGCGGCTCCTGGACGACGGCGAAACGATCGATCTCGGCGACCGCGCGTTCGAGGTGGTCCATACCCCCGGTCATTCGCCGGGTGGCATCGCGCTGTGGGAGCGCCGCACCGGCATCCTGCTGTCCGGCGACATCGTCTATGACGGGCCGCTGATCGACGATGCGTATCATTCCGACCTCGGCGACTACGAACGATCGCTGCGCCGGCTCGCCGTCTTGCCGGTCGAGACGGTACATGGCGGCCACTTCCCGAGCTTCACCGGGAGCCGGCTCGTTCCGATCATCGATGAGTACCTGCGCGGACGCAGGCTGCCGGGTTGTCATCTGGACCGTGCGTAGGCAGAGGGTGCGATTGAAAACCGATTGCGGTGCTCTTCGCTGAACGATTCGGCGGGTGAATGAGTTGCTGTTTCTTGTGCCGGCGGTGCTGCCAAGAGCCCGTATCAATAGCAGCCGGTGTTGCAAATTCCTCGATTTTGACCCCTCATGCTATCAGGTGAGCCAAAGCTCCTGCGGAGTAGGTCGTGAGGAATCCCTACGAAGTTCTCGGCGTTGCCCCGGCGGCTTCCGCCGGTGATATTCAGAAGGCGTACCGCAAGCTGGCGAAGGAGTCGCACCCGGATCTCAATCCCGGTGACAAGGCGGCCGAGGAGAAGTTCAAGGAAGTCGCCGGTGCCTACGATCTGCTGGGCGATGCCGAGAAGCGCAAACGTTTCGACAGCGGCGAAATCGACGCGTCGGGTGCGGAGCGGCCACGGCAGCAATTCTATCGGGATTTTGCCACGGCGGATCACGGCCATCCCTACGCGGACAATTCCGGCTTCGCCGATTTCATGGAGGGGGACGACGCTCTCGCCGAGATTCTGAGGCGCGCTCAAAGGGCGCGGGCGAACCGCCGAGGCGATGATCTGCACTACCGCCTGCCGATCGATTTCGTCGAGTCGATCACGGGCGCGATCAAGCGTCTGACGTTGCCGGAAGGTGGCACCCTCGATGTGAAGATTCCGCCCGGCCTGGTGGACGGGCAGGTTCTCCGTCTGAGAGGCAAGGGTGCACCCGGTGCCGGGAAAGGGGGTCCCGGCGATGCTCTGATCGAGGTGGGGGTCCTGCCCGACCGCCGCTTCACACGCGAGGGCGACGACATCTCTCTGGAGCTGCCGATCTCTCTTTCCGAAGCCGTGCTCGGGGGGCGGATCCGCGTTCCGACGCCGACCGGCGACGTGACCATGGCGGTGCCGAAGGGATCGAATACCGGCACGGTCATGCGCCTGAAAGGCAAGGGCGCGCCCCGCCGCGGCGGGGGTCACGGGGATGAGTTCGTCAAGCTGAGAGTCGTCCTGCCCAAGTCGCCGGACCCCGAGCTCGAGACATTCGTTGCGAACTGGGAAAAGGGAAAGACGTTCAACCCGCGCGAGGATCGCACATCATGACCCTGAACAAGCAGGAGTTCTTGACATCTTCGGGCCTGCAGGTTCAGACGCTGGAGGTCTGGCTCGAGCAGCGTTGGCTCATTCCGGAGCAGGCGTCCGGCGGAATGAACTTCTCCGACATGGACGTTGCGCGTGCGCGTCTCATCCAGGACCTGAAAACCGATTTCGGAGTCAACGACGAGGGTGTCGGGGTCATCCTTCATCTCGTGGATCAGCTCCACGGCTTGCGCCGAGCGCTCGGGCAATTGCACAAGGACCTTCAAGCAACTTCGCGTTAGGGCTTCGAGCCCAGCCGGCCCCAGACAAGAGTGCTGTGCAAAACCTAGTCGAGATCGGGCCGTCCGCTCCGCAGCTTCTTGACCCTTGCGCGGCGCTGCTTGCCTTCATGGCGTTTTTCCTTGGAAGCCTTGGTCGGCCTGGTCGCGCGGCGCGGCTTCGGCATGTGCGCCGCCGTGCGTATGAGGTCGACCAGGCGTTCGCGCGCGTCGGCCCGGTTGCGGTCCTGGCTGCGGAAGCGCCGCGCATCGATCACCAGCACGCCCTCGCCGGTCATGCGGCTGCCGGCGAGGCGCATCAGCCGCGCCTTCACCTCCGCCGGCAGGCTCGGCGAGCCGGCGACGTCGAAGCGCAGCTCGACCGCGGTCGACACCTTGTTGACGTTCTGCCCGCCCGGCCCGGAGGCGCGCACGAAGCGCTCTTCCAGCTCGGCCTCGTCGAGGGCGATGGATCGGGTGATTCGAATCATCGCGCCAGCTTAGCCGCCCGGGGCGCGGCTGTCAGGCGATCCGGATGAAATCGTACTTGCCGTGCGGGCGCGCGCGGGAGCAGACCTCGTATCCCTCGCGGCTTCCTTCGTCGTTGGTGTTGCCTTCGATGGTGATGAAGGTGGTGGCTTCGGTCCCGGCCACCAGCCCGGTATGGTCCCAATCGCCGACCGTTCGTTTGCGCAGGAAGATCCATCCGGGCTGAGGCCGTGCCGCCGGCGCAGCGGCCACGAACAGGCCCTTCCTCTGCCCGTCCAGTGCGAGCAGATCGCACGAAAAAGTGCTTGCGACCGGACGCGCCGCGCCCAGGTCCCGGCAAGCCTGGCCGATCACATAGGAGACGAAGCCGGCGCACCAGGCCCAGCTCTCCCCCTGGTTGCCGCCCATGTAGAGCCGCACCCAGGGACCGCGGTTCTGCCCGCCGATCTCGATCGGATGTTCGGCGAGGTGGCGCTTGGCGACCCGCACCACCTGGGCGGCGAGCGCTGGGGCAGGATCGGGATCGTGCGCGATCGCCCGCAGCAGCGGCTGGACCAGCCCGGTAAGCGTCGGCTGGTTCACCCTGCCGGTCGCGGGCATATCGGATGCGGCCTGGAATGCCCGGACCGCCGCCTCGGTGGCGTCGCCGAACTCGCCGTCGATCGCGACCTTGCAGTTGTGCAGGCAGAGCAGTTCCTGGACGAGCCGCACCTGCGCCGCCCGCGAATCCTTCCCGAGAGGATTGGTGACCGTGACTTCCTTCCGGAGCCGCGCGTCCGGAGCATCGCCGAGCGAAAGCATAGGGGGCCCTCTCCATGCCGAACGATTGAACGGTACAGCTTACTGCGGGAAGGGACGGCTCGGCATCAACTCCATCCATGCCACATGAAGATTGTCGTGACGAAACGGAGCTCCCATGAAGATCCGCCGTCCCCCTCATAGCGGGTTGTACCGCAATGGAACTCTCGCCATGTCACATGTTTGCCTGATGGCTCGTCTGATGCGGTAAGAAAGCGGAGGCTCCATGCGAAGGACGGTTCTTTGGATCATAGCGGTCCTGACGCTTGCCAATGGCGCCTTCATGGTGCTGGCGGCCGAAGCTTGGTGGGCAACCGTGCCGGGGGTCGCCGAGAGCGGCGGCTTCAACGGGCATTTCGTGCGCGATGTCGGCGCGGCCTATGTGGCCGCGGGCCTCGGCCTGGCGTGGTTCGCGGCCCGGCCGCGCGAGCGGGCGGCGGCGCTGGTGGCGCTGACCTTTCTCGGGCTGCACGCATTGTTCCACATCGTGGAGCTTGCGGGCGGCCACGGCGGCGGTGGCATGACGGCGGTGCTGGCCGTGATCGTGCCGACCCTCATCGCCGCGCTGGCGGTGCTGTGGCCGCGGCCGAAAACCCGTGCGACTGGAGATGCGTGATGCTGAAATGGTTCATGAAGCGCAGGCTGGGCACGTTCGGCCGTGCATTCGGCTACGACACGAGCCATGTGGTAGACCTGATCGACGGCGATGCTGCTGCCGGCATTGCCTTGGCACGGCTGTCCGCCGCCGCGGCGTATCGCGCGGATGCGCCGGCGGCGGGATGGTACGCGGCCAAGATCGTCGCCGCGATGAGCGAGGATTGCGGCCCTTGCGTCCAGCTTGCCGTAACCATGGCCGGGCGCGGCGGCGTTTCGGCATCCGATCTGCGCGCGATCGTCGCCGGCGAGGTGGTTCGCATGAGCGCGGACGCGTCCCTCGGCTATCGGTTCGCCTTGGCGGTGCTGGAGCGGAGCGAGACCTTGGATGAATTGCGCGGAGAGATCCTGGGACGATGGGGCCGCAGGGCCCTGGGCGCGATATCGGTCAATATCGCGGCCACCCGAACGTTCCCCACGCTGAAACACGCGCTCGGCCACGGCCGGTCCTGCCGGTCGGTCGAGATCGGCGGGACCGCCGTCGCGCCCGCGAGGCTTGCTCATGCCTGAGTCCGCTGTCATCGCGCGCGACGATCCGGCGGCGGCATTCGAGCCGCACCGCTCCCACCTGCGCGGGCTCGCCTACCGCATGCTGTCCTCGATGGCGGAGGCGGAGGATGCGGTGCAGGATGCCTATATCCGCTGGCACCGGATCGGCGCCAAGGCGCGCGCCGCGATCGACAATCCGCGCGCCTGGCTCAGCAAGGCGACGACGCGCCTGTGCCTCGATCTGCTCAAATCCGCGCGCGTGCAGCGCGAGACCTATGTCGGCCCCTGGCTGCCGGAACCTGTGATCGAGCCCGAGGCGGCGATGGATCCGGCGGAACTGGCGCAGGACCTTTCGGTCGCGTTCCTGCTGCTGCTGCAGCGCCTGTCGCCACTGGAGCGCGCCGCCTTTCTGCTGCACGACGTGTTCGAGATGAGCTTCGCGCAGGTTGCCGAGGTGCTGCGCCGGGACGAGGCTGCCTGCCGCCAACTCGCCGCCCGTGCGCGCAGGCATATCGAAGCCGGCCGACCGCGATTCGATGCCAGATCGGAGGATCAGGCGCGCATCGCGGCGGCGTTTCTGGCCGCCGCCGGGTCGGGCGACCCCGCCCAGCTCGCGAAGCTGTTGGCCGAGGATGCGGTGCTGATCACCGATGGCGGCGGCAAGGTCAAGGCTGCGCTCAATCCCATCGCCGGCCGCGACAAGGTCATCGCCTTCGTGCTCGGCGTCCGCAAGAAGGTGCCGCTCCCGGATGGCACGGAGTTCCGCCCGTCCGTCATCAACGGCTTGCCGGGCTTCCTGATCGTGCGGCCGGACGGCGCCATCGACCAGACGCTGTCCTTCGACGTGCAGGATGGCCTCATCCGGCACATCTACGCCGTGCGCAATCCGGACAAGCTGAGGGCGATCAAGGCATAAGGTTGCTTGTCAGGCCGGACGGTCGCTGCCGAGCTCAGGCACGCGCCGGCGCCGGCCGGGCGAAAGGAACATGCGGCCGATCTCTCGCGCTTCGGAGAGGCAGCGGCTGCGATTCTCGGCGCTCTGCTCCACGTCGAACAGGATGTGCGTCTCGACATCGCGGAGGCCGCAATAGCCGAGGATGCCGACATCGATCTGCACCCGCATCGCCTCGCCGTAGCCGTATTTGCGATACGTGCTCTCCCGCGAGCCTGCCACGCCGAGGACAAGGGTCGGCCGGTCCCTCAATCGTCCGCGCGACATGCCGGGTTCGAAATTATATGCCCAGCCCTCGCTGAACACGCGATCGATCCAGCCTTTGAGGGCTGCCGGAAACGACCACCACCATACGGGAAACACGAAGGCCACGGCATCGCAGCGGTCGAACCGCTCCTGCTCGCGGCGGACCGGCTCGGGCATCGCCTCGCCACGGAACTGGGCGTAGTCCTCCGGCTGGAACCGCGGTTCGAAGTTCTCGCGATAGAGATCGGCGATTTCGATGGTGTGATCGCGGCATTCGCCAAGCCCTTCGAGCAATGAATCGAGCGCAGCGCCGGTAAAGGAATCGCGCCGCGGATGGGCAAAGATGACCAGGACATGCATCGCTTCGTTGGGCAGCGTCGGGTCGGGGCCCCGCAAATCTAGCGCGGGGCCGCGATGCTTGCCAATCGCGTCCGGCGCGGCTCAGATGCGGCGATGAGCCGGTACAACCGCATGCTGTTCGTCGATGTCGAGCTGACCTGCTGGGAGGGCGAGCCGCCGGCGGGCGAACAGCCGGAGCTGATCGCGATCGGCATCGTCGACCTGCGCACCGACGATCTTTCGGTCAGGCGCGAGCAGGCGTTCCTGGTGCGCCCGCAGAGCTCTTCCATCTCCGCGTTCTGCAGCACCTTGACCGGTATCACGCCCAGGGAAGCGGCGGCCGCCCCGCTGCTGCCGGAGGTCGTGCGCACGATCCGCAAGTCTTTCGGCCAGGGCGACTGGTGCGCCTGGGGGCGCGATGACGAACTGATCCGCGAAAGCTGCGCGCGCGCCGGCGCCGACCTGCCGTTCACCGGCGCGTTCCACGACCTTGCGGGCCAGGTGCGCGGCCTGCTGGGCCTGACCTACCGGCTCGGCCTTGACGAAGCTCTGCAGCGGTTCGGCCTGGACTGGGAGGGGATCCCGCATGAGGCGCTGGCCGATGCCCGGAACCTGGCACGGCTGTTCGTCGCCCTCGCGCGACGTCTGCGCTGATTCTGAAATTCCGATGCAAAGCGATTAAAAGAACTATTTTACTCGCGCCCATTTTCGACGGACCATGGGTCGCATCGGTTCTACCGGCGGAGGCGGCGATGAAGGACGAGAAAGCCACATTCCAGGAGCGCGGGACCTTCCTGCAGGCCATGGCGGAGGCGGCGACCGGCGTCACCCTGGTGACGACCGACGGCCCGGCCGGCCGCTTCGGCGTGACGGTCAGCGCCTTCGCCTCGGTCTCGGCCGATCCGCCCATGCTGCTCGCCTGCATCAACCGCAAGAGCCCGGCCGCCGCCGCGATCGCCGCCAATGGCGGGTTCTGCGTCAATGTCCTCTCCGCCGCCCAGAGCTTCCTGGCCGACGTGTTCGCCGGACGCTCGGAGCGTTTCGCCCCGTACGATTTCGGCTGCGCCGCCTGGGAGCGGACCGAGAACGGCTGGCGCCTCGCGGATTCGATCGCCTCCTTCGCCTGCGCGCTGGATCGCGAGGTCGCAGCCGGCAGCCATCAGGTCCTGATCGGCCGGGTGCTGGCGACCCATCGCAGCGCGCCGTCCAAACTCGCCAGCCTGGTCTATTCGCGGCGCGCCTATTCGGTCGCACAGCCCATCCACTGAGCAAACCCGAGAGAGCCAGCATGATCCGCACCGGCAAGCAGTATCTCGACAGCATCCGCGACGGCCGCGCCGTCTACATCAACGGCGAGAAGGTCAAGGACGTGCCGACGCATCCGGCCTTCAAGCCGCTGGTCGACATCCGCGCCCGCATCTACGACATGCAGCACGAGGCGGCGACCCGCGACGTCATGACCTACGAGGAAGGCGGCGAGCGCTTCGCCACCGGCCTCAAGCTGCCGCACAGCCAGCAGGATTGGTGGGACAAGCGCCGCGCCACCGATGCGGTGTTCGAGGATGTGAAGGGCGTCATCACCCGCGTCGGCGACGAGACGGTGGGCGAGATGTGGTCGCTCTATGACGGCCAGGACGTGCTCAACGAGGTCGACCCGCAATTCTCCGAGAACATTGCGCGCCACATCGACCAGGTGATCAAGCACGATCCCTTCCACGTCTCCGCCAACACCGATCCCAAGGGCGACCGCTCAAAGCGGCCGCAGGACCAGGATCCCGACATGCTGCTGCATGTGGTGAAGGAGACCGACAAAGGCATCGTGGTCCGCGGCGCCAAATACGAGACGGCGGCGGCCTATGCCAACCAGGCTTTCACCAAGCCGACCATCGCAAACTGGGGCGATTCGCAACTCTCCGACTATGCCGTCGGCTTCATCGTCGATCTCGGCTCGCCCGGCATCCGCATGATCTGCCGCACCGGCTTCGCCGGGCGCGGGCCGATCGAGGACTATCCGCTGGCCAACCGGTTCGACGAGATCGACGCCCTGGTGGTGTTCGACGACGTCCTGATCCCGTGGGAGAACGTCCTCTTCTATCGCCACACCAAGGCTGCGACCTACATCCGCGCGACGCTGCACCGCTACAGCGCCTATGCCTTCGTGCAGCGCATCCTCAAATATGCCGACATGATGATCGGCGCGGCCCTGTTCAATGCGCGCCAGACCGGATTGGACAAGCAGCAGGCCGTGCAGGAGAAGCTGGCGGAGCTTGCGGTCTACCGCGAAGGCATCAACGCGCACCTGACCGCCGCAATCGCCTTGGCGGAGAAGAGCCCCGGCGGGCTGCTGATGCCCAATCAGTCGCTGCTCTATACCGGCCGAGTCCACGCCTGCAGCAACCTGCCGCGCATGATGCATCTGGCGCGCGAGCTGTGCGGCGGGCAGATCTGCGTGACGCCGGACTATGCCGCGTTCCACGACCCGGAAGCAGGCAAGTGGCTGGAGAAGTTCTACACCATCAACGAGGATTGGGTGGCGGACGACCGGCGCCGGCTGCTTGCCTTCGCGCGCGATCTCGTGAACTCAGACTATGCCGGCCATCGCCTGACGTTCCAATTGTTCGCGCAGTCGCCGCCGTTCGCGCACCTCGGCGCGGTCTACCGCAACTTCGACTGGGACGGGTCGCTCGACTTCGTGCGAAAGTCGGCCGGCCTCAGCGACAAGGTGATGGGGAAACTCAAGCGCGCGCCGGGCGACAGCGCGGTGATCAAATGGTTCGACGGCGCAGCCAAGAAGGCGGCGGAGTAGGGGACAGTCATGGCGCACACGCGCATTCGCAAGTTCAACACCAAGGACACCTATCCGGAACAGAAGCTGGACAACGACCTCTGCCAGGCGGTGGTGGCGGGCAACACCGTCTATCTGCGCGGCCAGATCGCCCAGGATCTGGAGACACGGAAATCGCTGCATGTCGGCGATGCCGGCAAGCAGGCGGACAAGGCGATGTCCAATATCGCCATGCTGCTGGAGGAATCCGGCAGCGAGCTCGGCCACATCGTGAAGATCGTGGTCTACCTGACCGACATCCGCTATCGCGAGGCGGTCTATCGCGCCATGGGCAAATGGCTGAAGGGCGTGTTTCCGGTCTCCACCGGACTGGTGGTGCAGGCTCTGGCGCGCCCGGAATGGGTGGTGGAGATCGACGCCACCGCGGTCATCCCGGAAGGCTACAAGCCAAAGAAGGGGAAGAAATGACCTTCTCGATCGCGGCACGCTGTGCCGACACGGGGATGCTCGGCCTTGCGGTGTCGTCCTCCTCGCCCGCGGTGGCGGCGCGCTGTGCTTATGCGCGCGCGGGCGTCGGCGCGTTCGGGTCCCAGAACATCACCGACCCGCGGCTGGGCCCTGCCGGCCTCGACCTGATGGCGAAGGGCGCCAGCGCGGAGCAGGCGATCGCCAGCCTGAGGCAGAGCGCACCGCATATCGCCTTTCGCCAGCTCATCGCGGTCGATGCCAAGGGCGGAACCGCGGCGCATTCCGGCGACCATACGCTCGGCACGCACGCGACGGCACAGGCGCACAACGTGGTCGCGGCGGGCAACCTGCTGAAGCACGCCGAGATTCCGGCCAAGATGGTCGCGGCCTTCCAGCGCGCGCAAGGCCATCTCGGCGACCGGCTGCTGACCGCGATGGAAGCCGCGCTCGCGGCCGGCGGGGAGGAAGGGCCGGTGCACTCCGCCGGCATGATGCTGGTGCGCGAGGTACCTTGGCCGGTCGCCGATCTGCGCGTCGACTGGTCCGATGGCGACCCGATCGCTGCGCTGAAGCGGCTGTGGGGCGTCTATCAGCCGCAGCTCGACGCCTACGTCACCCGCGCGCTCGATCCAACGGCCGCGCCGAGCTTCGGCGTGCCGGGGGATAAGTAGTGGGAAGAGCGTGCTCTGGCAGGTCATCGCCTACCCCAAGCCGCAAGGCCGCCGTATATGGAACGTATCTTTGGTTGAGCGCACTCGATGAGCTCCTTCCCCCCTTGTGGGGTAAGGTTGGGTGGGGGGGTGCCGCCGCACGGCAGCTGATCGTGAGGCGACGGCTGAAGTGCTCGGCATTGGGGAGCGCGTCACCAACAAGGTATTTCTTGCGGCCACCACGCCGGTCGATCGTGCGGCGGCACCCCCCCATCCAACTTCGGCTAAGCTCGCTGCGCTCGCTAAGCCTCCGTATCCTTCCCCCACGGAGGGGGGAAGAGGAGTCTTGTTCAGCTTCTGTCGTCATATGCAATTGCCCTGCCCATGTGGGCGAGGGTGTTGCCTGATGCGCTTCACCCTGCGTCACCTGCAGTATTTCGTGGCGGCGGCGGAGGCGAGCTCGATTGCGCTGGCTTCCGAGCGCATCGCGATCTCGCCGCCCTCGATCTCCGCCGCCATCGCGCATCTGGAAAAGGAGCTCGGGCTGCAGCTCTTCATCCGCCACCACGCGCAGGGCCTGTCGCTGACCGCGAGCGGGCGCCAGATGCTGCGCGAGGCGAAGGCGCTGCTGGCGCAGGCCGACGCGCTCCATGCCTCCGCGCGCGACCTGACGGACCAGGCGCGCGGGCCGCTCAACGTGGGCTGCCTGGTGACGCTGGCGCCGATCGTCCTGCCCGAATTGTGCCGCGCCTTCCAGCAGCGCTTTCCGGCCGTGCTGGTCTCCATCCACGAGGGTGACCAGGAACACCTGATCGAGCGGCTGCGGCGCGGCGAGATCGACATCCTGCTGACCTACGATCTGCAGGTGCCGGACGACGTGGCATTCGAGCCCTTGGCCCAGCTTCCGCCCTACGCGCTGTTGTGGCCCGGTCATCGGCTGGCGCAGCGGCGCTCGCTCTCCCTGCATGACCTGACCTCGGAGCCGCTGATCCTGCTCGACCTGCCGTTCAGCCGCGAGTACTTCCTGTCGCTGTTCTTCCAGGAAGGGCTGACGCCGCAGATTGCCGCGCGCTCGGCCCATCCCGATGTCGTGCGCACCATGGTCGCGAACGAGTACGGCTATGCGCTGTTCAACGCGCGGCCACGCAACAACGCGGCGCTGGACGGCAAGCCGCTGCAGATCGTGCCGCTCAAGGGCCCCTACCGGCCGATGAGCCTCGGCATCGCGTCCCTGCGGCAGTCGGGCCGGCCGCGCGCGCTCATCGAGTTCGAGGAGCATTGCCGCGTCGCGATCAACCAGCGCGGCATTCCCGGCCTCGTCACGCAGCCCAGGTAGAACACAGAAGGTGCAGTCATGGCGCGCGATCCGCGTTACGACATCCTGTTCGAGCCAGTACAGATCGGCCCCAAGGTCGCGAAGAACCGCTTCTACCAGGTGCCGCATTGCAACGGCGCCGGCTATCGCGACCCCAGCGCCAACGCCGAGATGCGGCGCGTCAAGGCAACCGGCGGCTGGGCCGTGTTGTGCACGGAGCAGGCGGAGATCCACCACACGTCGGAGATCACGCCCTTCATCGAGTTGCGCCTGTGGGACGACCAGGACATGCCGATGCTGCGGCGCATCGCGGATGCGATCCACGAGGGCGGGGCGCTGGCCGGGATCGAGCTCTGCTACAACGGCATGAACGGTCCCAACCTCTATTCGCGCGAAACACCGCTGGGGCCGATGAACCTGCCGATCCTCACCTTCACCAACGATCCGGTGCAGGCGCGCGCGATGGACCGGGAGGACATCCGCAACCTGCGCCGTTGGCACCGCGCGGCGGCGGTACGCGCGAAGGATGCGGGCTTCGACCTGGTCTATGTCTACGGCGCGCATGGCTTCGGCGCGGTCCAGCATTTCCTGTCGCGGCGCATCAACCAGCGCACCGACGAATATGGCGGCTCGCTGGAGAACCGCGCGCGTCTGCTGAAGGAGCTGATTGCGGACACCAAGGACGCGATCGGCGACACCTGCGCCGTCCCGGTGCGCATCCTGGTGGACGAGATGCTGGGCGACGGCGGCATCACCAACGCGGAGATCCGCGACGTCATCGCCATGCTGGCGGAGCTGCCGGACCTGTGGGACCTGGCGCACGGCTCGTGGGATTATTGCTCAGGCACCTCGCGCTTCGCGGAGGAGGGGCACCTCGAAAGCTACATCAAGGGCATCAAGGCCTTGACCAGCAAGCCGGTGGTAGCTGTCGGCCGCTTCACCTCGCCCGACGCGATGGTGCGGCAGGTGAAGTCCGGCATCCTCGACTTGATCGGCGCCGCGCGTCCGTCCATCGCCGATCCGTTCCTGCCGAAGAAGATCGAGGAAGGGCGGCTCGATGACATCCGCGAATGCATCGGCTGCAACATCTGCGTGACCGGCGACATGACCGGTGCGCTGTCGCGCTGCACCCAGAACCCGACCTTCATGGAGGAATGGCGCAAGGGCTGGCACCCCGAGCTCATGCGCGCGAAGGAGAGCGAGGCGCGTGTCCTGGTGGTAGGCGCCGGACCGGCCGGCCTGTCGGCGGCGCGCGGCCTCGGCCTGCGCGGCTACGAGGTGGCGCTGGCGGAAGCGGGAACCGAGCTCGGAGGTCGCGTTGCCAAGGAATGCCGCCTGCCGGGCCTCGCCGCGTGGGGGCGCGTGCGGGACTATCGCGTCGGCCAGATCCAGAAGATGCCGAATGTCGAGGTCTATCTGGACTCGAACCTGTCGGCCGACGACGTGCTGGAGTTCGGCTTCAGCCATGTCGCGATCGCCACCGGCTCATCATGGCGGCGCGACGGCGTTGCCCGCTTCCAGACCCAGCCCGTCTCGATCGATTCGGCGATGCCGGTCTTCACGCCGGATGACCTGATGGC
>DASSBF010000208.1:0-4304 GCA_035699005.1 Dongiaceae bacterium
CATCGATCGCGAGACCAAGCCCCACGCTGCCGAACAGGTCGCCGGTCACCGGCCGCGCGTTGGGGACCAGCTTCAGGATCTGGCGCCGCACCTCCGCGATCGCGGTCGAGCCGCCGGTCAGGAACACCGACTGGATGTCGCCGCCCTTCACGTCCGCGGCCCGCAGGCAGACCTCGATCGCATGGACGATGCGCAGCGCATCCGCATGCACCGCGTTGTCGAGGTCGTTCGCGGTCACCGGGACTTCGATCGGCTCGCGCAGCGGGATCTTCAGCATCACCTTGCGCTGGTCCGACAGGGCGATCTTCGCGGCTTCCACCTCGGAGGCGATGTGATGACCTTTGCGATCGACCAGCACGTCGATCAGGCGCTGGATCAGCTCCGGCTCCTCCGCGGTCGGCAGCACCTGGCGCAGGTAGTTGAGGTTGCTCGGCGTATGGACCGAGGGGATCAGGTGCCAGGTGGCGAGGTCGTGGTAGAGGTGCCGCGGCATCGGCAGGCGCTTTTCCCCCACATGAGTGTAGTAGCCGAGATGCGGCATCACCTGGGCGATGCTGAGATGCCGGTCGAAATCGGTGCCGCCGATATGGACGCCGGTGCGCCCCAGGATGTCCTGCGACCGGTCGGCATGACGCGCCCGGTCCGGCGACAGGCGCGCGACCACGAAGTCCGAGGTGCCGCCGCCGAGATCGACGATGAGGGAGAGTTCCTCGCGCTCGAGATCCTGCTCGTAGGCAAGAGCCGCCGCCACCGGCTCGAACTGGGTCTCGACGTGGCGGAAGCCTTGCGCCTTGGCGATGCCGACCAGCTCGCTCTCGGCGCGCCGGTCCGCCTCGTCATCGTGATCCACGAAGCGCACCGGACGGCCGAGCACCACGCTGTCCACGCCGCGCCCGATTGCATGCTCCACCAGCGATTTCAGGTGGCGCAGGAACAGCCCGATGATGTCGCGCAGGCCCACGCGCTTGCGCTGGATCAGCGTCGTGTCGTCGATCAGCGAGGAACCCAGCACGCTCTTCAGCGAGCGCAGCAGGCGTCCCTCGGTGCCCTCGATATAGTGCCGGATGCCGTCGCGGCCGAAACGTGCCTTGTGCGCCTCGTAGTCGTAGAAGATGGCGCTCGGCAGTGTTGCGCTGTCCTCCTCCAGCCTGCACAGGGCAAAGCCGTTGCCGGCGGTAATGCCGATGGTCGAGTTCGACGTGCCGAAGTCGAGCCCGCAATAGCCCGGCTGCCTGGTCGATCCGGTCAACGCGCCACCCATCGCATCACGAGAGCGGCTGCCACAGCGGCCTCAGCAGCAGGGAGAGGCCGCCGACGAGGACGATGACCTCCAGCAGGCGCGTGTGCAGGCGCACCGAGGTGCGCCGCAGGATCCAGCGCGCCGCGTAGTTGCCCGGCACCGTGCAGGCGCCGATCACCAGGCCGATACCCAGGAGGCCGAGCGGCAATCCGCCAAGCTGGTTGAAGATCACCGCCTTGGTGAGGTTGACGGCGATCGAGATCGACGCATCGGTCGCGAGGAACGCCTCGCCGATGAGGCCGGCGCCCAGCAAGACCGGCACCATCAGCATGCCGGCGCCCGGTGTCGTCCCTGAGATGACCCCGAAGCACCCGCCCGCCACCGACAGGCCGGCCGGCCCCAAGCGGAGCTTGCGCCGGGCGAAGAAGCGTCCGACCGGAATCGAGAGCAGCAGGAAGCTGCCCAGCACGATCGAGATCATGTCCGGCGGCATTCCGAGATAGATGGTCGTGCCCAGCGCGACGGCCGGCACGATGGTGAGCAGCACGAGTCCGATCAGCTTCAAATCGGCGTGGCGACGATAGAGCATCAAGCGGTGGACGTTCGTGACCAGCATGGCAAAGCTCATCACCGGCACGACGTGCTGCACGCCGAGGATCGGAGCGAGAATCGGCGGCAACAGCAGCCCGCCGCCGAATCCGGTCATGCCGCTGCACGT
Organism: Dongiaceae bacterium; assembly: GCA_035699005.1. GTDB lineage: Bacteria > Pseudomonadota > Alphaproteobacteria > Dongiales > Dongiaceae > Dongia_A. Next base: position 1,959 of record DASSBF010000208.1, read on the forward strand.
GCCCGCGGCAAAGGCGGCGATGCCGATGACGAGGAAATCCCATATCGAAGCATCGCCAAGCGCGAACGCCATGCATCAACGCCCCCCGCCGGAGCACGGCCTAGGCGGCCTCCGTGTGCGCACGCCGGCGGTCGACGAACCAGGTCCGCACCAGCGACACTGTGACGAACAAAGCGGCCAGCGCCAGCATGCCCGCCGAGATCGGATCCCGGAAGAACGTCGTGTAGTCGTTGTTGGACATCAGCAGGGCGCGCCGGAAGCTCGATTCCAGCATGTAGCCCAGGATGGTGCCGAGCACGAGCGGCAGGAACGGGAACTTGAAGTATTTGAGACCGTATCCCAGGATCGCGGCCACCAGCGCGACGCCGATGTCGAAGGAATCGTTGTTGATCGAATAGACGCCGCTGAAGATCAGCGCGTAGATTCCGGCGGACAGCAGCGGCTTCGGCTGCGTGACCAGCCACAGGCACGGCGTCATGATGAGGATGCCGAGCGGGATCATCGCAAGGTTCGCGGTGAACAGCCCGCCATAGAGGCCGTAGATCACGTCCGTGTGCTGGGTGAACAGGAGCGGCCCTGGCACCAGGCCGTGCAGCAGCAGCCCGCCCAGCAGCACCGCGGTCGAGTTGGAGCCGGGGATGCCGAAGCTCAAGGTCGGGATGAGCGCGGAGCAGGCGACGACGTTGTTGGCGGTCTCCGGACCCGCGACGCCTTCCGGCGATCCCTTGCCGAACTCCTCCGGGTGTTTCGACCAGCGGCGCGATTCGTTGTACGCCAGGAAGGCGGCGACGGTGCCGCCGGCTCCCGGCGTGATGCCCTCGAACCCGCCGATGACGGAGCCGATGGCGGTGGCGGGCCAGATCCGCTTCCACATCGCCCAGCGCGGCATCTTCACGCGCACGAAGGCCTTCGGCTTCTCCCAGCCCGGCTCGCCCGCCTGCATGTAGAGTTCGCTGAGCGCATAGACGCCGATCATGATGAGGATATAGGGGATGCCGTCGAGCAGCTCCGGCCGGCCGAATGTGAAGCGGTTGACGCCGGAGAACGGATCGGTGCCGATGGTCGCGATCATCAGGCCGACGACCGCGCTCATGAGCGCCTTCACCAGCGAGCCTTCGTTCAGGGTCGCGATGACGCTGATTCCGAGGATGCCGAGCGCGAAATAGGCCGGCGGCGTGAACAGCAGCGCGACGCGCGCCAGCGGCTCGGTCAGGCCCACCAGCAGCGCCAGCCCGAACAGGCCGCCGATCACGCCGCAGGCCAGCGAGATGCCGAGCGCCTCTCCCGCCTTGCCCTGCAGGTTCATCTGGTAGCCGTCCAGCACCGTGGCCGCGGCGGCATTGGTGCCGGGCGTGTTGATCAGGATCGCGGGGATCGAGCCGCCGTATTCCGCGCCCACATAGGTCGAGGCCAGCAGCACGATGCCGGTCACCGGCTCCATGCCGTAGGTGAAGGGCAGCAGCAGCGCCATGGTGATCGAGGGCGAGATTCCAGGAAGCGCGCCGCCGATGATCCCCCACAGGACGCCGCCGAAGGACGCCGCGAGGAGTACCGGCGAAACCAGAGCATCGAGAGCGATTGAGAGCGCGTCCATGATCCTTGTCCCAGAGCGATCGGTATCAACACATAAAGAGGGCCTCAGGCCGATTGCCGGCCGAGGCCCCGGAACTGGTCAGTCGATCTTGAAGTGCTTGCGCGGCGCGACTTCCGCGACGCCGCCGCCGGGCACCTTGAACTTCAGCGGGATCACGCCGGGATTGCTGATGACCTCCAGCCCGCGCGCCGTCAGCTCCTGGGCGAATTCGTCGACGCTGTCGACCTCGAAGCCGAAGTGATGAATGCCGGTCTTGTTGCCCAGGGCGAGCGCTTCCTTGGTCTGCGAGCCGGCGTCGTATTTCACGAGCGCGATGTCGATGTTGCCGTCCGTCATGTGGCGGGAATAGTGGTCGCGGTTCTGCCCCTGGCGCACGTCGCGGAAGCCGAACACTTTCTCGTAGAACTCGCCAGCGGCCTCCAGGTCGTCGACCTTGATGGCCAGATGCGCGATCTTCATCGTCAAACTCCTCCTCGCTTCAAAATCCAGGCCGCCGCCGCAAACCGGCTTGGCGCTTGCTATCCGGCGATGGTCCGCCAGATCGTGGGCCAGATGCCGGTCGGCATCGGGATACGCAGTATGAGGTCGAACAGCACGTAGAACACCGCCGTCAGGATCGCCGCGAGGCCGGCGATGCGCCACGACATGGGCCGCCCGTTATAGACCGCGGTCACGCAGATCATGACGAAGATCGCCGGGATGTAGCCGACCACGCCCACCACGGCGAGGAACCCGACGCCGATCAGGAACAT
>DASSBF010000209.1:0-5706 GCA_035699005.1 Dongiaceae bacterium
TAGGCGACCTTCAGCGCCTTTTCCACCGCCTTGCGGTCGGAGCCGACCACGTCGATGGCGCCCGCCACGATCATCTGCGGCGTATAGACCATGGAGCTGCCCTGCGCTTCCGCATAGGCGTATTGGCGGCGGGTATAGAGCGGGTCGGCGAACCGGTCCTTCCAGCCGATATAGTCCCAGTAATCGACGTGGAACGACAGCGGCAGCACGTATTGCCGCTGCGCCAGCTCGCCCACCAGCGCGTCCGCCGGCGGGCAGGAGGAGCAGCCTTCGGAGGTGAACAGCTCCACCACCATGGGCGCCGGCACGCTGGAGAGGACGATCGGCTGGTAGTCCTGTTTCGGCGCCGCCAGGGCGCCGGTATCGACATCGGGCGCGGACGGCTGGACCAGCGACTGGCCGAGGCTCGGGCCACCGGAGCCGGAATCGCCATCGACCGCCTGCGCGTAGGCGCCGCCGCCGAAAGCCAGGCTCAAACCCAGCACGGCCGCCAGCGATAATGTCGCACAAATCCTCATGACATCAGAATGGAAGTGCGGCGCCGCGCGCGCGAATCACGAACGGGTGAGACTTCGGATCGGTCCATCATTTGGGTTCGGCGTGCTGCATCGGCCACGCCGATCATTCCACGCCGAGCATTAAAAATTCTCACCATTAAAAATCGCTGACCCGGCCGTTTCGTTCCCAGTCGCCGTAGCGGGTCGGCTCGAGCCCGCTGGGCCCGCCGATCTCGCGCGGGCGCTTCGACAACCGGGCGGCATCCTGATCGGGCTGAGCGTCGGTCCGGCGTAGCGGATTCGCAACCGGACCGGATGCGTTTTCGTCGGTGGAATCGGGCCTAGCCATGTCTCGATGATATACCTCGCGGCCTTCCCCGGCAAAGCCGTCGCCTTGATTCGCGCCGTTGAAGGACCATCTCATAACCGGACGAAATGTGGGGCCTCGGGAGGGGCCGGAATCATGGGCTATATCCGGACAGGCTTGCTGCTGGCGGCCATGACGGGGCTGTTCCTGGCGGCAGGCTTCCTGATCGGCGGGCAGCAGGGCATGGTGATCGCGTTCCTCATCGCCTGCGCCATGAACCTGTTCGCCTATTGGAACGCGGACAAGCTGGTGCTGCGCATGTATGGCGCCGAGCCGGTGGACGAGACCACCGCGCCCGAGTTCCATCGCCTGGTCAGCGAGCTGGCGGAGCGCGCCGGCCTGCCCAAGCCCAGGGTCTACCTGATCGAGAATCCGCAGCCGAATGCCTTCGCCACCGGCCGGGACCCGGAGCATGCCGCCGTGGCCGCGACCACCGGCCTGCTCAAGATGCTGAACCGCGACGAGATCGCGGGCGTGATGGCGCACGAGCTGGCGCACGTGAAGAACCGCGATTCCCTCACCATGACCATCACCGCGGTGCTGGCCGGCGCCATCGGCATGCTGGCGAATTTCGCGTTCTTCTTCGGCGGCAGCCGCGACCGCGATTCCCCGCTCGGCGGAATCGGCGCGCTGCTGGTGATGCTGCTGGCGCCCATCGCCGCCATGCTGGTGCAGTTCGCGATCTCGCGCTCGCGCGAATACGAGGCCGACCGGATCGGCGCCGCGATCAGCGGCCGGCCGCGCTCGCTCGCCTCCGCGCTCGCCAAGATATCCAACGGGGCGGCGCAGATTCCCAACGAGAGCGCCGAGGCGAATCCCGCCACCGCGCACCTCTTCATCATCAACCCGCTGCACGGCCGCGGCGCCGACAGCCTGTTCTCCACCCATCCCAGCACGCAGGAGCGCATCGACCGCCTGTTGACGATGGAAGGCAAGGCGGCGCCCGCAGCGGCCCCGCAGGCATCCGTGCGCCGCTCCATCATCCCGGATTCGACCGGCAGCGGTCCGTGGGGTTAGAGCAGGGAAGCCAGGCGATGATTGGGGCGCGGGGCGCGGTGACCTTGCAGGGTCGATAGCGCAGCCACGGTGCGCAGCAGTGCCGGGGCGAGCTCGGCACGCATGCGATCCGGCGTCCAGTCCCGCGTCGTCATCGACATGTTGAGCCCCGCGACCGAGCGACCCTCCGCATTGAGGATCGGCGCAGCAATCGTCAACTCCCCGGGCAGGCACTCTTCCTCGGCAATCGTGTAGCCGACCTTCCTGGCCGCCGCGATGCGAGCGAGAATCTTGGCGCGGTCGCAGATCGTGCGCTCGGTGAACGGCACCCGATGCGAGCGGTCCAGGATCACGGCCACCTCGTCATCGGGCCGCCCGGACAGGATCGCGCGCCCGCTCGCCGTGCAGAAGGCCGGCGCGCGCTCGCCGACGATCGGGCTCAAGAGGCGCGCCCGGCGCGCCGGAATGCGGATCACATAGCTGACGTCGGTCCCGACCAGGCGGCTGAGGTTGACCGCCTGGCGCGTCTCGTCGTGCAGGTTGACGAGGTGCGGCCCGGCGATCTGGATCAGCGGGTCGGAGCGCATGTAGGCGACCGACCAATCCAGCATGCGGACCGACGGTTGATAGCGCCGCGTCCGCGGGTCCTTCTCCAGGTAGCCAAGCACCATCAGCGTGTGGGCGAAGCGCTGGGCGGCACTCTTGTCGAGTTTGGTGAGACGGCAGATGTCGTTGAGGCCCAGGTGCTCCTCCCCGGCCAGGAAGGCGCCGAGGACCCGCAGCCCTTTTTCCAGCGAGCCGACGAACAGCGGATTCCCGCGCTGCGCCGATTTTCCCGCCTTGTTTGCATCCGGCTCCGCCGAGTCCGTCAACTGTATCGGTACAACCCGGCTCCGTGCCGTTCCCATGCCTTCACGCTCTCCCGCAGCGACCGTCGCGATTGTCAGGCCCAATTCGATCCTGTAGCATCGTGCAATAATGAGTATTGAATAACAATACCCAAGCGGAGCCGCTCGCGGGTGTCCGGGAGTCGGCGCCAGACAGGGGGCGGCATGTGGGCGGAGCGTGCGCCGGACCAGACCCGCGAGGTCGCGGTCGGCAAGTACCGGGTCGCAACCTACAGCTTCGGGACCGGCCGCGACGTGGTACTCCTGTTGAACGGCGGGCCCGGCCTGCCGTGCGACTATCTGCGCGAGGCGCATTCCTTTCTCGCCGATCACGGCTTCCGCGTCGTCACCTTCGACCAGCTGGGTACCGGCAAGTCGGACCGGCCGACCGACGAATCGCTCTGGACCATCACCCGCTATGTCGCCGAGGTGGAGACAATCCGCACCGCGCTCGACCTCGGCAAGGTGCATCTGCTCGGCCATTCCTGGGGCGGCTGGCTCGCGATCGAATATGCGATCTCGCACGGCGACAAGCTGAAGACGCTGCTGCTCGAGGACACGGTCGCGGACATGCCGCACCTGGTCAGCGAACTGCAACGGCTGCGCGGCGCACTCGGGTCCGAGACCATCGCGATGATGCATCGGCACGAGGCGCAGGGCACCATCAACCATCCGGAATACATGGCGGCCATCACGCTGCTGAACTACCGCCATGTCTGCCGGCTGGAGGAATGGCCAGCCCCCGTCAAGCGCTCGCTCGACGACTGGAACCAGGGTCCCTACGTGACCATCCAGGGTCCGAACGAGTTCCTCTACACCGGCAACCTCAAGGACTGGAACCGCGTGCCGGACCTGCACCGCATCACCGTGCCGGTGCTTGTCACTTGCGGCCAGCATGACGAATTGACGCCCGCCTGCGCACTGCGGATGAAGCAGCATCTGCCGAATGCCGAGATCAAGGTCTTCCCGAACGCCTCGCACATGCCGTTCTACGAAGAGCCGCAGGCCTACTATCCCGCGCTGCTCGATTTTCTCGGCCGGCATCGGGGGTAGTGGATCATGCCCATAACCCCCGCAACGAAACCCTTCCCCCACTATGGGGGAAGGTTGCGGAGGCTTAGCGAGCACAGCGAATTTAGCCGGAGCTGGATGGGGGGCAGCGCGGCGATAGCCGCGCGCGCTCGACAGAGCGCAATCGGCGAGAGTGCAGCGCTGCACCACCCCCCATCCCGACCTTCCCCCACGAGGGGGGAAGGAGCTCATCGCGCCTGTTTCGTGCAAATGCGCTCAAAGCGTTTCAACGCACCAACAACGAACGTACTGGGGCACTACTGACCGATGCATCGCTATCGCTTCGTGCTCTATCGACCGTTCCAGCTGATCCCGGTCCTGTTCGGGATCAGCGTGCTGTCCTTCTTCATGGTGAAGTCGATCCCGGGCGATCCGGTGCGCGTATTGCTCGGGACCAAGGCCACGCCCGAGGCGGTCGAGCGCATTCGCGCGCTCTATGGCCTCGATCAGCCGCTGCTGACCCAATATCTCCTCTATCTGAAGAATCTCGGCGCCGGGGAGATGGGCCAGTCCATCACCTTCAAAATCCCCGTATTGCCGCTGATCCTGGAGCGCATCGCGCCGACCCTGTTCCTGGTGCTGGGCAGCGTGCTGTTGACTCTCGCCATCGCCGTGCCGCTCGCCAGCCTCGCCGCGCTCAGGCGCGGCACCAAATCCGATCATGCGATCCGAGGTTTCACCACCATCGGCCTCGGGATTCCGGCGTTCTGGCTCGGCATCATGCTGATCATCGTGTTCAGCGCGAAGCTCGGCATCTTCCCGGTATCCGGCTATGGCGACACCGTCCTGGAGCGGCTACACCATCTGGTGCTGCCCTGCCTCACCGTCGCTCTGGCGCTGTCGGCGGTGGTCACCCGCAACCTGCGCGCCAGCATGATCGCGGAACTCGATTCCGATCACGCGACGGCCGCCCGCGCCAAGGGACTGCCGGAAAGCTGGGTATTCCTGCGCCATGTCCTGCCGAACTCGCTCATCCCCGCCATCAACCTTCTGGCCGTCAATATCGGCTGGCTGATCGGCGGCACCGTGGTGGTGGAGACCGTGTTCTCCCTGCCGGGCATGGGCCAGTTGCTGGTGCGCGCCATTTTCAGCCGCGACTACATGGTGGTGCAGGGCGTGACGCTGTTCTTCGCCTGCGCCACAGTCGCGGTGAATTTCATCGCTGACCTGTTGACCGTCGCCGCCGACCCCCGGGTGAAATTATGAGAGGGGAGAAGCTGTGAGCGACGCAACGCTTTCCCGCGGCAACTGGCTGGAGCGCGGCGTCGCAAGCGTCGGCCTGCGAGGCGCCAATTCCAACCTGCGCCTCGGCGCGGCGATCGTGGCGTTCTGGGTGCTGGTCGCGCTCTTCGCGCCGTTGCTGGCGCCCTATGATCCGATCGCCCAGGACGTCCCGGCCAGGCTGCAGGGACCGAGCCTTACCCATTGGTTCGGCACCGACAATTTCGGGCGCGACATCCTCTCGCGCGTCATCTACAGCGCCCGGGTCGACTTGAAGATGGGCGTCCTCGGCGTGCTGTTCCCGTTCCTGATCGGCACCACGCTCGGATCGATCGCCGGCTATTCCGGCCGCTGGGTGGACGCCGCGCTGATGCGCCTGGTCGATGTGGTCATCGCCTTCCCGTTCCTGGTGCTGCTGATGGCGATCATCACCATCCTGGGGTCGGGGCTCACCAGCTTCTACGTCGGCCTGGCGCTGGTCGGCTGGGTCTCCTATGCGCGCCTCGTGCGCGCGCAGGTGCTGGTGCTGAAGACCAGCGACTTCGTGGTGGCGGCGCGCTCCCTCGGCTTCAGCAACTTCCGCATCCTCTTCCGCCACATCGTGCCCAACTGCATCGCCGGCTCCCTCGTCTTTTCCATGTCGGACGTGGTGCTGACGACCCTTGCT
>DASSBF010000210.1:0-3659 GCA_035699005.1 Dongiaceae bacterium
GCCCGGCCCGCGCCGGTTCGGGGGCCAAATATCGGTTTGGCTCGGCCCGGTCGGTGAGTTCCTGGGCGGACGGGCCATTCGGCCGGAACCAGCCCACCCACTGTTCATGTGCGAGTCATGGGCGCCGGCACAGAATGGCCCCCGCCGGAAACGCTGCTTTTCCAACCAATGCCCCGGTTGGTTCAGTTCGCGCCGCGCCATCCTGGACTTATTGGGGCACTTTGCACCACTGGCAGTTTCCCGGACGGCAATTGAATAGTATTGATGCCCTACATGCTGATCGTCATCCTGTGCATGGTCGTCATGTATATCTGGCCCGGCATAACGCTGTGGCTGCCGGAGTATCTCTACGGGCGATAGCTGGCGACGCCTGATCCGGGAGGCACGGCGGACATGCCATCAGCCAATGGAAATTGCCTGCTTCCGTGGCACAAAGCGGACATCCTGCGCGCCCAGCAGCTTCTTCGTCGGCAGACGGCGCCGCTGCGCAGGCGATCGGAGCTGGTGGCGACTGCCACTTGCCGGAATTGAGCCCCGCCGCCGGTGGCGGGGCTTTTGTTCGGGCGGAGCGCGGCGCGGTGACAGGTGCCGTCAAAATCTATACCTGATCCCGACGATATTGATGGGCTCCCCGTCGCGATGGTCACTTCCCGTAATGTGGCTCGGGGTCCGCTCATACTGTCTCGATGCGTTGGAGCTTGCACAAGCTGCGAGCGCGGCCGGAAGGACCAGCGCGGCGGCTCCCAGCCAACGCGTTAGCCTGCGACGTTCGAGGGAGTGGCCTTGATCATTCATTGCGCTGCCTCCAGCAATTTAGGTCCGCTGTTCTTGACATTCCCCCACAGCCTTGTTCACGGGCCTGCTGGCCAGCACGTCCTCGTTCGCCGGCCGTGAGAAACCGTTCCTCGTAGCCTCGGATCACGGCCCGGGCGTTGGGGAACAGACGCTCCTTTCCAAGAATTGCGCGTTGAAGCCGGAAGGCTATTGGACCATGGTCCAATAGCGATTCTAGGGGCATAGCCGCCACCCTGCGCAGGTGCGAGACGCTTGGCGATCCAGCCCGCCCCAAAGTCCGTCGGAACGTGCTTCTCGGGCGGCAGGGACGGCTCGGCGGCATTGGGGGAGCCATGCAGCCACGGACCGGGCGTCACGATCTTGCACAGCGAACCCTTGGCGTCCTGGTTATTGTCGGCCTGATCGGGACCAGCCTCTGGATCCTCAAGCCGTTCCTGCCTGCCATCATCTGGGCGACGACTTTGGTGATCGCCACCTGGCCGATCATGCGAAGCCTGCAGGACAAGCTGTGGGGCCGCAGAGCCTTTGCCGTCACGATCATGACGATCTTCCTGCTCTTGGTGTTCGTCGTGCCGTTCTGGCTGGCCATCGGCACGATCGTCAGGCATTCGGGCCAGCTCCTGGGCTGGACCGATACGATCGCCACGTTGCAAATCCCACCGCCGCCGTCCTGGTTGAATGATATTCCGTTGGTGGGCCGCAGGCTCACCGAGGCGTGGACGGGTATCGCCGACAGCGATGCGCCGGAGCTGCTGCGGAAAGTCCGCCCGTATGCCGGCAGGCTGAGCGATTGGTTCATCGGTGCCGTAGGCAGCTTTGGCCTGGTGCTGATGCAGTTCCTGCTGACGGTCGCCGTCTCGGCTATCCTCTATGCCAGCGGCGAGCGAGCGGCAGCCTATGCCGCGCGGTTCGGGGCACGCTTGGCTGGTGACCGCGGGCGCCAAGCGGTCGTCCTGGCGGGGCAGGCGATCCGCGGTGTGGCTCTCGGCGTTGTGGTGACTGCCTTCATCCAGTCGGCGATCGGCGCTGGAGCGCTCATCGTCACGGGCGTTCCTTACGCCTCGATCCTGTCGGCCGTGCTGTTCATGTTGTGCATCGCCCAGCTAGGTCCTGCGCTGATCCTGGTTCCTGCGATCATCTGGATGTATTCGAGCGGAACCGTGGCTGCCGCGACCGTGCTGCTGGTCTTGAGCGTTGTTGCCATCGGTATCGACAATTTCCTTCGGCCGGTGCTCATTCGCAGGGGCGTCGACTTGCCCCTGCTGCTGATCATCTCCGGCGTGATCGGCGGCTTGGTGGCTTTCGGCCTGATCGGTCTCTTTCTTGGTCCGACGTTGTTGGCCGTCACTTATACCCTGCTCGACACATGGATTGCCGAAGGCGATCGAGAACCGGCGGCTGGCGGCAGGACCTGACCTGCGACGGGTCTCGTGTGCATGCGCGGCAGCCTCGCGCGCGGCGCGTATTGCAACTCGACCGCTTCCTGCTTTGTTCGAGCTGCTGCCGGTACCGATCCCGCGGCGGACGCTTCATGCACGCAACGACTCGACATGGCGCGCGAGCTTTTCGAGCGTCTGGTAGCCGTATTCGACCGCGCCAAAGCCGATGCCCGCATCGCGCTGGGCCTTGGTTGGATGCAGCTGGCGCAGGGTGATCACGGTCTTGCCGTCGCTCTGCTCGTCGAACGTGACCGTCGTCCGGAACCGCCCCGGATCATCAGGGTCATCCGCCGCCCCGTGATCGAACTCGATCAGGGCCGGTGGCTCGATGCGGCGGAATTGCATGCGGTTGGTATAGCGCCGGCCATCGGGCGCGATCATGTCGAAGCGCCACAGCCCGACAACGCGGATGTCGATCTCCTTTGTCTCGATTTCGAAACCGGCCGGCCCGAACCAGTTTGGCAGATGTCTTGCGTCGGCCCACGCCGAAAACACGACATCGCGGCGTGCTCTTATGACCCGTGAGAGGACGATTTCGCGATCGAGCGCCCATTGGTCAAGCGCGGGGTTGGTGGACGAGGTCATGATCAGATCCTTTGATTGGGATGGGTATGCGACGGTCGCGTCGAGGATGCTTGCGAGCTCGTGGAGAGCTTCGCGGCCGCGAACGGCATCCGCCGTCTGGGCGGGTCAGCCATCTCGAGCTCTCTTCCGCGGCTTCTTCTCGATCTTGTTCACATAGGCTTCGAGCCGATCGAGGCGGGCCTCCCAAACCGCGCGCTGCCCGGCCAGCCAACGTTCGGCGCGGGTCATGGCGGCTGGTTTCAACCGGCAGGTACGGACACGCCCGCTCTTCCGGGACTCCACGAGGCCGCCGGCCTCGAGCACCCGGATGTGCTTCATCAGGCTGGGCAGCGCCATGGCGAATGGCCGGGCGAGTTCCCCGACCGACGCCTCCCCCTCGCCCAGCCGCGCAAGGATCGCTCTCCTGGTCGGGTCCCCAAGAGCGCCGAACACCTGGTCGAGATGCGATGATAAGTTATCCATTCGGCTAACTATAGGCGCGCGCCGGGGAGCTGTCAATAACAGTTATCCGTATGGCTTACTATGGCGGCGCGAGGTTCTGCACGTCCTTGCCGTTTCCCGCTTCGGCGGGCCTACTGGGCCGTCCGCGCGGCCTGGGCGGGAACCTGATGGCGGAGCGCGTACTCCCGCCAGAAGGTGAAGATGCCGGCGCCGACCACGATCGCGGAGCCGGCAACGAGGTTCCAGGTCAGCGTCTCGCCGTAGAGCAGGACTCCGAACAGCGAGGCATAGACCAGGCCGAGATAGCTGATCGGCTGCACCGCCGAGGCGTCGAGCAGCTCATAGGCGCGGATCACCAGGTAGTGGCCCGTCATGCCGGTGATGCAGAGGAGACCCATC
>DASSBF010000211.1:0-10090 GCA_035699005.1 Dongiaceae bacterium
CGGCATTGAGCGTCACCGGCTCATAGCCGACGTCCTTGAGGAACATCTCGATCGCCTTCACCGATTCGGTCTGGAATTCGTCCAGCAAGGTCGGGACCATGTAGTAGATCTTGCCCTTGGATTCCGCCCAGGCCGGCGCGCTTGCCGCGACCGCCAGGATCGCCAGGGCACCGATCACGCCACTCAATAGACGTTTCATGTTGCTTCTCCTCTGCCTCTCCAGGTTTGCGTGCTCCCGGCCGCTCGACGCGGAAGCTACGCTTGTTGGGCTTGGCGCTCGATCGCCTCGCCGGTAATCATCTGCACGATTTCGTCGGGACTGGTTGCGCTCCGCTTCGCATCGCCCGCCACCCGCCCCTGGCGGATGACCACGATCCGGTCCGCGACCTGGAACGCCTGGGCCATGATGTGGGTGATGACGACCACGCCGATGCCCTGGGCCGCGATGCGCTTGATCATCTCGAGGCCGCGGCGCGTCTGCTCGACGCCAAGGGCCGCGAACGGCTCGTCGAGCAGCACCAGCTTGCCGCCCCAATGGACAAAGCGGTTGAGCTCGATCGCCTGCCGCTGCCCGCCCGACAGATGCTCCACATTGGTCCGCAGCGACGGGATCCAGGTGCCGGCATTGGCCATCGCCTTGGCGACCGCCGCTTCCATCTCGGCTTCCTGCAGGATCGGGATGCCGAAGCGGCGCTTGACGATCTCGCGCCCCATGAAGAAATTCGCGACCACGTCGACATTGGTGCAGAGCGACAGGTCCTGGTAGACGGTCTCGATGCCGGCCGCCTTGGCCTCGGCGGGCGAAGCGAATTTCCGCTCCTCGCCCTCGAACACCACGCGCCCGGAACTCTGCTGCAATCCGCCCGAGATGATCTTGACCAGGGTCGATTTGCCCGCACCATTGTCGCCGAGCAGCGCCACCACTTCGCCGCGCGCGATCTCGAAGCTGATGCCCCGGAGCGCCTGGATGGCGCCGAAATTCTTGGTAATCTCCTCCAGCCGGAGCAGGGGCGCCTCCGTCATCATGCCGCCTCCGTCCGATTGCCGCGGCGGGCGGCGGAATCCTGGGAACCGCCCTCCTCTTCCTGCGCAAACAGCGAGCCGAAGCGCGGCGACAACACGCCGGCGATTGCCAGCGCGGCAGCACCGCGCAGGACCGCATCGGAGCCGCCGGCCGAGCGGGTGATGCGCGGCGTCGCGCGGCCATCCCGCTCGGCGACGGAATGCGCCAGCGGCTCCGCCGCGGCCAGCAGGCGGCTCAGCAATGCCTCCTCCGCCAGGCCGCCGATGACGATCGTCTCCGGATCATACAGATTCTCGATCGTCGCGATGGCCGCGCGCAGCAGCGGCCCGGCTTCCGCGATCCAGCCATCGAGCCCGATGCCGGCGGACCGGCGTTGCAGCGCCTCGAGCGAAAGGTAGCGCTCGAGACAGCCTCGGTTGCCGCATGGGCACGGCTCCCCGCCCGGAACCAGCGGCAGGTGTCCGATCTCGCCGGCGTTGCCGAAGGCGCCGCGGAGGGGTGATCCCTCGTGCACCAGGCATCCGCCGAGACCGACGCCGAAATAGAGATAATAGAACTCGCGCAAATCCCGCCCCGCGCCATAGAGCCGTTCGCCCAGCGCCGCCGCCGCCACATCGACCTCGATGAAAGCGGGAAGGCCGGTCAGTTTGACGAGGCGGTCCCGCACCGGGATGCCTTTCCAGCCCTCCAAGGTGGTCGGACCGATGAAGCTCATCGATTCCACGTCGAACGGGCCCGGCATGGCAAGCCCGATGCCGAGCATGCGGCCATCCGGCCGCACCCTGCGCAGGGCAACAACCAGCTTGCCGATCTCCCGGAAGGCGATGTCGGGACGCATCTGCGGCAGCGGCCGCTCGCGCGCGCCGATCACCTCGCCCGCCAGATTGATCAGCGCCGCCTTGAGGCTGACCGGCGTGACATGGATGCCGATCGCGAACCCGCCCTCGGGATTGATGGTGAGAAAGGTCGGCGGCAGGCCGCGGCCTCTGGGCAGCACGCGCGCGCCCCGAACGAAGCCCTGCAGTTGCAGTTCGCGGATGATGGTGGAGACGGTCTGGACGGTCAGCCCGACCCGCTTTGCGATCGCGCTGCGCGCGACCGGTGCGTGCAGCCGGATCGTTTCGAGCACGAGCCGCCGATTGTAGGGGCGCCCGAATCCCTGGTTGGTTCCCTTCAGGGCCATGCCCGCACCGCCCAGCCTGTCTGCGAGCACGCTAATCCTGCTGCGAGGAATATGTCAAACGGATTTCAAAAATGACGGGGCCGCGCTGCCGGGCCTCGGCGGCGCCCCTGCCCCTGCGTCCGAGCCAAGCGCGAATGCTCGCGCGGCCGAATCGGCATGCCAGGCCCAATTCGGGCGCTCAATGCCCAACATGGACCGGAAGTGCTTGCATCTCCGTCAGCTGCCCTGCGCTACGCGCCGAACCTCGGCTCGGGCACGCCGCGGATGCCAAGGCCATGGATTGCGAACAGCGAGCCGCGCAGCACCCCATCACCCGGGAAACGCGGCAACGGCGGCTTGGCCATGGAGGTCACGTAGAGGATGTCGAGATCAGGGCCGCCGAACATCACGCTGGTCACCTTCCTGACCGGCATCTCGATCACGCGGTCGACCGAGCCGTCCGGCCGGTAGCGGACCAGCATCGCGTCATAGACCTGGGCGTTCCACAGGCAGCCCTCGGAATCGACGGTCGAGCCGTCGGCCGCGCCGCCGCGGCTGGTGTCGAGCTTGGCGAAGGTGCGGCGGTTCGAGACGGTGCCGTTCTCGATGTCGTAGTCGTAGGCCCAGATCTCGCCCGACCAGGAATCCGCGAAGTAGAAGATCCTGTCGTCCGGGCTCCAGCATGGGCCGTTGGAGACGATGATGCCGCTGTCGAGCTGCGTCACCTTGAAATCGGGATCGAGGCGGTAGAGCGCGCCGTTCGGCCCCGCCTCCATCGTGTCCATCGATCCGGAGACGAACCGGCCGCGCCGGTCGACCTTGCCGTCATTGAGGCGGATGGCCGGATTATCGCCCAGCGGATTGTGGATCAGCGCGCATTCGCCGGTCTTGAAGTCGAGCGCATGGAATCCGTTCTGCAGCGAGCAGATCGCGCCGTTGCCGTCCTTGCGCAGCGCCATGGAACCGATCTTTCCAGGCAGATCCCAGGCGCGCAGCTCGCGGCCGTCGGCGGTGCAGCGGAAGACGTTGGCGCCGAAACTGTCGATCCAATAGAGCCGCTGCTGCTCCACGTCCCACAGCGGGCCTTCGCCCAGGATCGTCTTCACGTCGACCAGAACTTCGATCCGCATCTGCTTCCTCCCCTGTCATCCCTTGAAGCGTGGTTCCGGCAGCCCGCGCACGCCGAGCCCATGGACGGCGAACACCATGCCAGCCTCGCGCTCCCGCGGATAGCCACCCTTGAACGGGCGCGCCATCGAGGTCACGAACGCGATATCGAGATTGGGCCCGCCGAACATGATGCTGGTGGTGGAGAATACCGGCAGCCCGACCAGCCGGTCGATCACCCCCTCCGGATTGAAGCGCACCAGCCGGCCGGCATAGACCTCGACGCTCCACACATAGCCTTCCTCGTCCACCGTCGCGCCGTCGGGATAGCCTTGCAGGCTTTCGAATGATCCGAACAGGCGCTTGGATTTCACGTTGCCGGTTTCAGTGTCGTAGTCGTAGGCGAAGATCGCGCGCTTGTAGCTGTCGGCGAAATAGAAGGTCCTGCCGTCCGGGCTCCAGCACGGGCCGTTCGAACAGATGATGCCTTCGTCCAGCATGGTGACGGTGAGATCGGGGTCGAGGCGGAACAGCTTTCCGACCGGGTCGGCCTCGGCGTAGTCCATGGAGCCGGCGACGAAGCGTCCCTGCCGGTCCACCTTGCCGTCGTTCAGGCGCGGCTGCAGCTCGCCCGGCTGGGTCTCCTTGATGCGCGTGACCGCCCCGCTTTCGAAATCAAGGAAGTGGAAGCCGCTGCGCAGCGAAAGGACCGCGCCGCCCGTCTCCCGCAGCGCCAGGGAGCCGATCGGCTCGGGCACTTTCCAGGTCTTGCGGTCGCCGCCCTTGAGGTCGGCGCGATGGACCGCCGCGCCGTACGAGTCGATCCAGTAGAGCCGCTGCTCCTTGACGTCCCAAAGCGGGCCTTCGCCCAGGGCGTCTCTCTGCTCGCTGAAGACCTCGATCCGCAGCATGACGCATCTCCTGCCTAGAAATCGACCTTGTCCGCGCCCTTGAGGCTCAGGATTTCGCGCGCCTCGTCCGGGCTCGCGATCTCCAGGCTCAGCCCTTCGATGATCTGGCGCGCAAGCCGCACCTGCTCGGCGTTCGAAGCGGCCAGCCTGCCCGGCCCGCCCCAAAGCGAGTCCTCCAGGCCGACGCGCACATTGCCGCCCATCGCGGCCGAGATCGCGGCGATCTGAAGCTGGCTGCGCCCGGCGCCCAGCACCGACCAGTGATACTGATCACCGAACAGGCGGTCGGCCGTGCGCTTCATGTGCATCACATCCTCGGGATGCGAGCCGATGCCGCCGAGAATCCCGAAGACGGTCTGCACGAACAGCGGCGCCTTCACCAGGCCGCGCCCCAGGAAGTGATGCAGATTGTAGAGATGCGAAGTGTCGTAGCACTCGAACTCGAACCGCGTGCCCGCATTGCCCAGGGTCGTCAGCACGTATTCGATGTCCTTGAAGGTGTTGCGGAACACCGCGTCGCGCGAGCCTTCCAGGTGCGCGCGCTCCCAAGCATGGTTGAACTCCTTGAAGCGGTTCAGCATGGGATAGAGGCCGAAATTCATCGAGCCCATGTTGAGCGAGGCGACCTCCGGCTTGAATTTCGCGGCCGGCGCGAGGCGCTGCTCCAGGGTCATGCCCTGCCCGCCTCCGGTGGTGATGTTCACCACGCAGGCGGAGCGCTGCTTGATGACCTTGAGGAACGGCTCGAAGGCCTGCGGGCTCTGGTCCGGCCTGCCATCTTGCGGGTTGCGCGCGTGCAGATGCACGATCGCGGCGCCGGCCTCGGCCGCGCCGATCGCGGCGTCGGCGATCTCCTCCGAGGTCACCGGCAGGTGGGGCGACATCGACGGCGTGTGGATGGAGCCGGTGACGGCGCAGGTGATGATGACTTTGCGTTTCTGGGCCATGGCAATTCTCTTTCTATGAACCGATTTCCCGCGCCGCCTTGCGCTTGTGCGCGGCGAGCGCCATCAGCCGGCGGTCGCGCCACATCTGCCGGCGCTGCAGCTCGGCCTCTGGGACGCGGGCACGCCGGTCGCGCTCCACTGTCTCGATCACCGCGCCCGCCCAGTCCACGCGCCGCTGCATGGACGGGAACAGGCGGGAATAGATCTGCTGGTAGCGGGTCACGTAGTCCCGCACGCCGGCCGGCGCGTTGAGGTCGATGGTCTCGAACGGTCCCATGAAGGACCAGCGCAGCGCCAGCCCTTCGCGCAGGCCGATGTCGACATCCTCAACCGAGGCGTAGCCGTCGGCGACCAGCCGGAACGCCTCCTCCAGAAGCGCGCCTTGCAGCCGGTTCATGACGAAGCCGTCCAGCTCACGCCTCATCACGATCGGCGACTGGCCGGCGGCGATCATCAGCGTGCGCGTGCGCTCGACCACGGCAGGGTCGGTCCAGGGGGCCGGCACGATCTCGACCGCGGGGATGAGATAGGGCGGATTGATCGGATGCACGACCAGGCAGCGCCGGCGGCCAGCCAAGCTCTCCGTGAAGCGCGACGGCAGCAGCGCGGAAGTGGAGCTGGCCAGCACGGCGTCCGGCGCGGCAGTCCGATCCAGCTCCGCAAATACCCGCTTCTTGGTATCGAGGTCTTCCGGCGTGTTCTCCTGCACGTGCGCAGCACCGGACAAGGCGGTAGCCAGGCTGTCCACTGCGGTGAGCCGGCCGGCGACTTCCGACGGCTTGTGGCCGTCGAGCAGATCTTCCGCGGCGAGTGCCGGAAGCGCGGCCGCCGCGAACTGCGCCGCCCTCTCGGCGGCACCGGCGGCCTGGTCATAGATCCGCACCTGATGTCCGCCGCGGGCGAAGGCGATGGCCCAGGCCCGCCCGATCAGCCCGGCTCCCACAACCGCGATGACTGCCATCTCTGTTGCTCCTACAGCGTCTCCACGTTGCCGTCGACCCCGAGCGACTGGCCGGACAGATTGTCGCCCATCGGCGAGAGCAGGAATAGCACCATCGCAGCGACGTCGTGCGGGCTCACCATCCGCCGCAGCGAGACCTTCTCGAGGTACTGCTTCTCCATGTCGCCATAAGAAATTCCGACTTGGCCGGCGCGGGCCCGGATGACGGATTCGATGCGCGGCCCCTCGACGATGCCGGGCAGGATCGCATTGACGCGGATGTTGTGCGGCCCCAGCTCCTTGGCGAGGCTCTGGGTGAATCCGACGACCCCGAACTTCGCTGCGGAATACGGCGTGCGGAAGGCGTATCCGTGCCGTCCGGCCGCCGACGACATGTTCACGATCGCGCCGCCGCCCGCCTGCTTGATCATCGGCACGGCATGATGCGCGCACAGGAACTGCCCAGTCAGGCAGATGTCGATGCAGCGCCGCCAATCCTCCGTCGCGATCTCCTCGACTGCGCCGGTCGGGCCGGCAATGCCGGCATTGTTGATGAGTGCATCGAGTCCGCCGAGGGAGGCCGCGATCTCGCCGAACACGCGCGCCACGTCGGCCTCGATCGAGACATCGGCGAGGGTCGCGCCGTGCTGCGGGTGCTTTTTCTTGAAGCCGTCCAGGAAATCCTGCGACACATCGCAGATATGGACCCTGGCACCGTGCAGGATCAGCATGTCGGCAATCGCCCGGCCGATGCCGGACGCGCCGGCCGAGACGAATACCCGCAGGCCCGGCTTCAGCCCTTCCACGATCTTGCGGCCGATCGGCGTTGCCATTTCTTTTCCTCCTAGTTGTTCCGCTCGCGCAGCGCCACCACCGCCGCCAGCACGACCAGGCCGAAGATGATGACGCGAGTGGCATAGGGCAGCGTGGTTCCTGCGAGCAGGGTCTGCAGGGCCGTCAGCAGCAGGACGCCGCCCACCATGCCGAGATAGGTGCCGCGACCGCCGGTGATGAGGGTGCCGCCCACCACCACGACCGCGATCGAGGGCAGCAGGTATTCATCGCCCATGCCGAGGCTGGCCTGGCCGGAGAAGCCGGTCAGCATGGCGCCGACCAGGGCCGAACAGAATCCCGACAGCATGTAGACCAGCAGGATGGTCCGGTTGACCGCGATGCCGGACAGCGCCGCCACACGCTCGCCGTTGCCCAGCGCATAGACGCGCCGGCCGAAGGCAGTGCGCCGATGCAGGATCACGGCGGCGATCACGAACAGCACGATGAATACGACGACCGGAGTCACCCATCCGCTCTTCGAGGTCATGAACCAGCGCATCAAGGGTGCGGAGAAGCCGGCCGGCGTGCCTTGCGAGTAGAGCAGCGCCACGCCCTGGAGGATGCCGTTCATGGCAAGGGTCATCACGATGGGCGAGATGCCGAGCATGGCGATGCCGAAGCCGTTCACCAGCCCGACCGCGCAACCGACCGCGAGCACCATCGGCAGCGCGTAGAGCAGCGGCCCGTCGTGCCCGTTGACCGTTCCGGCGAGGAGGATGCCGCAGAGCGCGATGGTCCATGGCACGGAGAGGTCGAGCCCGCCGGTCAGGATCACGGTCCCCTGTCCCAGCGCCAGGATCAGCAGGAACGAGGAAAGCACCAGCACCGAGTTGTAGTAGCCACCGTTCAGCAGCGCGCGCCCGATCGCCAGCTCCGTGATGACGAGCACGGCCAGGAAGCAGATGTAGGCCGGCAGCGCATAGCGGATCGCCTCCGCATGGCGCGTGAAGAAGGACGGTAGCTGGACCGGCCGATCAGCCGCGCCGACGCCCGGCAACATGAGGCGCTGCACGGACCGCCTGCCCTGGCCCGGCAAGGTGCCCCGATGGCGCGCCTTGACGCGGACGATCAGTGCCCGCAGGCTGCGCGCCGCCTGCGACCGGCGGGTCAGCGCACCGGCAAGCACGGCAAGGATCAGGATGCAGCCTTCGGTGATGGTCGAGTAGTAGGCCGAGACGTTCAGCACAAGCAGGATGTTGACGACGATCATCAGGATATAGGCGCCGACCATCGACCCGACGCAGCCGCCGCGCCCGCCGCCAAGACGCGTTCCGCCGACCACCACCGCGCCGAAGATCTGCAGCAGCATCGAATTGCCGACCAGCGGGTCGCCGGCGCCGGTCTGCGCGGATATGAAGACGCCGGCGAAACCATAGCAACCGCCGGCCAGCACGTAGACCAGGAACTGGACCGAGGGCACCGAGATGCCCTGCGCCCGCGCCGAATCCATGTCGCTGCCGATCGCGTAGATCGCGGTGCCGAAGCGCGTGTTCTTCAGCCACAGCCACAGCAGGATCAGGACCGCGAGCACCACCACCGGCATGGGCAGGAAGTTCGGGATGGCGTCCTGCACCAGCGCGGCGCTGAGCCCGGCCGGCACCATACCGCCGGGCTTGTCGAGAACCAGCAGCGTGAGGCCTTGCACGATGAACATGGTCGCGAGCGTGACCACGATCGGCTGGAGGCGGAAGAATGCGATGAAGAAGCCGTTGAATGCGCCGGTCGCCATGCCGACGCCGATGCCGATCAAGGACCACAGCAGGATGCCCCCCGCCGTGTCGGGCATGTTGGTGGCGAGCACGACATTGACCAAAGAGATGACCGCTCCGGCCGAGAGGTCGAACCCACCCGTCAGGATCACCAGCGTCTGGCCAGCCGCCGCGATCGCGAGCGGCGCCCCGCCGGTCGACATGAAGCTGAACTCGAAATAGCTCATCGGGCCGGGGCTCATCAGGTCGTTGATGAGCAGCAGCCCGATGAAGACCGCCAGCGCGACCAGCAGCCCGCGATAGCGATTGAGGCGCAAACCGCGCCGCGCAAATGGTCCAACGCCGGCCGAGACGCTGGTCATGCGGCGCGGCCCAGCCCGTCGCCGCCGAGGGCGGCACGAACGATCCTGTCCTCGTTGAGTTCGGATGCCCCGATCTCGCTTGTCACGCGACCCTGATAGAGCACCACGACCCGGTCGGCGAGATGGACCAGCTCCGGAATCTCGGTGGAATAGAGCAGGATCGCGCCGCCGGCTTCCACATACTGCCGCATCAGCCGATAAAGCTCGTGCTTGGTCCCGACATCGATGCCGCGCGTCGGATCGTAGAGCAGCAGGACCCGGCTTTGCGCCAGCAGCCATTTCGCGATCGCGATCTTCTGCTGGTTGCCGCCGGAGAACGCACCGGCCCTCGTCCACAGCGCGCGGTCCGCGATGTCGACCCGGCGGAAGATGTCGGCGACCTCGCGCTGCTCCCGCTTGGCATCGATCAGGCCGAAGCGCGCGAAGCGGCCGATCACCGGCATGGAGGCGTTCACCGTCCCGGGGAGCTTCAGGAACAAGGCCTCGGTCTTGCGGTCCTCCGGCACCAGGCTGATGCCGATGTCGGCGCGCACGGCATCGGCAGGGCTGCCGATCGTGACCGGCTTGCCGTCGACCAGCACCCGCCCCCTGGTGATCTCCGCCATGCCGAAGCAGGCGACGAACAGGTCGAGTTGCCCCATGCCCTGCAGGCCGGCGACGCCCAGGATCTCGCCGCGGTGCAGGCTGAAGGATGCATCGGCGAGCTTGCCGTCGGTCGCGAGATTCTCCACCCGCAGAACCTCGGCGCCGGCCTGGTGCGTGCGTGCCGGTCGCTCCGGGAACGCCTGGCCGATCGACCGGCCGACGATCATGCGGATGACCTCCTCGTCATCGAAGTCCGCGACCTTGCCGGTCGCGATGTGCTGGCCGTTGCGCAGGATCGACAGCGAATCGCAGAAACTGCGCACCTCCTTCAGCCGGTGCGAGATGAAGATGATGGTGGCGCCCCTCGCCTTCTCGCGCGCGATCATCTCGCCTAGCCAATCCACGTCGCGACCGGTCAGGGAGGAAGTCGGCTCGTCCAGCAGCAGGATGCGCGGTCTGCGATAGAGCGCGCGCGCGATCTCGATCTTCTGCTTGACCGCGAGGTCGAG
>DASSBF010000212.1:0-7434 GCA_035699005.1 Dongiaceae bacterium
CGTGGCGCCGGGCGGCGACGCCCTCAGGGCATTCTCCAGCAGGTTGCGCAACGCGCTTTCCATGAGCGCGGGATCGCCCGTGACCACGACGCTGCGCGAGGGCGATTCGACCGCGATGTCGCGGCCCGCGCGGCGCGCCACAGGATAGAGCCGTGCCGCCATGTTCTGCGCCAGCTCCGCCAGGTCGATCCGCGCCTCCGCGCCCATCGTCATCGTCTCGGTCCGCGCCAGCTCAAGCAGCAATTCCACCTGATGGATCATGCTGTCCACGTCTCGCCGCAGGGCGCGGAGATCGTCGTCCTCCTTCATCGCGTCGAGCCGGGCGCGCAGGATGGCGAGCGGCGTGCGCAGTTCATGGGCGGCGTTGGCGTTGAAGCGTTCCTGACGCTTGTTGGCGGCCGTCAGCTCGGCGGAGATCGCCTCGGCATTGCGGCGCAGAGCGTCGATCGCCAGCAGATCGCGGCGGCGGCGATGCAGCGAGCGCCACACCAGGAGCAGGATCGCAGCCATCGCGACCAGGATCGTCACCACGAACACCGCATAGGCGATGCGCGCGATGCGGGTTGCCGCCGCGAGGATGTCCGTGGCGTCGATGTAGAGCTCGAACGCGCCAACGATGTCGCCGTTGCGCCGGATCGGAACATAGCTTTCCGCCAGCGCACTCGCGCCTTCGTCCAGCCCCAGCACGTGGTAGTCGCCGCCGGCCATGTGCATCATCACCAGTGGCTCGCCGGTGGCGAACACCTCGGCCACGTCCTCCTGGTCGTAGTGGCGGCCGACAGCGGCTCCGGTTGAATCCAGCCACACGATGCTGTTGCGGTTGAAGGCCACCATGCGCAGCACGCCGGATGTGCGCTGCAGCAACTGCAAGGCGACCGCGTGTGCCTCCCGATCATTGGCATAGACGGTCTCGGGGCCGTTCGGATCCAGGATATCGGCAGCCGCCTGCGTCACGCGCTCCGCCACCGACAGGGCATAGGAGCGGACCGCGTCGCGCACCCGCCATTCGGCCATCAACCAGCCGGTCAGCAGCGCGACCAGGCCGATCAGCGCGACGCCGAGGATGACCAGCCGGTCGCGGCGATCGAGACCTGGCGCGGCGCTCATGACCGCGTCTCCAGCATGCATCCGACGCCGCGCAGGACCGCGATCTCGACCCCGGCGCCCGCCGTGCGCAATCGCTTGCGCAGGCGCGAGATGGCGGCGTCGACGGCGTTGGGCGTCACCTCGTCGTCGAAGCCGTAGAGCGAGCGCTGGATATCCTCGCGCCGCACGACGGCGCCCTGGCCGCGCAACAGCAGCTCGAGCAGGGCCGCTTCCTGCCGCGGCAGCTCCATGGGGTGGCCGCTCACGGTGGCCCGCCGCTGCGCGGCGTCGAACGACAGGTTGCCCGCTTCCAGGATGGTGGCCAGCCGCTTGCCCGGCCGCCGCAGCACGGCGCGCAGCCGCGCATTGAGTTCGTCCATATCGAACGGCTTGACGATGTAGTCGTCCGCGCCGGCATCCAGCCCCTCGATCCGGTCGACCGGCGCATCGCGAGCGGTCAGGAACAGGATGCCCGCCTCCGACCCCTTGCCGCGGATCTGCTTCACCAGCGCCAGCCCGTCGCCGTCGCCCAGCCGCCGGTCGAGCAGGACCGCGTCGTAGTTTTCCACATCCAGGAAGGCCGCGGCGTCGGCGCGGCTTTGCGCAAGGTCGACGGCAAAGCCGCGCGCGGTCAGGTTGCGCCGCAGCAGCTCTCCCAGGGTGGGTTCATCCTCGACGATCAGAAGGCGCATGGTCTCGCGCCGGGCTGGGTCATTGGATGGCACGCGCCCACCCGGTCAGCATGAATAAGACCAGATTTTCCCGATCCAGCCAACACGCAAGGATTTTGGGTTCAAGAACCGCCATTCGACTTCAACTGCGGCGCGACGGAATGTGCCTCAAGGATGCATACGAACCATGACCGGCCGCTGACGGGCTTGGCCCGCCCCGCGGCGCGGCTTGCCATCGCCGCCTTTCGATCTAGGATCGACGAAGCGTGAATGAGGAACTTCAACGTCGACCGCCAATGCCTGACTCCGATCGAAGCGACGCGATCCACGGCCGGCTGGCGTCGTGGCTCGCCACCCATGCCCTGGGCGATACCGGGACGGATGCGCAGGGCCGCCAGCAGAACAACATCGGCGCCCTCGCCTTTCCGGACCTGTTTGCCGGCTTCTGTACCCGCGTCGCGGCGGAGATCTGTCCGCTCTGGCGCTGTACGCTGGGCCTTGAAGTCCTCAATCCAGAGCTCAGCGGGTCCCAGCTCATCTGGCGCGACGGCGCGCTGACACGCACCGAGATCGGGCGCGCCGGCATGATGACGCGCGAGGACTACCTCAAGAGCCCCGTCCACACCGTCGATACGACCAACCGGCCGTTCCGCTGGCGCCGGCCGGAGCCGC
Organism: Dongiaceae bacterium; assembly: GCA_035699005.1. Taxonomy (GTDB): domain Bacteria; phylum Pseudomonadota; class Alphaproteobacteria; order Dongiales; family Dongiaceae; genus Dongia_A. Next base: position 2,430 of record DASSBF010000212.1, read on the forward strand.
CTCCGGACATGGAGATCATCCGGGAGTTCCAGGCGCTCGGCATGACCGACTATTTCGTCATGCCGCTGCCGTTCCAGGACGCGACGCGCACCTCCACCTTGAGCTTTGCCAGCACGCGGGATGGCGGATTTTCCGATCTCGATCTCGAGCGGCTACAGATGGCGGCCCGCTTGTGGTCGCCGATCGCGGAACGATGGGTGCTCCGGCACATCGCGCTCGACCTGCTGGCGCACTATCTGGGCCGCGCGCCGGCCGAGCGGGTCTATGCGGGCCAGATCGAGCGCGGCGATGTCACCCGCATCGAAGCGGCCATCCTGATCTGCGACCTGCGCGGCTTCACCGCCATGACCGACCGCGCGCAGCATGGCGAGATCGTCGGCCTGCTCAATCGCTGGTTCGAGGTGGTCGGCGTCGCGATCAGCGCGCACCACGGCGACATCCTGAAATTCATGGGCGACGGGCTGCTGGCCGTGTTTGCGATCGAAGGCGGCCGCGGCGCGACCTGCGAGCGGGCGCTCGATGCGGCGTCGGCGGCCCTTGCCGGCACCAGCGCCCTCAACGAAGAGCTCGCGCAGGAAGGCCGTCCGCCGCTCGCATTCGGGATCGGGCTGCATTGGGGCGAAGTCGAGTTCGGCAACATCGGGACGCGCGAGCGGCTCGATTTCACCGTCATCGGCCCGGCGGTCAATCTCGCGAGCCGGTTGCAGGATCTGACCAAGAGCCTGGGAACAGCCATCCTCGCCTCGGCCGCCTTCGCGGCCGCCACCGGCCGCAAGCTGCACAGCCTTGGCGGGCAGCGCGTCAGGGGAATTGAATCCGAGATCGACGTGTTCGCGCCGGCGGAGGCGCTGGGCGCTATTCCAGCCCGTCCGCCACGATGAACTGACAGCGCGTGCTCTTGAGCCGGAGCGGCAGGATCTTCTGATACTCCGGCGAATGGTACCAGTCCTCTGCCGCCTTGCGCGATGGAAACTCCAGCATGGCGATGCGCTCGAACGGCATCTCGCCTTCGAGGGTGGTGAATTTGCCCCCGCGCACCAGAAACTTGCCGCCATAGGCCTCGATGGTCGGCATCACCTGCTTGCGGTACTCCTCGAACATCTGCGCGTCGTGCAGGTGTTCGTAGACGATGCAATACGCTTTCATAGGTCCCTCGACTTCTGACTTCTGACTTCTGACTTCTGACTTCCGATCTACCCTTCGCCCTTGCGGCCATCGCTGCCCGCGAGTGCGGCCTGGGCCGCCGCGAGCTTGGCGATCGGCACGCGATACGGCGAGCAGGAGACGTAGTCGAGGCCGACCTTGGCGCAGAAGTGGACGGAAGCAGGATCCCCGCCATGCTCGCCGCAGATGCCGAGCTTCAGGTTGGGGCGGGCCTTGCGGCCGCGCTCGGTGGCGATCTGCACCAGTTCGCCGACCCCCTCGAGATCGAGGCTGATGAAGGGATCGTGCTTGAGAATGCCCTGGCGCTCGTAGGACGCGATGAATGGCGCGGCATCGTCGCGGCTGAGGCCGTAGGTGGTCTGCGTCAGATCGTTGGTGCCGAAGGAGAAGAACTCCGCCTCCTTCGCGATCTCGTCCGCCAGCAGGCAGGCACGCGGCAGTTCGATCATCGTGCCGATCAGGTACGGGAGCTTGAAGCCGGTCGCCTTCTCGACCTCGGCGGCCACGCGCTCCACCGCGGCCTTCATCAAGGACAACTCCTTTGGCACGCTGACCAGCGGAATCATGATCTCAGCCTCGACCGTCTCGCCGATCTCCTTGTGCACGGCGGCGGCGGCCTCGAAGATGGCGCGCGCCTGCATCTCGTAGATTTCGGGATAGGTGATGCCGAGACGGCAGCCGCGGTGGCCGAGCATCGGATTGGATTCATGGAGCTGGGCCGCTCGCGCCGCGACGGCGTCCGCCGTGACGCCGGTGGCCTTGGCGACTTCCGCGATCTCCTCGCGCGTATTGGGCAGGAACTCGTGCAGCGGCGGATCGAGCAGCCGGATGGTGACCGGCAGGCCGCGCATGATCTTGAACAGCTCGACGAAATCCTGGCGCTGCATGGGCAGGATCTTTGCCAGCGCCTTCTTCCGGCCCCCGACCGTGTCCGCCATGATCATCTCGCGCACCGCCACGATGCGCTCGCCGTCGAAGAACATGTGCTCGGTGCGGCAGAGGCCGATGCCTTCCGCGCCGAATTCACGGGCGGTGCGGGCATCGAGCGGCGTTTCGGCATTGGTGCGCACCTTCAGCTTGCGCACCTTGTCGGCCCACGACATCAGCTTTTCGAAATCGCCGGAGAGCTGCGGCTGGATGGTCGACACCTCGCCGATCATCACTTCGCCGGTGCCGCCATCGATGGTGATGATGTCGCCCTCGGCCACGCGCTGGCCTTTCACGATCATCAGCTTCCTGTCGGCGTCGACGCGGATCTCGCCGGCGCCGGAGACGCAGGGGCGGCCCATCCCGCGCGCCACCACCGCGGCATGGCTGGTCATGCCGCCGCGGGTGGTGAGGATGCCGACGGCGGCGTGCATGCCGTGGATATCCTCGGGGCTGGTCTCGACCCGCACCAGGATGACTTCCGCGCCCTTGGAGGCGCGATCCTCGGCCTCGTCGGCGGTAAACACGACCGCGCCGGAGGCCGCGCCGGGACTGGCCGGCAGGCCGCGCGCCACCACTTCCTTCTTCGCCTTCGGATCCAGCGTCGGATGCAGCAACTGGTCGAGCGAGGCGGGTTCGATCCGGGCGACCGCCGTCGCCTCATCGATCAGCCCTTCGTTGCAGAGGTCGACCGCGATCTTCAGCGCGGCCGCGGCCGTGCGTTTGCCGTTGCGGGTCTGCAGCATGTACAGCTTGCCCTGCTGGACCGTGAACTCGATGTCCTGCATGTCGCAATAGTGCTTTTCGAGTTGCTGACGCACCTGGTCGAGCTGCTTGAAGACCTTGGGCATCACCTCTTCCATCGCGGGCAGCGCGGAATTGTTCGCCTTCTTGCCGGCGACCGTCACCTGCTGCGGCGTGCGGATGCCGGCCACCACGTCCTCGCCCTGGGCGTTGACCAGATACTCGCCATAGAATTCGTTGCCGCCGGTCGAGGGATTGCGGGTGAAGGCGACCCCGGTCGCGCAATCATCGCCCATGTTGCCGAACACCATGGCCTGGACGTTGACGGCGGTGCCCCAATCCTCCGGGATGCTGTTGATCTTGCGATAGGTAACGGCCCGCTGGATGTTCCAGGAGCCGAATACGGCGCCGATGGCGCCCCAGAGCTGCTCCTTGGGATCCTGCGGGAAGGGCTTGCCGAGTTCCTCTTTCACCTTCGCCTTGTAATCCTCGATCACCGCCTTCCAGTGCTCGGCCTTGAGCTGGGTATCGGACTCGAGGGCGAGGTCCGATTTGTGCAGCTCGAGAATCTCCTCGAAGCTGTGATGCTCGACGCCCAGCACCACGTTCCCATACATCTGGATGAAACGGCGATAGGAATCGTACGCGAAACGCTCATCGCCCGCCTGCTTGGCAAGGCCCTTTGTCGTTTCGTCATTGAGCCCGAGATTGAGGACGGTATCCATCATGCCCGGCATGGAGACGCGGGCCCCGGAGCGGACCGAGACCAGCAGCGGCTTCTTTGCATCGCCGAACTTCGCGCCGACGATGCCCTCGATATGGCGGATGCCGTCCTCGACCGTCTGCTTCAGATCCGGGGGATAGGATTTGCCGTTGGCGTAGAAATGCGTGCAGACCTCGGTCGTGATGGTGAAGCCGGGCGGCACCGGCAGGCCAAGCGCGCTCATCTCCGCCAGATTGGCCCCCTTGCCGCCCAGCAGGTTGCGCATGTCCGCACGGCCCTCGGCGGAACCGCCCCCGAACCGATAGACCCATTTCGCCATCACCACCTACCCTTCGGCCTTGGCTTCGATCTTGGAAAAGTCCGCGACCGCGTTGAGGGTCGCGCGGATGGTCGAGAGCAGACGCAAGCGGTTTGCGCGCAGCGACGGATCGGGATCATTGACCGTCACGCGGTCGAAGAAATCGTCGATCGGCGCGCGCAGGTTGGACAGGGACCCCATGGCGGCGATGAACTCCTCGTTGGCGATGCGCTTGCGCGCGACCTCGGATTCCCGCGCCAGCGCTTCGGACAGCCGGCCTTCCTCGCCCTGGGTGAACCTGGCCGCATCGGGCGCGCCATCATAGGCCGCACCGTCCTTTTTCTCCTCGATGCGGACGATGTTGCTGGCACGCCGATAGGCGGCCAGCAGGTTGGCGCCGGCTTCGCTCTCCACCAGATCCTGCAGCGCCTTGACGCGCGCCATCAGGCGGACGAGGTCGTCCTCGTCACCGAGGGCGAACACGGCAGCGACCAGGTCGTGGCGCACGCCCTGTTCCCTCAGTGCGACCTTCAGCCGGTCGGCGAAGAAATCGAGCAGCTGGGCGATCGCGGCCTTCGGCTGGTTCTGCTCGAACCCGCCCTGGTCATAGAAGCCGCTGTAAGCGAAACCGAACACGTCGCGCAGTTTCAACCTCAAGCCGTTTTCCAGGATCAACCGGATGACGCCCAGGGCGGCGCGCCGCAGCGCAAAGGGGTCCTTGGAGCCGGTCGGTTTCTCATCGATCGCGAAGAATCCCACCAGACTGTCGATCTTGTCCGCCAGCGCCACCGCCACACTGACCGGTGCGGAGGGACACCGGTCGGCGGGACCAAGCGGCCGGTAGTGTTCGGCAATCGCGTCGGCAACCTCCGGGGCATGCCCCTCGATCCCGGCGTAGTAACGCCCCATGATCCCCTGGAGTTCCGGGAATTCCCCTACCATGCCGCTGGTCAAATCGGCCTTGGCGAGGCGTGCCGCCTCGGCGGCCTGCTGCGGATCGCAACCCGGGATCGAGGCCGCAAGGTGCCTCGCCAGGGTCTCGATGCGCGTGACCTTCTGGCCGAGGCTGCCGAGCCTGGCATGGAAGATGATGTCGTTCAGTCCCGGCAGCCGTTCCGCGAGCCGCACTTTCTGGTCCTGCTCCCAGA
>DASSBF010000213.1:0-22082 GCA_035699005.1 Dongiaceae bacterium
CGGCAATGTCATCCTGCCATGACCTGTGAAGCACTCGGACGGTAGTCCTAAAAGCGGCGCGGACACGTGAAAAACCGTCGCTCCCAGGCGGATTCCTTGGTAACGGAATTGCGCGGCACTGACAACGCTTAAAGCGGTGGCGAAACGAAATCCGCGTATGGGTTCAACCGGGCGGTCTCGATCGGCGCATCGACGAAAACCACCATCGGCGTCGTCATCATCTCATGCCACCAGACCAGCAGTTCTTCCGCGGCGTCGAGATTGCCGGGGTCGATGCGCACCGCGACGTAGTCGGCGCCGTCCTCGGCGGCGACCATGCAGGCATGGCGCTCGAGCGGGCATTCGGCGCCGAGCACAAGGCCATCGCCCAGCTTGATGCGCGCCGCCCGCACGGCCGCGAGATCGGTCAGATGTACCCCGTCCGCCTGCAGAGCGGCGCGAAGCGCAAGGTCGTCCGTGACGAGGACAGGGCGGTCGGCGGCCTGGATTCTCTTCACGGCGGCTCGCACGCGATCATCCGCCTGCAGCTCTTCGGGCAGGAGCAGGCTCGCGACCTGCGGGTCGCCCAGCGCGCGCTCGAGCGCAGTATCGAACCCCGACCCTGCCGGTAGCCGGATGAACAGGCGGCAGTGATGAGGCTCGCTCAATCCCTGCTCTGATAGATCTTGATCAGGCTGTCGAGCAGCTTCAGCGCCTCCGCGCGCGGCCGCTGGAAGGTGTTGCGCCCGATGATCGAGCCGTTGCCGCCGCCGTCGCGGATGGCGCGCGCCTCCTCGAAGATGCCTTCCTCGCTCTTGGCGGCGCCGCCGGAGAACACCACGATGCGCCGGCCGTTGAAGCAGGATTGCACCACATGACGGATGCGCGCCGCGCCGGTCGCGATGTCGATCTTCTCCTTCTCGTAGACCTTCTTGGCCTCGGCCTGCTCCAGGAAGCTGGTCGGCGGCTTGACCTTGATGATGTGGGCGCCGAGCAGCGCCGCCATGTGCGCGGCATAGGCGCAGATGTCGATCGCGGTCTCGCCTTCCTTGGACAGCCCTTCGCCGCGCGGATAGGACCAGATCACCACCGCGAGGCCGACCGATTTCGCTTCCTCGGCCAGCTCGCGGATCTCCTGCATCATCTCGAAGGCGTATTCCGACGCCGGGTAGATCGTGAACCCGATCGCCGAGCAGCCGAGCCTGAGCGCATCGCCGACCGAGCCGGTGATCGCCTGGTCCTTGGCCTTGGCGAGGGAGTTGGAGGAATTGACCTTGAGGATGGTCGGGATCTGGCCGGCATAGCTGGCGGCGCCCGCCTCGATCATGCCAAGTGGCGCGGCATAGGCGTTGAGACCGGCCTCGATCGCCAGCTCGAAGTGATAGTGCGGATCATAGGCCGGGGGGTTGGGCGCGAAGCTGCGCGCAGGGCCGTGCTCGAACCCCTGATCGACCGGCAGGATGACCAGCCTTCCCGTTCCGCCCAGGCGGCCCTGCATCAGGATGCGCGCGAGGTTGGCCTTGGTTCCTGGATTGTCGCTCTCGTAGTTCGACAGGATCTTCTGGACTTGAGGGGTGAGCTTCATCGGTGGGATCCTTGATTGGTCGGCGTCGAGTGTATCAACGTCGGACGCGCGGAAGGGGTTCATACCGCACCGGCGAACAACATTTCAATCTGGCCTTGCGGTTCCGGAGCCGCCTTGCAAGGATGCGTCGGCGCCGCGGCTTCCGGCGCGCAAAACATTGGGGACAAAGGAAGATTTCCATGCATGGTGTGACTCGCCGGAGCTTCGGCATCGCCTGCCTGCTTGTGACAATTTTGACATCGTTCGGCGTGCGCGCCGACGATGCTGTCCTCACGCTGACTGGCAAGGTGCCGGGCGGCCAGGTGACATTGTCGCGCGATGAGATCGCCAAGCTGCCGCAGCGCGAATTGACGGAGCAGCCGACCAGCTTCCCGGCGGCGATCGACTTCAAGGGGCCGCTGCTGAGCGACGTGCTGAAGCTCGCGGGTGCGACCGGCGGCGACCTCTCGCTGACTGCTGCCGACGACTACAAGGTCGACATCACCGCCGGCGAGATGAAGAGTTACAACCCGATCCTCGCGATCGAGAAGGATGGAGTCCAAATGGCGCCGGACGATTTCGGGCCGTTCTTCGTGATGTGGCCATTCAAGGAAACGCCCGAGATCGACAACGAGCTGTTCCAGGGCAAGGCGATCTGGACCGTGGTGAAGATCGAGGTGAAATGAGCGGGCAGCGCTGGCGCTGGATCTGGCAGCCCGGCCTGGGCGAGGGCGCGGAGCTGTTTGCGTTTCGCACCGTGCGCGGCGGGTACGACGCGCACGGCGATGTGGTCGCCACGCTCGACGATGCACCGCTCAACGCGCGCTACACGGTGGAAGCGGACGCCGAATGGCGCACGCGCCGCGTTCTGGTCGAGCTGAACGATGGAGCGCGGATCGAGATGCTGTCCGACGGAGCCGGCCATTGGCGCCGCGCGGACGGCACGCCGCTGCGCGAGCTCGACGGCTGCATCGATCCCGATATTTCCATCACGCCTTTCACCAACACGCTGCCGATCCGGCGGCTCGGCCTCGCAGTCGGCGATGCCGCGGAGATCGGCGTCGCCTACGTTCTCGTCCCCCAACTCAGCCTGCACGCGGCCCCGCAACGCTACACGCGGCTGGGCGACCGCTTGTGGCGCTTCGATAGCCTGGACAGCGGCTTCACTGCCGACATCAGCGTGGATGAAGCCGGCTTCGTGGTGGGCTATCCGGGGCTGTTCCGCCGCGGCTAGGGGCCGACCTCGAACGCCAGGAATTCCGTGACCTGGGTTGCGTTGAAGTTGTTGTCCGAGACGAGCACCAGGCTGCGTTTGCCGTTGGCGAGGACCGGCCCCCACGACATGGCTTCGATATTGTCGATGTGCGGCAGGCCGGGCGTGGTGTGGAGATTGATGACCAGGCGCTTCGAGACCGGGCGGTAGCTGGTGCCGACAAGCGATGGCATGGCGGCGATGTCCGTGGCGCCGCTGGTGTCGATTTCATAGATGCGGATGTAGAGCGTCCACACTCCGTCGGCCCTCTCGACGCCGGATCGCTCCAGCGCCAGGGCGCGGCGATCGTCGATCGCCAGGAATTCGCTGAGGCCGTTGTCGCCGTTCTTGCCGGTCGGCACCGCCTGGATCGGATCCACGGGATAGGCAAACTGTGCCAGTACCTTGCCCGCGCGGTCCAGGTGCGTGAGCCGCGCCACCGCACCGGAGCTCGGCGTCGAAATCGGCCCATCTTGGTAGAGCGCCGATTCCATGGTGAGCCAGACCGAGCCGCCATCGGGTGCGAAGCTCAGCCCCTCGAACGTGTTGTTGTTCCGCGGCCCGATTTCCTGCGCCTTGTTCACGCGGAACATTGCCGGCGTCGGCACGGTGGCCACGAACCTTCCATCGGGCGCCGCGATGCGCAGGAACGGTGAAAGACCCGACTTCCGATCGCCCTCGCTGGTCCACCACAGATTGCCGGTCTCGGGATCGCGGCGGATCGATTCCGGGTCCGGCACCTCACCGCCGGAATTCGGGTAGGGCGTCCCGTCGCCCTGCAGCAGCGTCACCGCATGCCGGATATCGACCGAAGCAAGCCCTGTGTCGTTGAACGCCAGTCTTGCGACGTAGAAGCGCGCCGGACTCTTCTCCGACTTGTCGTCCGAAAGGAGGTACCAGAGACCGGTCTTTGGGTCATAGTCGATTCCGGACAAGCCGCCGACCAGCGTGCCGTCGACGATCGTGTCGTTCGGCAAGACGACCGAGCCGATGAAGCGCAGGCTGCCGAACTCTTGCTGCTGAGGCCTCGCGGGGAGCGCGCATGCAACGAGAAGACTGAGCGCCGCAAATGTGGGAACGGTTCGCAGGAACGAACAAGCCGAGGCGCGACCGCTCGATCGCAACCGCGCCACGGCGCTCACCCCACCACGCGCCCGGAGGGCGCTGCTGCGCGCTCGCCGAGATCCTCGAAGAAGCGCAGCAGATACCCGTCCGGGTCCTGGACCAGGAACTGGCGATTTCCGCTGTAACGATCGCCGGTTCGATACCATGCTTCCTCGACCGGGCGGAACAGCGTCACCCCGGCGCGCTGCAGACGATCCAGGATCGGATCGATCCTCTCGACCTCGATCTGGAGATTGATGCCCCGGCCATAGGGCCGCTCGCGCGGCGCGGTCGCCCAGAAATCCGTCTCCTCCTCGATCATCAGTTCCGCTCCGCCGAGATCGAGATAGGAGAACTTCTCAGCCAGCCGCTCGTAGCGCGCGGTAAAGCCGATAACCTCGAGATAGAAGCGCCGGCTGGCCGTGTGGCTCGAGACCATCAGCTCAGGGACCAGCTTGGCCGACATTGCGTTCCACCTTCCTTGAGCGCGATGGTGACGACCTCTAGCAAGGCGCCAGGAGGCGCACAAGATCATGTATCTTTTGATTTTGGCGGTCGAATCCGGTTTGATCGTCTCAATGGTCTGGGGCGTTGCAGGGCAATGAATGGAGTGGACTAGGAAGCGCAGCGGCTGGATCGCGCCGATCGTTGTCGCGCTGGCGGGACTGATGCTGTCCTGCATCGCCTTTTGGGTGGCGGATCGGGCGGACAACCGGCGGGTCAGGACGATCCTGGAATCCCGGGCGGAGTGGCGCGCTCGCGATCTCCAGGCCAAGGTCCGCCTTTCGGCCAACGCGGTCGAGAATGTCGCGACCGCATTGGCGGCAAACCAATCGCTCGGTCCGCAGCAGTTCGAGCAGCTTGCCGCGCGGGCCAGCCGGGGACTCACGCATGTGAATGCTCTGCAGTGGGCGCCGCGCGTGGCTCGGAACGGTGTTGCGGCATTCGAGGACAACGCGCGCTCGACTGGCCTCAGCGGGTACAGCGTGTTCGATGTCACGCGGGACTTCCAGCGTGCAGCGTTGTCCGATCGCCCGGAGTATTTCCCGGTACTGTTCGATCACCGGCTGCGAGAGGGCCGGAACGTGCTGGGGCTGGCGCTGGGCAGATACGAGGGGCGCCGAGTGCCGATGGAGCGGGCACGCGACACTGGCGGCCCCGTCGCTACGCTGCCGGTGCGCCCGGTTGGGTCCGTGGCATCGGGCCTTGTCTACCTCGTCTTTTGGCCGGTCTATCAAACGATAGACGTGCCCCGCACGGTTGAGGAGCGGCGCGCGCAGTTGCGCGGCTACGCGGTGGGCAACTACAACCTTGTCGCCTTGCTCGACGCGGCGATGCAGAACACGCCGGAAGTGGTCGAGACGATCCGTTTCTCCATCGGTACGGAGCATCGGGAGAATGCTGCGGACAATGCTGCTGCTTTCTATTCGCCGGCAGGGGGCACGGTGCCTGTGACGGGCGAAACTGCGGCGGCCGAGCCGCGACCCGCCGTCCGCATGGTCCGGGACTTCGATGTCCTGGGGCAGCACTGGGATCTCGCCTTCGACTATTCGCCGGCCACCGTCGCCGAACTCAGGTCGCACGACGCATGGGTCTGGCTATTGGCGGGGCTGTTTCTCACCACGTCGCTGGTCTTCTATCTGGTGCGCGAGCAGGGCCGTACCCGCGCCATAGAGGCGCTGGTGACCTCTCGCACTGCGCAGCTGCAACGCACCAGCGAGCAGCTTCATCAGGCGCAGAAGATGGAGGCGATCGGCAACCTGACCGGCGGCATGGCGCACGACTTCAACAACCTGCTCGCGGTGGTGATCGGAAATCTCGACCTGCTGCAGGACCGGCTCATGCGCGATCCGGAAGCGCTGGCGTTGTCTGAGGCCGCCCTCCAGGCCAGCGTCCGCGGCGCGGAGCTGACCCAGCAGCTTCTGGCGTTCGCGCGGCGCCAGCCGCTCGCACCCAGGGTCGTCGACGTCAACGAACTGGTGATAGGAATGACCCGGCTGCTGGAGCGCATCCTCGAGGAGAACATCGAGGTCGTGCTGATCACCGGCGAGGATGTGTGGCCGGTCATGATCGACGCGGCGCAGCTCAGCTCGGCCATCGCCAATCTGGCCACCAACGCGCGCGACGCGATGCCCCGCGGCGGGCGTCTGACGATCGAGACCAGGAATACCCATCTGGACGCGGACTACACGGCGCTCAATCCGGAGGCGGCGCCGGGCGACTGTGTCCTGCTGGAAGTGTCCGACACCGGCGCCGGCATGTCGGCGGAGACGCTGGCGCAGGCGTTCGAGCCGTTCTTCACGACCAAGGAGGTCGGCCGTGGCACCGGCCTCGGCCTCAGCATGGTCTTCGGCTTCGTCAAGCAGTCCAAGGGGCATATCAAGATCTACAGCGAGCCCGGCCACGGCACGGTCGTGCGGCTTTATCTGCCGCGTGCGGAGCCCGGGCAGGCTGCCGCGGCGCCGCCGGCCCACGTGGCGCCGGCGCGGCCGGCCCATCAGGCGATCCTGGTGGTGGAGGATGACGCGGACGTCCGCCGCGTCGTTGCCAGGCAGATCGCCGACCTCGGCTATTCGGTGATGGAGGCCCAGAATCCGAAGGAGGCCATGGCGATCCTGACGGATTCCGGGAAGCGGGTCGACCTGCTGTTCACCGACCTGGTCATGCCGGGCGGCATGAACGGCCACGAGCTGGCGCGTGCCGCGCTCGCGGAACGGCCGGGCCTTGCCGTGCTGTTCACGTCCGGCTATTCCGGTACGGCGCTGCGCAGCGAGGCGCGGCTCAAGGAGGGCGAGCATTTCCTCAGCAAGCCGTACCGCAAGGACGACCTGGCGCGCACGCTGCGGGAGATCTTTGCGCACTGAATGGTGCGCGTCATTCGCGCTCAACGCCCTATGAGGCCAATCTCTTCAAGTGTGCGCGCCTGCCGGCCGGACACCGCGGTGATCGAGAGCCGCGAGACCCGTCCGGTGACCACCCGCTTCGCATTGTTCAGTTCCGCGGCGAGCGTGTCCGCTTCCGCCGCGCTGGACAAGCGGCCAATGGTCAGATGCGGCATGAAGGGCGGGCGGGCCACCGGCCGGAAGTGCAGAGCCTCGTGCAGGGCGACGAGCTCCCGCTCCCCGAGATCCGGGATAAGGAACAGGTAATGGTCCGTCGCGGGTTCTGGCAACACCTTTGCCAACTGGAGGTCGAAGGCGAAGGGGGAGAAGCGCCGGCCCACGTCGCGCGTTTGCGCCACCAGGGCTGAGGTGTGCGATGGCTCCGCGCCGAACACCAGCGTGAAGTGCGGCCCGACCAGATCGAAGTGCGGGTCGTACCGTCCGCGGATCGCCTGGATCCAGGCTTGATCCGCTTCGGACATTTCGGGCTCCGCAATGACGTACAGGCGCTCCGGGGCGAGGAGCTCCGCTTCGAGCTGCCGGGCAATGTCGCCCAGCGCCTTCGCGGCCTCCGGATGGCCGCTGAACCGGATGAGCTCGATGCCTTCGACCAGGGCGGCGTGCGCCAGGTCGGCGCGCGTGCCGCAATCGAGGGTCAGCGTGAAGGGAAAATCGGCAAACTCCGCAAGCAGTGCACGGTTCAACTCTGCGAACCAGAGCACACCGTAGATGGAAGCGGCGTCGGGCGGGCTTTCCAGCTCCGCCGCGACGCCGCTCGATTTTGCCGCCGCGAGCGCGGCGCGTGCTTCCGGCAGGGATGCGACGATTGTGCGCGTCATCGCATCCCGATTGGCTTATCCCAGCTTGGCCATCGCGACGGCGGTGTCGGCCATGCGATTGGAGAAGCCCCACTCGTTGTCGTACCAGGACAGCACGCGCACGAACGTGCCTTCGATCACCTGGGTCTGTGGCAGGTCGAAGGTCGAGCTCGCCGGGTTGTGGTTGAAGTCGCTGGAGACCAGCGGCTGGTCGTTGGTGGCGAGGATGCCCTTCAGCGGGCCGTCGGCGGCTTCGAGGATCGCGGCATTGACCTCCTGCTTGCCGGTCGCTTTCGTCGAAACGAACTTGAAATCCACCAGCGAGACGTTGGGCGTCGGCACGCGGATCGAGGTGCCGTCCAGCTTGCCCTTGAGGTCCGGAATGACGAGGCCGATGGCCTTGGCTGCGCCGGTTGTAGTCGGAATCAAGTTCAGCGCGGCGGCGCGGGCGCGATAGAGGTCCTTGTGCAGCGTATCCAATGTCGGCTGGTCGCCGGTATAGGAGTGGATCGTCGTCATGTAGCCGCGTTCGATGCCGAACGCGTTGTGCAACACGTGGACGACAGGCGCCAGGCAGTTGGTGGTGCACGACGCGTTGGAGACGACGGTGTGGCTCTTGTCCAGCTTCTGGTGGTTGACGCCATAGACGACGGTCAGGTCGACATCGGTGCCGGGCGCTGAGATCAGCACACGCTTGGCGCCAGCGGCCAGATGCGCGCTCGCCTTGTCCTTCGCCGTGAACAGGCCGGTGCATTCCAGCGCGATGTCGACGCCCAGGCCTTTCCACGGCAGCTTCGACGGGTCGCGCTCAGCCGTCACCTTCATCCAGCCGCGGCCGACATCCATCTGGTCGCCCTTGGCCTGTACCTGACCCGGGAAGCGGCCATGCACGGTATCGTGCCGGAACAGGTGCGCGTTGGTCTCGACCGGGCCGAGGTCGTTGATGCCGACCACGTCGATGTCCTTGCGGCCGCTTTCCATGATGGCGCGCAGCACCAGGCGGCCGATGCGGCCGAACCCATTGATCGCGACTTTGACTGTCATGCTGTCCTCTTGACCGTTGGTGTTCGCTACAGCCTTGCCTTCACCTGATCGACAATGGCTGCTGCGGTAATGCCGAAATGCTTGTAGAGTTCCGGCGCCGGCGCCGAGGCGCCGAAGCCTTTCATGCCGATGAATATCCCAGCGCTGCCCAGGTAGCGCTCCCAGCCGAACCCGGCGGCCGCTTCGATTCCGACCCGCAGGCCGTCGCCCAGCACCTCACGGCGGTAGCTCCCGGGCTGCTCGTCGAACAATTCCCAGCACGGCAGGGAGACGACGGCGGTGCCGATGCCTTGCGCCTCCAGCGTCTCGCGCGCTTCGACCGCGATCGAGACTTCGGAGCCGGTCGCGATCAGGGTCGCCTTGCGCACGCTCTTGGCGGGGCGGATGACGTAGCCGCCGCGCGCGCAGTGATTGGCTACGGCCGCGTCGGCGCGCAGATGCGGCAAGGCCTGGCGCGTGAGGGCGAGGATCGAGGGCCGACTCTTCTGGCTGAGGGCCAGCGCCCAACACTCCGCCGTCTCCATCGTGTCGGCAGGGCGGAACACCAGCAGGTTGGGCATCGCGCGCAGCGACGCCAGGTGCTCGATCGGCTGGTGGGTCGGGCCGTCCTCGCCGAGGCCGATGGAGTCATGCGTCATCACGTAGATGACGCGCTGGTGCATGATGGCGGCAAGGCGGATCGAAGGCCGGCAGTAGTCGGTGAAGACCAGGAACGTGCCGCCGAACGGAATGATGCCGCCATGGAGGGCGAGGCCGTTCATGGCCGCCGCCATCTCGTGCTCGCGGATGCCGTAATAGATGTAGCTGCCGCCATAGGCGCCGGCCTTGATCGGTTGCGCGGTCTTGGCCTTGGTGTTGTTGGAGCCGGTCAGGTCCGCGGATCCCCCGATCAGCTCCGGCATGATCGGCACCAGCGCCTCGATCGCCTTCTGCGAGGACTGGCGGGTGGCGATCTTCGGCGCCTCCGCCGCGATCGCGCTCTTCAGTTCGTTGATGGTGGCGGCGAAATTCTCCGGCAGCTCGCGCGCCATCACGCGGTCGAACTCGGCGCGCTGCGCGCTCGCGTCATGGCGCCTGGCCCAGGCGGCGTAGTCCGCCGCGCCGCGCTGTCCCGCCTTGGCCCAGGCGGCGCGAATATTGTCGGGCACCGCGAACGGCTCGTAAGCCCAGCCGAGCTTCTGCCGCGCGCCGGCAACCTCATCCTTGCCGAGCGGGGAGCCATGGGTCGCGGCGGTGCCGGCCTTGGTCGGCGCGCCATAGCCGATCGTGGTCTTGCAGGCGATCATGGTCGGGCGGTCATGCGTCTTCGCCTTCGAGAGCGCCGCGGCGACGGCATCGGCATCGTGGCCGTCGACCTGCAAGGTCGCCCAGCCGGCAGCCTGGAAGCGCGCGACCTGGTTCTCGGAGGTCGAGAGCGATGTCGGCCCGTCGATCGAGATCGAATTGTCGTCCCACAGCACGATCAGCTTGGAAAGCTTCAGGTGCCCGGCAAGCGAGATCGCCTCCTGGCTGATGCCTTCCATCAGGCAGCCGTCGCCCGCCAGGACATAGGTGTAGTGATCGACCAGGTCGTCGCCGAAACGGGCGTTCAGGATGCGCTCGGCCAGCGCGAAGCCGACCGAGTTGCCGAGGCCCTGGCCGAGCGGTCCGGTGGTGGTCTCGATTCCGGCGGCGAAGCCGTATTCCGGATGGCCCGCGGTCTTGCTGCCGAGCTGCCGGAAGCGCTTCAGCTCATCCAGCGTCATGTCGGAATAGCCGGTCAGATGCAGCAGCGAATAGAGCAGCATCGAGCCATGGCCCGCCGACAGGATGAAGCGGTCGCGGTCCGGCCAGTGCGGGTGCTTCGGATCGAACTTCAGGAACCGGGTGAAGAGCACCGTTGCCACGTCGGCCATGCCCATCGGCATGCCGGGATGGCCGGATGCGGCCTTTTCCACCGCGTCCATGGACAGGGCGCGGATGGCATTCGCCATGTCCCGCAACGATGCCTCGGATTGCGCGGAACTCTTGGGCGAAGCGGCGTCCATTTCGGATCCTGAAAGCTGGCGAAAGTGCGGCGCAACATGCCGCCCGGCCGCCCCCCGGTCAACAGCGGAAACCGGCCCGAGTCCCCGATCAAAGGACATGCCGCGAATCCAAGGATTTGCCGCCTTCCATTGACGTTCTGCGTGATCGCAGGTTTAATTTCGACAGGGGAAGCCGGGAAATGGCGTCGAGTCCGCCGGGCCGGCATTCCAGACAGGGACATGGAAAGAGGCCGGCCATGAGCCAGCTCGACCTAGCGATCAACCGCCTGGATGCCGCCATGGCGCGGCTGGATGCGGCGGTGGCGGAAAGCGCCGCCCGCGGCGCCAAGGACCGCGAACTGCTCCAGCACGAGCTCACGATCCTGCGCCAGACCTACGATCTGCTGCAGACCGAGGCGCGCATCGTTGCCGACCAGCTGGATGACGTGATCGACCGGCTGGGCGACGTGGCCCAGCCCGAAGTTGCCGCACACCGCTGAGCATCCAGGGAATATCCGCCATGCCGACCGTCACCATCCCGCTGAACGGCCGAAACTACGACATCGCCTGCGGCCCGGGCGAAGAGGATCGGGTGCAGGAGGTGGCCGCCCGCCTGCGCGAGCGGATGGAAGGCATCGCGCGGTCGCTCGGCAATGCCCAGGAGACCTTTCTGTTCGCCGTGACCTCGCTGCTGCTGGCCGATGAGTTGGAGCAGCGCGAGAGGGAGCTGACCCACGCGCGCGGCCAGCTCAGGGAATCCGCACAGCACCGCGAGATCAATCTCGCCAACACGCTGGAGCGCCTGGCCGGCCGGATCGAGGCTATTGCCGCCCGGCTCGAAGCCGCCTAAATAAGCGCCGGGCGGATTGCTGCCGGGCGCGACAGGACGAGTATCCCTGGGGCCATACGTCACCTCTAGGGAGCTGTCCCTACCGGGATCTTGGTCTCGGCACATGGCGCCCACCTGCTGAGTGCAGGCCTTAGAGGATCATGCGTGCCATCGGCCACGGCGGCACCGCCCACTCTTGCATTCAGGCAGTCAGGATTTCAGTTGATCGATCATGCGGAGACCCAGGCGCTGAAGGCCAGCCTCCGGCGCGAGGCTGCCGCGCGGCGCAGGCAGGCTCATGCCGGACATCCGCAGGCCGGACTTGCCCTAATGCAGCACTTCAAGCAATCGGTCGAAGTGCCGGCCGGCGCGGCCGTATCCGGCTTCTGGCCGATGGGCGATGAGATCGACATGAAGCCGCTGCTGGCGCAACTCCATGCGTCGGGCCATCCAGTGGGCCTGCCGGTGGTGGTGAAAAAAAGCGAGCCGCTGATCTTCCGGCAGTGGCATCCGGGCCTGGCGCTGGTGAGCGGCGGCTTCGGCACTGAAGTGCCGCCCCCGAACGCGCCAGAGGTGGAACCGCAAGTCCTGATCGTGCCTTTGCTCGCGTTCGATTCAGAAGGCTATCGCCTCGGCTATGGCGGCGGCTTCTATGACCGCACGCTCGACAAGCTGCGCACCGGCGGCGCCGCCGATCCGCTGGCGGTGGGTGTCGCCTTTTCCGCGCAGCATGTCGCGCGCGTACCGCGCGATGAATTCGACCAGCCGCTCGACTGGATCGTGACCGAGAAGGCAGCGCATCATTTCGCGAGCGTCCCCGCCGAGGTGATCGCCGCGATGTATCAGGTGTGGTAGCGCCATGCGTCTGCTGTTCTGCGGCGACATCGTGGGAAGGGCGGGGCGCGACGCGGTCGTGGAGCGCCTGCCCGGACTGAAGCGGGATCACGGGATCGATTTCGTGGTGGCGAATGGCGAGAACGCCGCCGGCGGCTTCGGCATCACGCGCAAAATCTGCGATGACCTGTTCGGAGCCGGGGTCGATTGCATCACCACCGGCAACCACGTCTGGGACCAGAAGGAGACGGTCGGCTTCATCGGCAACGAGCCGCGCCTGCTGCGGCCGCATAACTTCCCCGCGGGCACGCCCGGCAAGGGCGCCGGGATCTTCGCGACGGCGAAAGGCAGGAAGGTCGGCATCATCAACCTGATGGGACGGCTGTTCATGGACGCGCTGGACGATCCGTTCCAGCAGATCGAGCAGCTCCTGAACGCGCACCGGCTGGGCGGCAATTGCGATGCTCTCATCCTCGATTTCCATGGCGAGGCGACCAGCGAGAAGATGGCCATGGGTCATGTCGTGGATGGCCGCGTCTCGCTCTGCGTCGGCACCCATACGCACGTTCCGACCGCCGATCACATGATCCTCGCCAAGGGCACGGCGTACCAGACCGACGCAGGCATGTGCGGCGACTATGATTCGGTCATCGGCATGGACAAGGCGATGCCGATCGCCCGTTTCACCCGCAAAATGCCGACCGAGCGCCTCTCCGCCGCGAACGGGCCGGGCACGTTGTGCGCGGTCCTGGTGGAGACCGACGATGCGACCGGCCTCGCGAAGTCCGTGCGGCCGGTGCGCCTGGGCGGGAAGCTGAGCCAGAGCGGCATCGCGGGCTAGCCGCGCTCTTCATTCCGCGCCGCCGAACAGCGGAACGCGCGTATTGACCGACCGGCGATATGGCACCGGTCCAGCCAGCGCCGCGACGTCGATGCCTTGCGCCAGCAGCGCCTGAATGCCCGCCGCTGCGATGCCGAGGGCGATCGCTTGCCCAGCGCAGGCGTGGCGGCCGGCGCCGAAGGTGAGCTGCTGCGATCCGCCCGGTCGGGATCGAATGCGTGCGGGTGGACATGCAGCGCGGGGTCGCGGTTGGCGGCGGCGAGCACCACCAGGATCTGGTCGCCTGCCTTCATCGCCTGGCCGCCGACGATGCCATCCTGCGCGACCAACCGCCGGGTGTTGTGGACCGGCGGATCGTGGCGCGCGACCTCCCCGATCACGCGCTGGAGCAGCGCATCGTCGCCGGCGGCGCGCCCGCACAGGCCGGGATCGCGTCCCAGCGCCCGCAAGCTGTTGCCGATCAGGCCGGCGGTCGCTTCATGGGCCTGCGACATGAACCCGATGAGGTTGGCGAGCACGGCATTGGAGTCCTCGATCCCGAGGCTGTGCAGCCGATCGGCGCTCGCGGCGACGCCGCCATGGCCGTTTCGCCGCAATTCGTTGTGCAGTGTCGCCTGCAAGGCGACGGCGGCCTTGTTGCTGCGCGCGATGTCGTGGGGGCTGCTGAGCGGTGACAGGCATCGCACGAAATCTCCGATCAGGAGTGCGCACTTGATGGCGTCGTCGGTGGAAAGGCCGATCAGCCGGGCGATCACCTGCACCGGCAGCGCGAAGCTGAACCGGTCGAATCCCCGCGGGTGCGGGCCGACCAGCTCGCATGCAAGCCGGGCCGCCTCCTGTCGCGCGATCGAGGCGAGCCGGGATGGCTCGAATGCGCCGAGATAGGCACCGACCGCCGTCTTCGCCGTTGCATGACGCGGCCCATCGCTCATCCGCACCAAATTCTTGAAGATATCGCCTGCTGCCGCTCCGCTGATGGCGGCTGGAACGGGTTCCGCCGGTGGCCGCACGCGGCACAGCTCGCTTCCCAGCACGTCGGAGACCGCGCGGGCGCCCAGCGCGACCCAGAGGCCGAGGCGATGCTCCCGATAGATCGGCCGATAGGCCAGCAGCGCGGCGTAGTATGGGTATGGGTCGGGATGGGCGGCGGCATCCAGCACGCTCTGAGGAAAAGCGCTCGGCGCCTCGAAGGTGTCCAGGAATGTATCGGGGGGCATGGGTGCGGCCTCGCTGCAAGCTTCGCAGCGGATTGTCGCCGCATCCTGTGCCGACGTCACGGAAGGACGGTTTGGGCCGGACGAAACTGTCCAGCCTTCAGGATCAGAAGGATCTGCGAACCGGCGACGCTGGGATGCGCTTCAGGTCGTCGGGGGTCAATCCGACCGATTCGAGCTGATTCAGCGTCTGCCAGCCCTCGCCGAAATCGACCACGCAGCTCAGGCCCTGCGGCGTCGTCTTGATGACGGTGAACGTTCCGGCGGGAGCCATGAAGACCTCCAGCAGCGTGCCATCCTTGGAGACGCCGC
Source organism: Dongiaceae bacterium (assembly GCA_035699005.1). Lineage (GTDB taxonomy): Bacteria > Pseudomonadota > Alphaproteobacteria > Dongiales > Dongiaceae > Dongia_A. Next base: position 14,680 of record DASSBF010000213.1, read on the forward strand.
GTCCCAGCACCTTCTCGCCGAATTCATTGCGCAGCTTGGAATCGACGCCGTTGTGCGGCAGACAGGCCCGCTGCGCGCCGGGCGGGGGAGCGGTGTTCTGCGCGGGCGCCTGCGCTTCCGACGGCTGGCCGGCAAACGCGCCGGTCGCGAACGATGCCGCCGGCGCCATCAGGCACAGGCCGAGCATCCTGGCAATCCTCGACATCAGGACCTCCACACTGCACAGGCTCCTCAGAGAAAACCTCCGCCCTCCGAAAGAGTTCCGCGGCGCCGCGGGCACCGCCGCCCCAGTCCTGCACGTCGTGCATGCCTCCTGCCGCTCCACATTCCTGACACAGTTTGGCATCGGGCGAACTATGATCTCTTGTGCCTGCAATGCGGCCTTCATAGGGTTGGGACATGACAAAGCTGGAGCTGGGCGAAGCCGGCCTCGAAAGCTTCGCGAAAATCATCGGCGATGCCACCCGCATCCGCATGCTGCAGCTTCTGATGGAGGGCCGGGCGCTGACAGCCAAGGAGCTGGCCTACGGTGCCCATGTCGAGCCGGCCACCGCCACGCAGCATCTGCGGCGCCTGCAGGAAGGCGGGCTGGTCTCGGTGCGGGCGCAGGGGCGGCACAAATATTTCCGGCCGGCTTCGCCGCTGGTCGCGGAGCTGATGGAGCTGCTGATGGTGCTCGCCCCCGATAACGAGTTGAAGGCGCCGTCGCCGCGCGTGGAGGAGCCGCTGCGCCGCGGACGCATGTGCTACGACCATCTGGCCGGCGAGCTTGGCATCGGCATCACCGAAGGACTGGTCAAGCAGGGCATCCTGCGCAAGGAGGCGGACGCCTTCGCGGTCACAAGGCGCGGCGGCGCCTGGTTCGCGGAGCTCGGCATCGACGTCGAAGCGGCCCGCGGCCTGCGGCGCAAGTTCGCGGCCTCCTGCCTCGACTGGAGCGAGCGGCGCGACCATCTGGGCGGCGCGCTCGGCGCGGCCCTGGCCGAGCGCCTGGTCGACCTCGGCTGGATCGCCCGCAGGCGCAACAGCCGCGCGGTCGCGGTGACCGATGCCGGAAGGCGCAGGCTGGCGGAGGAATTTCGGCTGGAATTGCCGCGATGACGCGGGCTTGAGCGGCGCCTGCCGCGGCGTGATACGATCCGCCTGCAGGGAGGCGCCCATGGCCAAGCACGACAAGCCGAGCTTCGTCTATGTGAGCTATGTCGCCGCCTCGCCGGACCAGGTCTGGCAGGCGCTCACCGACGGTGCCCTGACCGGGCAATACTGGTACGGGCGGCGCGTCGAATCGGACTGGAAAGTCGGCTCGCCCGTGACGTTCTGGTACGAGGCAGAAGGCGGCGAGGCGGTCAGCGACCGCGGCATCGTGCTCGAAAGCAATCGGCCGAAGCGGCTCTCCTACACCTTCCATGTTGAGTTCGTCGACGAACTGCGCGACGAGCGTCCCTCGCGTGTCGGCTTCGATATCGAAGCCACGGGCCGGGATACCAGGCTGACCTTGACGCATGACGAGTTCGAACCGGGCAGCAAGATGCTGGAAGGCATCCGCTCCGGCTGGCCCGCGATCCTCAGCAGCCTGAAGAGCCTGCTGGAGACCGGTGCGCCGCTCGCGGCGACCGCGGCGCAGGCTGCCGCCGACGCCGCGGCGTAGCGTCAGTTCTTGCACACGATCTCATCGAACACCTCGCACTTGTTCTTGGTGCAGAACTGGCCGTCGAGCCGCGCGGCCTTCACCTTCTTGGTCTCGGTGTCCACCTTGTCGACTTGCGCGAAACCCTTCGACTGGCAGAACGCGAGCGCGACCTGCTTGTTGGTGGACTTGCCGCAATCGTCGCCATCCAGCTCCAGGCACGCGAACAGGCGATAGCCGCCGGGCGTCAGCGGGCCGCTGAAATGCTGCGAGGCCGGCTGGGTCGAGGGCGGCGGATCGGTCGCGACCACCGCCTGCGGTGCGTCGGTGACGATACCCGGATCGATCACGCGCCTCGGTCCCGGAAACACGAACAGGATGTTCGAGGCCAGCGCATAGACCTGGCCCTTTGGGCCGATCGCGGGCGACGACATGCCGCCGCCGACCCAGCTGATGCGGCCAACCTCTGCCAGATTGTTCACGTCGTAGGTCAGGAAGGCATCATAGGTCGACACGAACACATGCGTCCTCGACACAGCGGCCGACGCGACGGATTGAACCGCTATTGCGGTCTTGCTGGCCACCTGGGTTCCCTGCAGGACCGTCCAGTAGCCATCGCCGCTCACCAGTACGGCACGGCCATCGCGGGTGACGCTTGGCGCGGTGAAGACCCGGCCGGCGCCTTGAACGCGAGGCAAGGCACTCATGTTCGGACCGGCGAACAGCATCGCTCCTGTGCCGTTGCCTACTTCCTGTCCGTCCTCGCGCTCAGTGTTCTCCACTCCGATGAGCGTATGCCCGTCCGGCAGGATGGTCGGCGTCGAGCGCAGGAAGTAGTTGTCGCCGTGAACGCGCCAGCGTTCGATGAAAGAGGCGCCGTCGAACGTGTATCCGACCAGATCCTTGAGGCCGTCCGACACGACGATGTGCGGCGTGCCTCCGCCCTGGAACGTGAAAATTCCGAGGCCGGGCGGGGTCACGGTCAAGCTCAGAACGCCATGCTCGAATCCGAAGCAGAGCGGCCCCAACGGGCACTCGGCGCTGCCGCTCACGGTCTGCACCACCGTCGTGACTTTCTGGTCCCCCAGCACTTGTCCGCCCGTGGCGAAGGCAATCAGCCGTGTCTCGTAGCCGCCGGTGACCGGGTTGCGATAGGTCGCGGTAGCCATCACCACATCCTGGCCGCCGAACCGCCAGAGATTCGGCGGCCCGTACGCGGCGCCGGGTCCGTTGTGATCCGGGAACGGAAACGGGCCGACCCAGCCTCCACCAGGAGTGAAGATGTTGAGCATCGACTTCACCACATGTGCCGGCGGGTTCACGCGGTGGTCGGTGTAGTTCGTCGTGCCGATCACGTAGATGTAACCGTTCGGTGCGACGAGCGGAGACGCAGTGATGGCGTAGCCCGGCGAGATGTCCCGGCTCCAGGCGGCGCTGCCGTCCGCATGAAGGGCGATCAGCTTGCCCTGCTGGTTGCCGAGATAGACGGTACCGTCGGGAGCAACGACCGGACCCGCGCCGGGCGCGAAGCTGCCGAGGTTCGGAACGGTGACCGGCGCCTTCTTGGCGGGCGCGGTGCCAACGTCGGCGTAGCCGGTGTTCGAGCCGACGCTGTGTGCGCGTTCCCATGCGGCCGCCGGTAAGGCGATGGCGCCAGTCGTGGCCGCAATAGCGAGCCAGTGCCGCGCCAAGTGAAGAAGCGATGCGTGCTTTTGCTGCATTCCCAGACCCTCCCCGGCCCGGAGAAGGCAGGCATGGTCGGCCCGCCCACTGCGTCAGGTCAGTTAAATACCGTGTTTCTCCTCGCTGTCGTCCCGGCCCCGTCACAATACGGAAGGTCACCGGTCCTATGTTGAAACATACAACATTCGTGCGCTTCACCCAACACAAACCTGACGGGACGGTCAGTTTGCACAGACGATCTTGCTGAACACTCTGCACTTGTTCCTGGCGCAGAACTGGCCGTCGAGGGTCTCGGCCTTGCCCTTGCGGGTGTCGAGGTCGAGATCGGCCGCCGCCGCGAACCCCTGCTTTTGGCAGAACGCCTTGGCGATGTCCCTGGCATCGCCCTTGCCGCAATCGTCCTCGTCGGGGTCCTGGCACGCGAACAGCCGGTTGCCGCTCGCGGTCAGCGGCGGCTTGTACGCCTTCCGGGAGACTTGGCCGGGTTGCGACGACTCTGGCGGTTGGGCGGGCTGGGTCGCGACCGGCTGAACAGGCGATTGCGTGACCGGCAGGGCGGGATTGCCGACGGTTCCGGTCGTTGCGACGGCCACCTGACTGGGGCCGGGGAACACATAGAGCTGGTTGGACGCAATGACATAGACATTGCCCTGCGGGCCGATGGCCGGCGACGACAAGCCGCCGTCGGGCCAGTCGAACCGCCCGATCTCCTGCAGCGTATTGGTGTCGAACGTGATGAAGTGGTGCCAGGTCGAGACGAAGAAGTGGGTGTGCGACGCCGCCGCGGGCGCGGCCGAGAACTCGATCGGAATCCTTGTCACGACCTGTCCGCCGTTCAGCACGGTGATGCTGCCGTCGGTTGCCATTACCAGGATTCTGCCGTCGCGCAGGATGGTCGGCGCCGTGATGGTGTGGGTTCCCTTGACCGTCGGCACCGCGTTCATGTTGGGGCCGGCAAAGCGGATCCCGTCCTTGCTGGTGAAGATCGTGTGGCCATCGTAGGTCACCGTCGGCGTGGCCAACACGGCGCCGTCGTCATTGCCGTCGTCGATCCGGAAGACCTCGTTGAAGTTCATTCCGCCGAACGTATAGTCCACCAGATTGTGGAATCCGTCGGCCACCAGGACGTGCGGCGTTCCGCCTCCCGGATAGGTGTAGACCGCCGCCGTCGGCACCGGCCGCGAGACCTGGTCATGCACCGGCTCCGATGGCGCTCCGGGCTGTGACTGGAAGCCAGAATTGACCAGGCCGATGCAGTGGAGGAAGGGCGGAATCAGGCACGAATAGACCGCCCAGTCGGGCAGGCCGCTCCCGCCCGTCACCGTTGGGACGCTGTCGCCGACCGCCGCATCGGCCAGAAGCTGCCCGCTGGTCGAGAAGGCGAGCAGATGCGTCTCCCATCCGCTGTGCAGCGGAAAGTCATAGATGACCGGCACCATGATCACTTCGGCGTTCCCCGACTTCCACATGTTGGGCGCGGCGGGCGCGATGGCGGAGGTTCCGGCGGCGCCGTACTTCTCGGGAAACGGAGTCTGGCTGATCCATCCGCCGCCCACGGTGAACTTGTGCAGCACCGCGTCGAACCGATGCTCGGGCGGATTGGAGCGATGGTCGGTGAACGGCTTGATGCCGATGACATAGAGCGAGCCGTCCGCGCCCAGCAGCGGAGAGGCGGAAATCGATTGGCCCGGTATGTCGCGGCTCCACCACGGCGCGCCGTCGGCATGGAACGCCATCAGCCTGCCTTGCTCGTTCCCGATATAGACCGTTCCGTCGGGCCCGATCACCGGACTGGCGTTGGGAGCGAAGGTGCCGATGTTCTGGATGACCTTCAGCGGCGTGGTCGCCGGGATGGTGGCTGCATCGAAGAAGCCCGCGTTGGTGCTGGAGCCGTGCGGCCGGTCCCAGGAATAGGCCTCCGCGGCGGGCGCATATAGCGCCAGAGCACCGGCAACACACAGGTGAATGGATCGAGCGCTGAACAAGGATCGCAGCATGTCGGGCCCCTTGGCGGTTGGGCGCCAGGCACGCGCGCATCATGCGTGGCAGGTGGGGCGGTTAGATCATCTCGTGTCAGTCGGCACAATAGACACGCCAGTCTCGATACGTGTCGGTCTCGCAAGCCTGCGCGTGCTCGGCGATCAGCAAGGCGCGGCGACGCGGAAGACAAAAAAGCCCGCCCAAACCAGGGCGGGCCAATCTTAGCGAGGAGGCTGGGAAACTAGTGCCGCTGGCCGCGGGCGACCGCCATGAACCTGTCGATTTCGCTCTCCATGATGGCGGCGCGCGACAGGACCTGGTTGGCGATGTCGCGGACCCGGTCGGGGGTTTCGAAGCTGCGGTCCGCCGCGTGCGCGAGGGCGGAGGAGATGCCGTCCAGCGCGGCCTGGCGGGTCGCTTCGCATACCATGTCGGCCATGCGGGCCACTTCGGCCTGCAGCTCGACCACGCCCAGATTGCCACGCTCTAACTTCAAAGCCTCGGACATGACCGCTTCCTAAACCGTTGCCGGACCTGCCACGGGGCAGGGGCCTTGGAGACGCCTCTAGCCTGCGCCTGGAGGCGTAAATGATCGGTTAATCCGAAGGTTGCATGGCCTTTGGGCAAGTGCTTGGCAGGCCAGGGATTTGTGCTATATGGCGTCAAATTCCTGCCATATTCGGGGCCTAGCTTGGTCAACTGGTCCTGGCCGGACCCGCTAGATGTGGTAGGTTTCCCGTAACGTTCTCAAAGATTTGGGTCCCGGAGTCTTGGGTCATGGCCGGTCATTCGCAATTCAAGAATATCATGTACCGCAAGGGCGCGCAGGACGCGAAGCGCGCCAAGGTCTTTACCAAGATCATCCGCGAACTGACAGTCGCGGCCAAGACCGGCCTCGCTGATCCGGCCGCCAATCCGCGCCTCCGGGCCGCCATGATCGCGGCGCGCGAGGCCAACATGCCGAAGGACACCATGGAGCGCGCCATCAAGCGCGGCGCCGGTGGCGGCGACGACACCGCCTATGAGGAGGTGCGCTACGAGGGGTATGGCCCCGGGGGGGTCGCCCTGATCATCGAGGCGCTGACCGACAACCGGAACCGCACCGCCGGCGAGATCCGCACCGCCCTGACCAAGGCGGGGGGCAATCTCGGCGAGACCAACTCCGTGTCCTTCATGTTCGAGCGCAAGGGCATGATCGTCTATCCGGCCAAGGCGGCGAGCGCGGATGCCATGTTCGAAGCGGCGCTGGATGCCGGCGCCGACAATGTCGAGAGCGATGGCAACGGGCACGAGATCACGACCGCGACGGAAGATTTCTCTGCAGTGCGAGACGCGCTCGAGACGAAGTTCGGCGCTGCGCGCGAGGCCAAGCTGCAATGGCGCCCGCTCAACATCGTGCCGGTGGAGGGCGATGCCGCGGATTCGCTGCTGAAGCTGATCGATGTCCTCGAAGACAATGACGACGTCCAGGTGGTCAGCGCGAATTTCGAAATGTCAGACGACACGCTCGCCAAGCTGACGGCGTGACGCCAAATGAGATTGCTGGGCCTCGATCCCGGATTGCAACATACCGGCTGGGGTGTGATCGAAGCGGACGGCTCGCGCCTCAGCTTCGTCGCCGCCGGTACCGTCGATTCGACGCCCTCGCGCGACCTGGCCGAGCGGCTGGTCGAGATCCATGACGGTTTGCGTGACGTGATCGACCAGTACCAGCCGGCCGAGGCCGCGGTCGAGGAGACCTTTGTCAACAAGAACCCGGTCTCGACCTTGAAGCTGGGAGTCGCGCGCGGCGTGGTGCTGCTGACGCCGGCCTTGTTCGGATTGCGGGTCGCGGAATATCCCGCGAACCTCATCAAGAAATCGGTGGTCGGCGCGGGCCACGCGGCCAAGGAGCAGGTGCAGATGATGGTGCGCGTCTTGCTGCCCGCTTCCAGCGCCGGGACCGCGGATGCCGCGGATGCCCTCGCGGTGGCGATCTGCCACGCGCATCACCGCGCTTCGCTCGCCAAATGGGGCGCGAAGGATTTCCGCGAGGTGCTGCGGTGATCGGCAAGCTGACCGGCACGCTCGACAGCGTCACGGGCGATGCGGCTTTGATCGACGTGGGCGGCGT
>DASSBF010000214.1:0-8556 GCA_035699005.1 Dongiaceae bacterium
CTGGAACAACGCCATTCTGTATGTCGGATGCGGCGTCATGGGCGACCTCGATTGCAGCGTCCCTCCCCCCGAGAACATCGCCGAATGCAAGGGCATGGAGGATTTTATTGCGCCGACAGGACAATCCATCGTGCTCAGATGCGTGGATCCGGGACAGGTCCAAGCGGGCGATCGATACGACTTCAGGAACGACATCAGCAGCCAGGGCTTCCCTGCGGTGCTCCAGCGGGAGCCCAAGCCACCGGCAGGACAATCCGGCTTCGACCTGAAATTTGTTGACCCCAAGCACGGAGATTTTCACCTGGCCGAAGGAAGCGCGGCCATCGGCGCGGGATGCCGCGTGGTCCTCCGCGGATCCAGCGGCGAACTCGAGTGCGAGCCTGTTCTCCCCGGCGAGCCTTCCATCGACGTCGGAGCCTTCGACGCCAAGGGCGGGCGTTACGAACCACCCTGCATTCCGGAAGACGGACCGCCATCGCAGGCGGAGTGTGCGGTCCAATAGGACGGCCGCACCCGGTAAGATGTGAACGACCGGCCCTTTTGCCCTTCAAACCGCGTGATTTGATCCCCGGAAGCTGCTAGAGGCTGTCCAGCGATCGGCTGGCAGTCGGCACCATGAATCTTCCCTATCCCCTCTCCGGCAAGCGTGTTTGGGTCGCAGGGCATCGCGGCATGGTGGGCGGCGCGATCGTCCGGCGCCTCGCGCGCGAGGGCTGCGAGGTGCTGACGGTCGGGCGCGAGGCGGTCGATCTCACGCGCCAGGCGCAGACCGAGGAATGGATGGCGGCCGCGCGGCCGCAAGCCATATTCCTGGCGGCCGGGCGCGTCGGCGGCATCCACGCCAACGATACTTATCCGGCGCAGTTCATCTACGAGAACCTGGCGATCGTGGCCAATGTGATCCACGCGGCCCATCGGACCGGCGTGGAGAAGCTGCTGTTCCTCGGCTCCTCCTGCATCTATCCGCGCGAGGCGCCGCAGCCGATGGCGGAGGCGGCGCTGCTGACCGGCCCGCTCGAGCCGACCAACGAATGGTACGCCATCGCCAAGATCGCCGGCATCAAGCTGTGCCAGGCCTACCGGCGGCAGCACGGCTGCGACTTCATTTCCGCGATGCCGACCAACCTCTACGGCCCCGGCGACAACTTCCACCCCCAGAACAGCCATGTGCCGGCCGCACTCTTGCGCCGGTTCCATGAGGCCAGGCTCGGACGGGCCGAGGCAGTCACGGTGTGGGGCACCGGCCGGCCGCTGCGGGAGTTCATGTATGTCGAGGATGCGGCAGACGCCTGCGTCCACCTGATGCGGCACTATTCCGGCCACACCCACGTGAATGTCGGAACCGGCACCGACGTCTCGATCGCGGAATTCGCCGGCCTGGTACGCGCCACCGTGGGCTTCGAGGGGCGCGTCGCGTTCGATGCCAGCCGCCCGGACGGCACGCCGCGCAAGGTGATGGAGGTGTCCGCCCTGAAGGCGCTGGGGTGGACCGCGCCGACCTCTCTGGAAGCGGGCCTCAGGCTTTACTACCAGTGGTTCCTCGCCAACGCGGCAACCATCCGGCTATAGCGCCCCTTGCCGCCGAGACCGACGCTATCGGCGCGCGCACCCGCAATCCGGAAGAGTGCCGGGAGCGGCGATGACGCGCGTCGAGCTGCAAGGCATTCGTTTCCTCCATGGCCGGGACGTTGACGATGTCATGCCCTGACAGCCGCTGCCGTCGGCTCGGCGCCATATTGCCGGCGAACACCGCACGGGGGGCCAGCTATGGAGCTTGTCATCTTCGCCCGCTTTCATGCCCGCGAGGGCCGGGAGAGGGCGCTGGCGGTGGCGCTGCGCGACCAGGCCGCTCGGGTGCGCACCGAACCGGGCCGCCTGCCAATCGGGGTCTTCGAGGCGGTCGGCAATCCGCGGCTATTCTGGATCCATTCGCGCTGGGTCGATGAGGCTGGGTTCCAGGTCCACGCCGATCTGCCGAACACGCGGCGCTTCATCGAGCGCGTGGAAGAGCTGATCGACGATCCGTTCGACGCGACCCGGGCCCGCGCGCTCGAATAGCGTGTCAGCCCTAGAACTTGGCTGAAGAGAGATCGGCGGCGAATGCGGCGAAGATGTCGTCCAGCCCGTCGTTCAGGGCGGCGGCCGCATCGTCGATCTTCTCCCCGGAGATCGGCTTCTCCGAAGTGTAAACCTTGCTGAGGACCAGCCGGTCGCTGCTCTTCTCGATGACCGCGAACTCCAGCGAAATGACCGCGCCATCCTTGGCGCCGACGAGCTGCTCGAGCCGCTTGATGGTGCCGCGGACCGTATAGGCGGTATCGATCCTGAGCTCGCTCGGCACCACATTGTCGGCGACCTTGGCCTGGCGCAGATAGGCGACCAGCTGGTCGCGCAGCATCTGCGGCGGCGCATCGGTCCAATAGGCGTAGTTGCGCTGCTCCAGCTTGCGCCCGTTGTCGGCGGTAAACAGCAGCGGCCGCTCGGTCATCACTCCCTCGCCGCCGAAGGGCACGATTTCGAGGCCGCCTTTGATCGGCTTGCGCGCCTGCTCGGCGGGCGCCGATGCGATCAGACGGAAATACTGCTCCTTGGGCACGGCCGGCGCGGAGCCGATGCATCCGGCGAGCAGGGCGAGCAGCGGCAGCAGCGCCAGGGCCTTGAGTGCGCGCATGCTCACTGCTCCGCCGAGGAGGCCGGGGTCAGGCCCTGGTCGGCCGCCGGCGGCCCGCCGTTCAGCAGCAGGCCAGGGTTCTGGCGGATTAATCGGCTGAACTCGCTCATGTTGCGCGCCGTCCCGTCGATGTTGCGCGTGATCGAATCGATGTTCTGTGACACAGAACGCAGGATGTATTCGAGATTGGCAAGCGATTTGTCGACGTTCTTGCGGTTGTCCCCGATCATGTCGTTGACCTGGTCGGCAAGCTGCTCGAGCTTCTGACCGAGGGTCTTCACCTCCGCGGCGGCGGTGCTGGCGTCGCGCGTGGCCTTCTCCGTGTTGGCGAGGATCGTGCGCACCGATTGCAGGTTCTGGTCGTCCAGGAACCTGTCGGCCTGCAGCAGCGTCGCGTTCATCTGGGTCGTGAAGGTCGAGATGTCGCCGGTGATCTTGGGCGTCTTGTCCTGGACCTCCTTGGCGATCGCCTGGAGGCTGTTGAACAACTCATCGAGATTGGCGTCGGTGTTGTTGCCGAGCCGCTTGATGATGTCGTCGACATCCTGGATCAGCGGCTTCAGCGAGTTCTCCGACAGATCGCCGATCTGGCCGGCGACCTGCGCCATCAGCGAGAAGGCGTCCGCCGGCGGTCCGCTCGTGATCTGGCCACCCGCGGCCAGCAGCTGCGGCGACTTGCCGCCGAAGACCTCCACGGTCTTGGCGGCGAGGAAGCTGGAGGCGGAGATGCGCGCGATCGAATCCGAGGGGAATTTCCAGCCCTTGTCGACCGACACGACAACATTGAACCTGTATCGGCCGTCGACCCACTCGGGTTCGATCTTTTCCACCTGCCCGATCTTGTAGCCCTCGTAGCGGACCAGCGTGCCGTAGTCGATGTCGGTCACGCTGTCCATGAGGATGGAGTAGCTGTCGGTCGGGCCGGTCCGGCCGGAAATCTGCGCCAGCGCCCACAGCAGCGCGACGATCATGGCCGCGACGAAGACGCCGACGGTCGTATAGTTGATGAAATGGCTTCGCATCGATGATTTCCCCCAGCCCTGGTCCTGGCCTAGTCCCCAGCCAGACGGCGCAGATATTCCTCGGGATCGACTTCAACGTGCTCGGAGCGGCGGTTGATCAGGTTCTGCACGCGCTCGCTCGGATTGACGCGGATCTGCTCCGGCCGCTCGCTGGCGATGATATGGCCGCGGTCCAGCACCGTGATGCGGTCGCCGATCTTGAATGCGCTCTCCACGTCGTGCGTGACGACCACCACCGAGATTCCCATCGCCTCGCGCAGGCGCAGGATGAGATCGTCGAGCGCCGAGGAGACGACGGGATCGAGGCCCGAGGACGGCTCGTCCAGGAACACCAGCTTCGGGTCCATGACGATGGCGCGCGCGATCGAGGCGCGCTTCACCATGCCGCCCGAGAGCTCCGCCGGCATCAGCTTGCCGAAGCCGGACATGTTCACGACCTCGAGCTTCAGGCGCGCCATGATGTCCATGGTCTTCTCGTCGAGGTGCGCCAGCTCGCGCAGCGGCAGCTTCACGTTCTCCGCGACATTCATGGAGCTGAACAGGGCGCCGAACTGGAAGGCGACGCCGATCTTTCGGCGCAGATCCAGCTTCTCCAGGGCCTTCAGGCGGCCGATATCCCGGCCCAGCAGCTTGATCTTGCCCGGCGAGGGCGGCATCAGCCCGACCAGGTGGCGGAGCAATGTGGTCTTGCCCGACCCGCTGCCCCCCATGATCACCATGATCTCGCCTTCGTGCACCTTCATGGTGACGTCGAACAGCACCTGGCGCGCGCCGAACGACCAGTCGAGATGGTCGACCTCGATGACGACGGGGCGGCCCGCCAGCTCCTCGGCGCTCGGCTTCCAGGGATCCTCGGGTTCGGCTGCGGCGAGGGCCATCAGTGCGTGCTCAGGTAGCCGATGACCATGTCGGATACGACGATGGCGGTGATCGCCTGCACCACGGAGCGGGTGGTGACGCGCCCGACACCCTCGGCGCCGCCGCTGACGCCGGCGCCGTTCATGACCCCGATCAGCCCGATCAGCAGCCCGAAGAAGGACGACTTGATGATGCCGTGCCAGACATCGTTCGCCTTCAGGATCTGCAGGGTGTCGTAGATGTAGGAGCCGAGCGACTTGTCCAGGCTGGCGGAGACATAGAGCGCCGCCGCGCCGATCGAGACCAGGTTGGCCAGCATGGCGAGGCACGGCAGCATGACGACGAGGGCGATCAGCATCGGCGCCACCAGGAAGCGCACGGGGTTGATGCCCATGACCTGCAGCGCGTCGATCTCCTGGTTGATGGTCATGGTGGCCAAGCGCGCGGCGATCGCCGAGCCGGAGCGGCCCGCGATCAGGATGCCCATGATGAGGGGCGAGAACTCGCGCGTGACCGACAGCGCGATCCCGATGTAGGCGAAGTTCTGCGCGCCGAACAGGCCGAGCGAATAGAGGCTCTGGATCGCCAGCATCAGGCCGATGGTGGCGGCCAGCAGGATCGCGATCGGCGTCGCGGCGATGCCGAAGCGCATCATCTCCGCGAAGGTGTGGCTGATCCGCACCGGCTGCCGGTAGAAGCGGCCGATGAAGACCCAGACGACGGATTCGATCAGCAGCGCCGCGCCGAAGCCCCATTCGTCGATGCCCCTGGCTGTCCGCCGGCCGATCGCATCGAAGAATCTGAGGACGGCGGTCATCGTCGGCTTCTAGCTTTTTGCCACGGCGAGCGCCGCGGCCAGGTCGGCATGGATGGTGAAGACCTTGTCGAGCCGCGCCAGCTCCAGCACCCGGCGCGCGCGCTGGCTGACCGAGACGAGGGCGAGGTCGTTCTTCTGCTTGCGCGCGGCCTGCAGCCCCTCGATCAGGCTCGCGATGCCGGATGAGTCGATATAGGTTACCTGGGCGAGGTCGACCAGGATATCGCGCTTCTGCTTCATGCTGTCGAGCAGGGCGCGGCGCACCTTGGGCGCCTCCTCCATGTCGATCTCGCCGGAGAGGGCGATCACGATCCGGCCCGATTGTTCCGTGATGCTTGCAACCGTCATGCCCTACCTCTTGCGCTTGACCAGTTCCAAGAGGTTGCCCTCCCCGTCCGGCAGGGGGATGAAGCTGGCATCATCCATGACAGCGCGAATGAAATGCGTCCCAAGCCCCCCTGGCCGCACGTCCTCGAGTTTCCGCGGCTGTATCATAGCCGGATCGACGTTCGGCGCAAAATCCCGAATCCGCAGCATCAGCCCGTCCGCCATGCGGTGGACCGCCAGCGCGATCTCGCCCCTCCGGTTGCCATAGGCGTGGATGATGATGTTCTCGATCGCCTCGCCGGCCGCCAGCAGCACGTCGTCGGTCTCGCTCTGGTCGAACCCGCATGCCTCGGCCGCCGCCCGGATCGCCGGACGGACCAGTCTCAGCCGCTTGGGATCGGCGGGGAAGGAGAGGCCGAACAGGAAGTCGCTCGAATCGGGCTGCGCGCGCTCGCTCTCGGCGCGCTGCTCCCAGCGCCGCGCCGCCATCGAATCGTCGATGGCGAGCAGCGTCAGGTCGTCGCGCGCGCGCCAGCCGGCGCGCTGCAGCTCCTCGACCACCGCATTCAGGCGCTGGCCGATCGGCCTGCCGCGCGCGGTATCGATCAGCATGTCGAGGCCATGGGTGCCGAGCTCCTCCTCGCCGAACCGGAACTCGGTCACGCCGTCGGTGCACAGCACGAATTGCGCCCCGTCCAGGTCCAGCTCCTCGGTATCGTATTTCGTGCCGGGCAGGATGCCGAGCGGCGGGGAATCCGCCGGCATCTCGATCGAGCGCTGGTTCGGCCGGCGCAACAGCGGCGGCAGGTGCCCCGCATTGGCGAAGCGCAGGTGTCCGGTCGCGGGCTCGTAAAGGCCGGAGATCATGGTCACGAACATGCCGTGGCTCACGGTCTCGCAGATTTCGCGGTTGAGAATCGACATCAGGCGCGCCGGGTCGCGCACCGTCTTGCCGAGGCAGCGGAACAGGCTGGCGGTCTTGGCCATCAGCAGCGAGGCATTGAGCCCTTTCCCGGATACATCGCCGATCGCGAAGGCGATCGTGCCGTCCGGCAGCTCGAAATGATCGTAGAAATCTCCTGAAACTTCCTGAATCGGCCGGACCAGCCCGCAGATCGGGGAGGCGTCATCCTCCTCCGCCGGCAGGAGATGGCGCTGGATCTCCGCCGCCAGCTCCACCTCGCGCTGCAGGCGCTCCTGCGCCACCAGGCGGTCGGCCATGCGCGCGTTGGAGATGGCGAGCGCGGCGGAGGCCGCCATCACGCGCAGCAGGTTCTGGTCCTCGGCGTTGAAGGGCTTGCCGTTCTGCTTGTTGAGGACCTCGACCGCGCCGATCACGGTGTGCCCGACGCCCATCGGCGCGGCGAGGATGGAGCGGGTCACGAAGCCGGTCTTGCGATCCGCCTCGGCGAAGAACTGCGCATCCTCGTAGGCATGCTCGACCACCTGGACGCGGTCCTCGACCACCGCCCGGCCGACGATGCCGCTGCCGTTGGGAACCGAAAGGCCGGTGACATCGACCGGGCCGACCGACGCGCGGCAGATCAGGTTGGCCTGCAATTCGTCCAGGAGGAAGATCGCGCCGGCCTCGACCCGCAGCAGCTTCACGATCTGAGACAGCGCTTCGCGGACGGTGGCGTTGATATCCTGGGTCTGGGCGAAGGAGCGGCTGAGCGCCGCGGCGAATTCCAGCGGGTCGCTCAGCGTGCCCGCTGGATCGGTCGGCTGGCTAACGGGGTCGGACATGGTGGCTCAGCCCTGACGCAACGCCGGCAAGTGACTGTACAAGCTGAAAAGTTTGCCGGAAACCCAGATTGCAACCCCTCGTCCGCTGGAACCAGTGCGTCATCGTGGTTCGGCCGCCGGCATTGGCGCCGCAGTCCCGCCATGGCCAGAATCGCGAACAGAATCGCACCTTTATGGCGCCGGAAGCAAGGCCGGGCATCGCCGGCTGTGACGCCTCGCACAAGCGCGTCGCGCGGCGGTGGGGATGGCGCGGCGATTGAAGCCGTCCGGCCGCTGGGCTAAAACCCCGCATCCGAATGAGGGCGCGGCCCTCGATTCACTGACATCGTGCGAGCGGAGCGGGCATGGCTGCCTACCAATACATCTATGTGATGAAGGGCCTGACCAAGATCTATCCGGGTGGCCGGAAGGTCCTGGAGAACATCTGGCTGTCGTTCCTGCCGGGCGCCAAGATCGGCGTGCTCGGCCACAACGGCGCCGGCAAGTCGACGCTGCTGAAGATCATGGCCGGCCTCGACAAGGACATCTCGGGCGATGCCTGGTCGGCGGAAGGCGCATCGGTCGGCTTCCTGCAGCAGGAGCCGCAGCTCGACCCCGCCAAGGACGTGCTGGGCAACGTCATGGAAGGCGTGGGCGAGACGGCGGCGATGCTGAAGGAGTTCGAGGAGGTCTCGAACGCCATGGCCGAACCGGACGCCGATTTCGACACGCTGCTGGCGCGCCAGGCGGAGCTGCAGGAGAAGATCGAGCATGCCGATGCCTGGGACGTCCAGCGCAAGGTCGAGATCGCGATGGACGCCCTGCGCTGCCCGCCGGGCGATGCCGACGTGGCCAAACTATCCGGCGGCGAGCGCCGTCGCGTCGCATTGTGCCGGCTGCTTCTCTCGCACCCCGACCTGCTGCTGCTGGACGAGCCCACCAACCACCTGGACGCGGAATCGGTCGCATGGCTGGAGCGCTTCCTCCAGGAATATAAGGGCACGGTTGTCGCCATCACCCACGACCGCTATTTCCTGGACAACGTCGCCGGCTGGATCCTGGAGCTCGACCGCGGCAAGGGCATCCCGTACGAAGGCAACTATTCCGGCTGGCTGGAGCAGAAGCGCCAGCGCCTG
>DASSBF010000215.1:0-11897 GCA_035699005.1 Dongiaceae bacterium
CTGGAATCGAGCCCTCGAGTTGCGACGAAATGACATCGAGCGTGGCGCCATGCTCGCGCTCCGCCTCCGTCTCGCCGACACAGACGATGGCGATGAGGCCGGCTCCGAGCGCGGCCTTGGCCTTGGCCGCGACCTGCTCGCTGGTTTCAGCGTGGTCCGCGCGCCGCTCGGAATGACCGAGGATGACATAGCGGCACCCGCAATCGGCGAGCATTGCCGCGGAGACATCGCCGGTATGGGCGCCCGAGGGCTTGGCGTGGCAATCCTGGGCGCCCACCGCGATGCCGCTATGCTCCATCAGCCCGACTGCCTGGAGGAGATAGGGCGCGGGCGGGCAGACCAGCAGGTCGGCGGCGAGGCCCGTTAGCGCCGCCCGGCGGGCCTTGAGATCGGCGATCAGGGCCGCCGCCTGGGCGCGGCTGCCATTCATCTTCCAGTTTCCGGCGATCAGGGGCCGCAGGCGGACGCCATCCATGGCTGGCCTTTCGCTTGACGATTGAGCGGGAGACGCTTGTTACCACAGCGGTTTTTGCCCTGTCAGCCGCCAAGTTTCGAGCTGGACTTCGGGCTTTCCCGCCCTTGCCGCCCAGGGAGCGCATCCCTATGATGCGCGCCGATTTTTCAACGATCGGAGCACCATGCTCACCTCCATCCGCGGCAAGGCAAAGTCCTGGATCGTCAAGGTCCTGTTCGGTTTCCTCATCGTCGCGTTCGCGGCATGGGGCATCGGCGATATTTTCGCGAACCGCGGCCTCACCAAGCCGGTGCTGACGGTCGGCGGCATGAAATACACCCGCGAGGAGTTCAGCCGAGATCTGCAGCGCAAGCTGCGCCAGTTCCAGCAGCAGGGCCTCAACATCAACGCGCAGCAATTCGCGGCCCTGGGCGGCGTCGACCAGATCCTGAACCAGGCGACCAGCCGCATGCTGATGACCCAGTACGCGAACAAGCTGGATTTGGCGATCCCGCAGAACGTGGCGATCGCCGACATCCAGGCCAACAGCGCCTTCCACAATGCGGCGGGACAGTTCGACCGCGACCAATTCCTCGCCCTGCTCGGCGAGAACGGATTGAGCGAGGCCGGCTACGTCAACATGGTCCGCGACGAGATGCGCCTGCAGCAATTGACCGGCCCGACCTTCGCGCCGCTGACCGTGCCGCCCGCGCTGGAGGATCGCATCTACGCGTATCTGAACGAGAAGCGCACGGCCGAGTACCTGGTCATCCCCGATGCCAGCATGACCGGCATTGCGGATCCCGACCAGGCGGCGCTCGACAAGTTCTACAAGGACAATATCTCCCAATACCAGCGCCCCGAATACCGCGCCTTCATCGCGCTGCATCTCACGGCCGAGGATTTCGCAAAGGACGTGACCGTTCCCGACGACCAGGTAAAGAGCGAGTTCGAATCGCGCAAGGCGGAATTCTCCACGCCGGAAACGCGCGCCGTCGAGCAGGTCGTGGTGCAGGACAAGTCCAAGGCCGACGCGATCGCCGCGGCCGTCAAGGGCGGTCAGAGCTTCGCGGACGCGGTGAAGGCAGCGACCGGCGGCGGGCCGGTCGATCTGGGCGAGGTCACGAAGGACAAGCTGCCGGCGGACATCGCGGAGCAGGCCTTCGCCCTGCCCGCCGACGGCGTTTCCGATCCGCTGAAGAGCCCGTTCGGCTTTCATGTCGTGCACGTCAAGGCGATCACGCCGGGCGTGACGAAGACCTTCGACGAGGTGAAGGACCAGCTGCGCAAGGAGCTTGCGCTGGCGCAGGCCGGCGACGCGATGGTGTCGGTGGTCAACCAGCTCGACGACAAGCTGGCGGGCGGTGCCTCGGTCGAGGAGGCCGCGCAGAGCCTGCAGCTGAAAACGCAGAAGTACGATGCGGTCGATTCCTCGGGTAAGGACCGCAACGGCGAGGACGCGAACGTGATCCCCGACATCCTGCAGCTCGCCGAGGCGACCGAGGCCGGCCAGACCAGCCTCGTCAGCACCCTCTCCGACGGCTCCTACGCCGTCGTGCAGGTGACCGGCGTGGCCCCGGCGGAAGCCAAGCCGCTCACCGAAGTGGCCGACCAGGTGAAGCAGGATTGGCTGGCCAAGGCGCGGCGCGACGCCGCCGACGCCAAGGCCAAGGAGATTGCGGGCAAGGTCAAGTCCGGCGACCTGGCCGCGCTCGGCAAAGAGATGGGGCTCGAGCTCAAGGTGACGGAGCCATTCACGCGCGACAAGGGCGATCCGGATCACGGCATCGACACCGCGCTGGCGCAGAAGCTGTTCGCGCTGGCGCTGGGCGAAGCGGCGACCGGCCGCACCGCGGACGGCGCGATCGTCGCGCGCGTGTCGGGTATCATTCCGGCCAAGCCGGACGAGGACAAGGACCAGGTTGCGCCGCTCTCGAAACAGCTCGCCCAGTCCATGCGCAACGATCTTCAGGCCGAGTTCCTGGTGGCGCTCCGCCAGGACACCAAGGTCGAGCGCAACAACGACGTGATCAATCAGATGATCGCGGCCGAGCAATGAATGTCGAGCCGGAGTTCGACCGCTTCGCCGCCGCCTACGAAGCCGGGAGGCCGCAGGTCGTCTGGACCCGCCTGATCGCCGATCTCGAGACCCCGGTCTCCGCGCTGCTGAAGCTCGCGGACGGCAGGCCCAACTCTTTCTTGCTGGAATCGGTCGAGGGCGGCCGCTCGCGCGGGCGCTACTCGCTGATCGGGCTGAAACCCGATGTGATCTGGCGCTGCCGCGGCGACACGGCGGAGATCAACCGCGATGCCCGGTTCCAGCCCGACCGCTTCGTCGCGGAGCGGGCGGGCGCCCTCGCCTCCTTGCGCGCACTGATCGCCGAATCGCGGATCGAACTGCCGCAGGGCCTGCCGCCGATGGCGTCCGGCCTGTTCGGCTACATGTCATACGACATGGTGCGGCTGGTCGAGCGCCTGGCGGATCTGAAGCCGGAAAAGCTCAACCTGCCCGACAGCATCTTCCTGCGCCCGACCGTGATGGCGATCTTCGACAGCGTCGAGGATATGATCACGGTGGTGACGCCGATCTGGCCGGGTTCAGGCGGAACCGGGGGCGGCAACGCGCGCGCGGCCTACAACCAAGCGCTCGAGCGCCTGTCCGATATCGTTCACGATCTCGACCGCGCCCTGCCGCAGCAGCGCTCCAACAACGGCGTGCTGCTCGACCTGCCCCAGCCGCAATCCAACATGACGCCGGAGGCGTTCAAGGGGATGGTGGATCGCGCGAAGGAATACATCCTGGCCGGCGACATCTTCCAGGTCGTGCTGTCGCAGCGCTTCAGCCTGCCGTTCCAGCTGCCGCCGCTGGCGCTCTACCGCTCGCTGCGGCGGTTGAACCCCTCCCCGTTCCTGTTCTACCTGGATTTCGGCGGCTTCGCGGTCATCGGCTCCAGCCCGGAGATCCTGGTGCGTTTGCGCGACGATGCGGTCACCATCCGCCCGATCGCCGGCACGCGGCCGCGCGGCAAGACTCCGGACGAGGACCGCGCACTCGCGGCGGATCTGCTGGCGGACCAGAAAGAACTGGCCGAGCACCTGATGCTGCTCGACCTCGGCCGCAACGATGTCGGCCGCGTCGCCAAGGTCGGGACCGTGCGGGTGACCGAGAGAATGACGATCGAGAACTACTCGCACGTCATGCACATCGTCTCCAACGTCGAGGGCACCATCGACCCGAAGCACGACGCGATGGACGCTTTGATGGCGGGCTTTCCCGCGGGCACGGTCTCCGGCGCGCCCAAGGTGCGCGCGATGGAGATCATCGAGGAGCTGGAGCCGGAGAAGCGCGGGATCTATGGCGGCGCCGTGGGCTACTTCGCCGCCAACGGCAGCATGGACACCTGCATCGCCTTGCGCACGACCGTGCTGAAGGATGGCGTGATGTACGTGCAGGCCGGCGCCGGCATCGTCGCCGACAGCGTGCCCGAGAGCGAGCATCAGGAATGCCAGCACAAGGCGCGCGCCCTGGTGCGCGCCGCCCAGGAGGCCGTTCGCTTCGCGGCCACAGGCCGCGGCAACGCGTGAGCCACTCCGGCCCGGCGCACGCGCTGCTCGACGCGGTCATCGCCTTCTATGGCGCCGGCGGGCGCGCGGATGATGCAGACGCGGAGGCCATGCTCGATGCCGTGCGCGCCGGATTGTCGCGCGCGGCGCCCGCTTCGCCAGCCCCGCGAACCCTCGAGGCTTCGGCGCTCCTGCCTGCGGCGCTCGGCGCCTCGCCCGTATCCCACCTGGCTTCCGCAATCGCCGGCGCCATCCCGCTGCTCCACTGGCGGCAGAACCCCAACTACAACGCCGCCAACATGGGCGCGGCCTTCATGGCGGGCTATGGCTATGTCGAGTTCGCCGGACCGAAGGACGCGCTGTTCCATGTGCCGGACATTCGCGTCGGATTGCTGCTGCTCGGCCGGGCGCTGCACTATCCGCTGCACGCCCATCCGGCGGAGGAGATCTATCATCCGCTGACGCAAGGGGGGTTGTGGCGGCGCGGCGAGGAAGCGTGGCGCATGGTTCCCGCCGGCAACGCGATCCATCACGCGCCGATGGTGCCGCATGAAACGCGGACGACGGATCAGATACTGCTCGCGCTCTATTGCTGGCGCGGAGATACGACGACCGAAGCAGTGCTGACGACCTGATGCAAATGACAGTCAATACGCAGCTTGTCGTTGCGGCAGCGCCATGGCGGGACTAGCTTCGATCCAGCGAGTCCGTGCAAGAAGCTGGGAGGCAGGCCATGAAAGTCGACGCCAGCGTCGTCAAGCATCTCAACAAGCTGCTGAAGAACGAGCTGACCGCGATCAACCAGTATTTCCTGCACGGGCGCACCATCCGGCACTGGGGCTTCGAGCGGCTGGGCAAGAAGATCTACGACGAATCGATCGGCGAGATGAAGCATGCCGATCACATCATCAAGCGCATCCTGCTGCTGGAAGGGCTGCCCAACCTGCAGGACCTCGGCAAGCTGCTGATCGGCGAGACCGTGCCGGAATGCCTGAAGAGCGACCTCAAGCTGGAGCATGCGGCGCGCACCGACATGGTCGCGGCGATCGCGCATTTCGAGGGCGTGAAGGACTACGTCTCGCGCGATCTCGTCACCGGCATCCTCGAAGACACCGAGAAGCACATCGACTTCCTGGAAACCGAACTGGAGCTGGTGCGGAAGGTCGGCCTGCAGAACTATCTGCAGTCCCAGATCGGGGAAGGCGAGAGTTCCTCCTGACCGGCGCCCACCGCGGTCCACCTCACTCCGTCATCCTCGTGCTTGGCACGAGGATGACGGAGTTTCGATGAGCGTGATCTGGTCCCGGCCAGCAAACTCGTGGGTGGTCGTGCCAAGGCCGTCGGCGAAGGCCGACATGTGTCGGCGGCCCATGACGACTGAGAGAGTGGGAGCGCGCTACTCCGCCGCCATCAGGTGGCGTTCGCCGCGGGCCACCGCCTCGTCCAGGATCTCGCCCATCGCGTCGAGGCAGGAGCCGCATTGCGGCGCGGCGCCTTTGCCGCCGAACACCTGCTTGCAGCAGGTCGCGCCGGCGCGCACGGCCGAGCGGATGTCGTGATCGCTGATTCGATTGCAGACGCAGATGATCATGCGGGTCCGGGTGCCAATGCGACTAATTCGCAGAGGAGAATAAGGCAGCCTCCGCGTTCCATCAAGCTTGATTGCGAGCCGTTCGCAAGTTCGTGATCGGCTATCCGGCAATGTTGTTACGCAAGGTCTTTCAATGGTTTATGGCCTTTTCCTGAGAGCCTGCGCCGCGCTATGCTGCAATCCGCCGCAGGAGGCGGCGCCCACGTGCTGGAGATCGCCCCGCTCCTGGCCTGGCTGGAAGGGCCGGGCCGCCGCCTGACCGAGACCGAGGCCTTCGTCGAAGCCTTGGGCGAGCAGATGGCTGAGCTGGGCTTTCCCGTCGACCGCATCACCACCGGCATCCCCATGCTGCATCCGCAGATCGCATCGTCGAGCGTGGTGTGGGAGCCCGAGCGGCTGGCGCACGAGCGGCAATGGCAGATGACCACCCTCACCCGCTCGATGTACGAGCGCAGCCCGCTCTATGTGGTCTATCGCGGCGACGGACCGGTGCGCGCGCGGGTGACGCCGGAGCCGCGGCCTGAGGAGTACGGCATCATCCCCGATCTGCGCGCGGAAGGGTTCACCGACTATATCGCCCTGCCCGCGCCGTTCTCCGACGGCAGCATCAAGGCGATGACCTTCGCCACCCGCCGCGAGGGCGGCTTCGCGGATTCGGACATCGCCGCGCTCCAGGTGCTGATGCCGCACTTCGCCTACCTGCTGGAGATCCAGACCCTGCGCCGCACCGCGCGCGTGCTGCTCGACACCTATGTCGGGCGCATCTCCGGCCAGCGCGTGCTGCAGGGCCAGATCAAGCGCGGCCAGGGCGAGGACATGCGCGCCATCATCTGGTTCTCGGACCTGCGCGGCTTCACCGAGCTGTCGGATACGCTTTCGAACGAGGACTTGATCGGGCTGTTGAACGACTATTTCGGCGCCCTTGTCCGGGCGGTCGAGGCGCAGCAGGGCGAGGTGTTGAAGTTCATCGGCGATGCGATGCTGGCGATCTATCCGCTCGCCACCGCTTCGAGCGGCCGGCGCGCCGCCCAGCGCGCGCTCGCCTCGGCGCGCGCGGCCCAGGCGCGGATCGCGGAGATCAACCTCGCGCGCCGCGCGGCGGGCCAGGCGATCATCCAGTGGGGCCTCGCGCTGCATATCGGCGACGTGCATTACGGCAATATCGGCGGCGAGACGCGGCTCGACTTCACGGTGATCGGCCCGGCGGTCAATCTCGCCGCACGGCTGCAAAGCCTGGCGGCGCGGCTCGGCGAAGGCTGCGTCATCTCCAACGATTTCGCCGCCTTGCTGCGCGACCGCAGCGAGCTGCGCGACCTCGGCGCGCATGCGCTGAAGGGCATCACCGACAAGCGGCAGGTGTTCGGGTTGGCGTAAGCGCCCTGAGTCAGCATTCACATTTCCGTCACCCCGGACAGCCGGGAAGCGGCGTGATCCGGGGTCCATGGCCAAGCTCGGCACCAAGCGGCACCTTGGACCCCGGCTCGGAGGCTGGGGTGACGGGAGTGTGGGTGCATAGGATGGAGCGCTACTGCGCTACCGCAGTTCCACCGGCTTGCCGTGCGGGGTGCGTTCATAGGCGTCGATCCACGCCGCCTTGCGCGCGGCGAGCAGGTCGGCCGAGGCGATCCGCTTCACCTGCACCAGATGCTCGAGCGCGGCGAGCACGTGGTGGTAGTAGGTCGAGCCGTCGTCCGGATCGCCGGCCGCTTGCGCGCGCTTGATCGCAGCCCCCAGCGCCTCGGCCCACTCGACCGCCGTGAAGCAGCCAGCCTGTTGCAGCGTGATCGCGAGTGCCAGGGCCTGCGCTTCCCACGGCTCGGTGAACAGCGGCTCGCCTTCGGCGCGGCGGATCGGCTGCAGGGCCGTGTCCGCGCTCGATTTCAGCGCTGGCTCGCTCACGGCGCCTTGACTTTCGCGACGCCGATCATGGAATCGCGCGTCACCAGGGCGGCGAGCTGCTCCTCGCTCAGCTTCTCCGTGCCGGCCGGCCGTTCGGGCAGCACCAGGTAGCGCACCTCCGCGGTCGAATCCCAGACCCGGATCTTCACATGCTCCGGCAGCTCCGTGCCGAACTCCTTCAGCACGCCGCGCGGATCGAGCACGGCGCGCGAGCGGTACGGCGCCGACTTGTACCACACCGGCGGCAGGCCCAGGACCGACAGCGGGTAGCACGAGCACAGCGTGCAGACGACGAGATTATGGGTTTCGGGCGTGTTCTCCACGGCCACGATGTGCTGCCCCTGGCGGCCAAGGAAATCGAGCTCGCCGATCGCCTTGGTGGCATCGCTCAACAGGCGCCGCTTGTAGGCCGGATCGGTCCACGCCTTGGCAATGACCTTGGCGCCGTTGCGCGGGCCGATCCTGGACTCGTAGATCTCGATCCACGCATCGATCGCGGCCGGGTCGACCAGGCCCTTCTCGGTCAGCAGGCTCTCCAGTGCCTTGACCCGCAGCGCCGGATCAGACGGCAACTCGGAATGGATGTCGTGATGGTGCGCGAGGTCGCCTTCGTGATGATGCTCGTGGCCGTGCTCATGCGGGTTCAAGGTAGCTCTCCCACAGATCGAGACAAGCTTCGTCGCGCTGCGACGCGTCCGGGCCCCACAGCTCACGCATCGCGAAGGCAACGGCATAAAGATGCTGCGGCGCCTCGCCCTGCTGATGCGCGTTGGTGTCCGGGAACACGTGGCCGCCGTGATGAAGCTGGATGACGCCGACCTTGCCGCGTGCATAGCGCGGCAGGCGCGTATGCCCGGCCGGGTTGATGTTGCGCGCACGGACGCGCTGGCCGATCGCGAACAGCGGCGGCTCCTCCACCTTGCGCGTGAAGATGCCCTGGCTCTTCTGGCTCTGCCACACCTGGTCACCGCGCGCCGCGTCGTTGCGCCTGGCGCTCCCCGGTGCGGCATGGCCGCTCTTGATCTCGTCGCGGGTCACGAGCCCGCCATCGAGCAGCGCCGCGACACAGACCGAGTACCAGTGGTCGTAGTAGCCGCGGGCCAGATAGAGATGCGGCGGCATCAGCTCGCGCAGATGGCGGAAGCGGTCGATGTTGAAGCCTTTGGGAAACGTCATGGCGCGCGTAATGCCGAGCATGCGCGCCTCCCACGGCGCATGCCACAGCGGCTCGTCGGCCTCGGGATGGATCGGCCCGTGGCCGTGCATGCCGCCCATGTCGTGGATGCCGTTCATGCCTTCTTCCCTGGGTGCCGTCTTGCGGATTTCGACTATCACTCCATAGCCTCACTTCCGCCTGCTCGCCAAGGCCAATCCGACCCCTTCGGACCGGCCCGATTGTCAGGATGCAATTGGCGGGTGGCCCGCAGTCTGGCCGGCGATCGCAGCCCGGATCGCGGCCTTCAGCTCGTGCGACATGAAAGGTTTCGAGAGTACGGTCCAGTTCCTCCACTCTTCCGCCAGTCCCGCGATCCCGTAGCCCGTGGTGAATATGAACGGCACAGAAGCCGCGCGCAGCTTTTCGGCCAGCCCATAGGAGTGCTGCCCGTTCAGGTTCACGTCCAGAAGCGCGAAATCGTACTCGTCCTTGCGGATAGCCAGGGCATCCTCCACCTTCGCAACGATCGCGATGACGCTATGGCCCAGCTCGAGCAGCATGTCCTCGAGGAGGAATGCCAGCGCGCCTTCATCCTCCACAACCAGGACCCGCCTGGGCGCAATCGCCTCCTCGTCGCTCACGCGGCGAGCGCCTTCAGCGGCGAGATCAGCTTGAATGCAAGCCCGTCCGGCAGATAGTCCATGCTGACGATGCCGTCGAGGTCATGGGGCAGGCTGCGTTCGATCAGCCGGGAGCCGAATCCCTTGCGGCTCGGCGCCGCCACCGGCGGCCCGCCCTGCTCCCTCCACTCCAGCACCAGCGTGTCGGAAGGCGAGACGGTCCAGGACACGGAGATCACGCCGCTGTCGTTGGACAGGGCGCCGTATTTCGCCGCGTTGGTGGCGAGTTCGTGGATTCCCATGGCCAAGGCGACCACCGCCTTCGGCGACAGGACGAGGCGCGGCCCGCTGATCCGCATGCGGCCCGACAGCGCGTAGGGCTGCAAGGTCTTGGAGATGATCTCCCCGAGATCGGCGCCCTCCCATTTTCCGGAAGTCAGGATGTTGTGGGCGTTGGACAACGCGAGGAGTCGCGATTCGAACCGCTGCACGACCGCCGGATCGGCGCCGCTGCCGCGGAACGTCCGCATCGCGATCGCCTGGACGGTTGCCAGCGTATTCTTCACGCGATGATTCAGCTCGTTGATCAGCAGCGTGCGATGCTGCTCGGCCTGGACGCGCTTCGTGATGTCTTCCGCCACCGCCAGGATCTCGCCGCTATCGACCAGCGACAAGGTCATCCGGACCCAGGTCGCTTCGCCTTCCCCGCTGATATATCGACTTTCAAGGACCGCCGTATCCGCGCCGTCGCTCAGGCGCTGCATGACCTCCCGGTTGTTGGCAAGGTCGTCCGGATGCGTGAAATCGAGACAGGATGTGCCAATCAGCTCGTCGAGTGGCCGGTGGGCGATTGACGCGTAGGCTGCATTGGCCCTCAGGATCGTGCCTCCGCTGCCCATCAGGACGATGCCGACCCCGGCCTGCTCGAACATGGACCGGAGCCGCCTTTCGCTCTGCCGCAGCGCCTGCTCGGCCAGCCGCCGGGCGCGCAGGGAGCGGTCCCGCTCGATCGCGAAACCGAGCTGTCTGCCGATCGTGACCGCAAGGCTGACATCGGCGCGCGAGAATACGCGTGGTTCGCGGTGATAGGACATGAACTTGCCGATGATCGTGCCGCCACTGGTCACCGGTATGAAGGCCAATCCGCGAATGCCCTCGCGCCGGATCGTATCTTTCAGTTCCTCCGGTTCCGAGGATTCGACGATGTCCGTCACGAAGACGGGCGGCGGGTTGGCGTCGCCGGGTTTCCAGGGCGAATGCCCCTCTACAGCTTTGCGATAGCCATCCGAGAGGCCGCGCCAGGCCGCGAACCGCATTATGCCATCCTGGCCGAACAGCAGGATCGAGGCCCGCTCGCAGCCGAGCGCGGCCGTTACCGCGTCCAGGGCGGCCTCGAAAATCTGATCGGTCGTCTCGGCGCGGTACAGCGTGTCGGTGAGCTTGAACAGGATGTCCTGCTCAACCGTTTGGGTTTCGTCGTGGTTCTTCCGATCCGGGCCGGCCTTGGCATGCCCCAGCATGGCGTCCCCCGCAAGCGTAATCCGGGCAAGAGCGCACCGAGCAATAAGCCAAAGATATTACGCGCCTTTTTTCCGTTCTGGAAGCCGCGCCGGAATCCGCCGGGCGCGGCCGTTCATCGAGGGTTCATCGCGCGCGCGCCAGAGTCGGCGCGGGGACGTGGGCCGCCACACGGGGATCGGCGGACCAGACAGGAGAGGCTGGAACATGAATTATGCATTGGCCGCCCTCGAGCATCTGCGTCTCATGGAAATGCGGATCGAGCATCAGACCGACCTGATCGCGCGGCTGAAGGAATCCGGCGAGGACACCCGCGAAGCGGCGAAGAAATTGATCCTGCTCCGCCGCACGTTCGACGAGATGCGGGTCCAGATGGCTCAGCTGCTCCCGGCGGAGGCCCGGGAAACGATGGTCGCCGCCCATTAGAGACGGGTCGCCGGCGGCGCGTGCGCGGGCCTTCGCGAGGCATGCTTGAAGGCGGCACTTGAGCTGACCGTGCCGTCTCGTCTATTGGTTCCTACCCTTCAGGTGGAGCCCACCGATGAGCATGAGCACGTCAGCACCCATGTGGCATTCCATCGCCATCATTGCCGGCCGGCTGATCTTCGCCGGCATTTTCATCATGGCGGCCGGATTCAAGTTCGGCGGCATGGAAGCCACGGCCGGCTACATTGCCGCTGCCGGCTTTCCGATTCCGCTTGTCCTCGCCTGGGTGGCAGCGATCTTCGAGACGCTGCTCGTGCTCTGCTTCCTCAGCGGCGCGTTCTTCACCGAGGCGTCGCTGCTCGCAGGCATCTATGTCCTGTTCCTCGCCTTCGCCTTCCACGGGCCGTCGCACTGGCAGGGCAACCAGGCGGAGTTCGGCTTCTTCGTCGATCACTTCACGTTCATTGCCGGCCTGCTGTTCGCGGCGGTGAAGGGGCCGGGTCAGGTGCTCGCACTGAGCTGGAGCGTCATGCGCCGGGCCTGAGCCTCTCCCCGCATCGGCCGGCCGCACGGAACCAGGCCCGCGCTCCCGTGTTTCAGGAAAAGCCAGGAGGTGCGGGTTGAAGGACGATCTCGAAAAGGTGCGCGACTGGGCCGAGGCCAGGATCA
>DASSBF010000216.1:0-26712 GCA_035699005.1 Dongiaceae bacterium
CGCAGCAAGGCGGCGATGTATTGCTCCGGCGCATCGCCAGGGCTCCATGGCAGTTCGCATGGGGTTTCCTGCTGCGCCGTCAGTTCCGTCACATGGCGCAACAGCCACGCGCCATCCTCGATCACCTGCACGCGGCCGTAGGCGTGCACGGCAGCGTAGTTCCAGGTCGGGACAACCTTGCCGGTCTCGGCCTTCGACGGGTACCAGCTCGGCCGGATATAGGCGTGCGGACCCGAGAAGATCATCAGGGGCTCGGCGTCGGGATTGGCGGCCAGACGCTTCCAATGGCCATTGGGGCGCGCCAGGTGGCACTCGATGACGATTGCTTCGCCGTTCTGCTTCACCAAGGTCGGCATGTGCGTCGCCATCAGTCCATCGCCGTCATTGCTGATGAGAATTGCGAACGGATTCGCCGCCATCAGCGACAAGGCATCGG
Source organism: Dongiaceae bacterium (assembly GCA_035699005.1). Lineage (GTDB taxonomy): Bacteria > Pseudomonadota > Alphaproteobacteria > Dongiales > Dongiaceae > Dongia_A. The sequence goes on from DASSBF010000216.1 coordinate 437, forward strand.
ATTGATCGGCTAATCGAAATGTTTCGGGAACGTACACGACATCACCGGAGTCTGAGAGGAGGACGATCATACACGGACCGCGCCGGGCGCCCGCGCTCCGATCCGACCGTCGGCCGCCGTCAGGGTTCCGCCTTCCAGAACGGCCGCGAAATCTCATGCTCGACTTCTGCGCGGCTGAGGCCGATATCGCGCAGCAGCCGATCGTCGAGTTCGGCCAGATGACGCCGCTGGCGCACACGCTCCAGCCAGACGAGCGCCCGATCGAAGAATCGCGTGACGACGCCGGCGCCAGCCATGCCGCGCGAGGGTCGCACGAAGTAGGAACCCGATTTATTGTTCGTATTGTACCGATACATAGTCGCTTCTCCAGCAGTAGAAACGCAGAATTGTCACTATTGCCTCCCTGGAGCGCGATATTGTTATTGACATTGTTTTGCGTCAACGCAAACATTGTCCTCATGACAATTTGGATCCCGGACCTCAGCAGTCAACGCGGCCCGCGCTATCTGGCGATTGCGGATGCGCTGGCCTCCGACATCCGCAGCAGCAGGCTTTCACCCGGCGACCGATTGCCGACGCATCGCGAGTTGGCCTATCAGCTCGGCGTCACGGTCGGAACGGTGACGCGCGCCTACGGCGAAGCCGAGCGGCGCGGCCTGATCGGCGGCGAAGTGGGACGCGGGACCTTCGTGCGCAGCGATATCGCGGTGCGCACCACCGCGCGCACGACCGCGCCGGTGCCGGGCGCAATCGCCGCCAACCCAACGCAATCCAACGTCATCGAATTCAGCATCAACACGCCCACCGACCTTGATGCCGGCGGCGAATATGCCGGCCTGATGAACGCAACCCTGCGCGCGCTGTCGGATTCGGCCGGCGCGGGCGGATTGCTCAACTACCAGGTCCATGGCGGAAACCGCGCGCATCGCGAAGCGGGCGCCCAGCTGCTCGCACAGTTCGGCGTGCGAGTCGATCCCGATCGCGTCCTCATCACCGCGGGTGCGCAGCACGCGGTCATGGTCGCATTGGGCGCCCTGACCGAGCCCGGCGACACGGTGCTGACCGAGAGCCTGACCTGGCCCGGCCTGCGCCGCATGGGCGACTTCCTGCGGTTCCGCGTGCAGGGCCTGCCGATGGACAAGGACGGAATCCTGCCCGATGCGTTCGAGGCGGCGTGCCGCGGGCGCAACATCAAGGCGCTCTATTGCGTCACCAACCTGCAGAACCCGACCTCGATCGTCGTGCCGGAATTGCGCCGGCGCGAACTGGCGGAAGTCGCACGCCGTTACGGCGTGAAGATCGTCGAAGACGACGTGTACGGCTTCCTGGTGCCGAATGCGCCGCCGCCGATGGTGAACTTCGCGCCGGAGCTCGGCGTGTTCTGCACCAGCGTCTCCAAGTCGATGGCGCCCGGCCTGCGCGTCGGCTATCTCGGCGCGATGGTTGACGACAGCGCGCTGATCAACGACGTGGTGCGGCACTCCACCTGGCTGGCGACGCCGCTGGCGGCCGAGATCGCCGCGCGCTGGATCGGCAACGGCGAAGGCGAGCGCATCTCGACCAAGCGGCGCGACGAGTATGGCCGCCGCCAGGCCGCCGCGCGCGAGATCCTGGCCGGGCTGCCCTATTACGCTCATCCCACCGCGATGCACGGCTGGCTCGACCTGCCCGACGAATGGCCGGCCGACGCGTTTGCGCTGCAAGCGCGCATCCGTAGTGTTGCGGTCTGCCCGACCAGCAGCTTCTCGCTATCCCGCAGCGGCCGCAACGGGGTGCGCATCAGCATCAGCGCGCCGGGGTCGATCGATACCGTTGCCCGCGGACTGGACATCGTGGCGCGCCTCGCGCGCGAGAAGCCGCGGGTGGATTTCTCGATTGTCTGATGGAACAGCGGTGCCGGCCGCCGATCAGCCGGCGGTCGCGCCGGGCCGCCGCGCCGAAATCCTCGATGGCCTCAGGATCACGCTGCCTTTCATGGTGGGTGCGGCGCCATTCGGCGTGATCTTCGGTGCGCTTGCGACCGCGCAGCATCTCTCCGTCGTCGAAACCATGGCGATGTCGCTGTTCGTATTCTCCGGATCGGCGCAGATCGTGGCCATTTCACTCCTGGCAGTGGCGACGCCGGCCTGGGTGATCTGGGCCGTGACGCTCATTCTCAACGTGCGACATTCGCTCTATGCCGCGAGTCTGGTCGGCTATGTGCGACACCTCGCTCTCGGCTGGCGTTTCATCCTGTCCGCCGGCCTGACAGATGAAACCTTTGCTGCGATGGAGGACCGCTATCGCCGGCTCGGCATGCATCGCAACAGTCACTGGGCATTCCTCTCCTCGATCGTCGGCATGCATCTCAACTGGAATTGCTGGACCCTGGCAGGCATCGCGATCGGCACGCAGATCAAAGGCCTCGAGGGTTCGGGCCTGGAATTTGCCGTGATCGCAACCTTTATCGGGATGGTGGTGCGCAGGCTACGTACGCCTGGGGCCCTGACCGCGGCTGCAACCGCCGGCATAATGGCCGTCCTGTTGGCCGCCCTGCCCTACAAGGCCGGCCTTACGATCGCGACTCTGGTCGCGATCGCAGCGGCGGTGCTGGTTGACCGGCGCGCAGCCATTCAGCGAATCCGGGGGAATGCCGCATGAGCGTCGGTATCGGCATCGTCATTCTCGGCATGGCGCTGATCAATATTGCGGTGCGCTGTCCGATTTTTCTGATGGCGAACCGCATTCGCATCCCGCCCCTCGTCAAGGACGCGCTCGCGCACTGCCCCGTCGCTGTGCTGACCGCGATCATTGTCCCGACGGCCCTGCACCTCGATCAGGCGCCGGATGGCAGCCAGTGGTTCAATCCCGACCTCGTCGCGACCGGGGCGGCCGTCGCCGCCTCCCTCGCGACCCGCAACCTGCTTGCGACCATCGCTGTCGGCCTGGGGATCGCACTTTTGCTACGCCATCTGCCTGTTTTCTGACCGAACCGGGCTCCTCGGCTAGGGTTTTTTAACCTATCCAGGTGCAGGCTTTTCCAGATTTTTCAACGAATCCGGGAGGTGGGCCGGAGCTCGATGCAAGGGATGCGACATCTCGCCGAAATGGCGCGCGAACTGGCGCAGTGTGCCGAGCTGGACGCCCAGCTCGAGCTGGTGTGCGCGCATCTGTGCTCGGTCGAAGGCATCGCGCATGCCGCGATCACCATCACGGGTCTGCGCGAACAGCCGATCCTGGCCGTCAGCCACGGCACTCCCGATGCCCTGCAGCGCGTCGCGGCGGCCTCCGCCTCGGTGCCCGATGAGGCGATCCGGCTCGCGATGCCGGAGCTGAAGCTGCGCACCGCCGCAATCCAGGGGCCGCAGGTCAACGACCGCGGCCGAATTTTCGCATTTCTCGGTTCTGAGCCCGCAACGGTTGCCTGCGAGGACGCCCTCGCCTACGCGAGCGGCCTGGTGCATCTGTGCGTCAGCCGCGAAGCCGCCGTCATGGCGCGGCGCTCCGAGCTCCGGCGCGTTGAGGCGCTGCTGGAGAATATGCACAACATCATGATCTATCAGGGCACGCCGGGCGATGGCGGCTACGGCTTCGTTGGCGGCGCGGTGCGCTGCTGGGGCCGCGACGCGACCGACATGATGGGTGCGGTCGATCCTGCGACCCGAATGGCGGATGTCGGCACCTGGATCGCGCGCATCCACGTCGACGACATGACGGGCTATCGAGAGTCCGAGCGCAAGCGCAAGGAACTGGGCCAGCCCTATGTCCACGAATACCGCTACGTCCATCCCAAGACCGGCGAACTGCGCTGGTTCACGGAATGCGCCTGGGCGGCGCCCGATCCGGACCGCGGCCGGACCTATTGGGACGGCTTCGTGCTCGACATCACGGACCAGAAGCACGCGGCGGTGCGGCTCTCCGCCAGCGAGCAGCAGGCCGCCGCCATGCGGCGCGAACTGCTGGACGCCACCGGCGGCATGAATGACGGGCTGGTCTATTACGCGCCGGATGGCGCGCTCCACTTCTGCAACCTGCGGGCACGCAGCTATCTCGGCATTCCGCACGACGCCAACGTCGAGGGCATGACCTTCGACGACGTGCTGCGCCTGGAACTGGAGGCCGGCAAGGTCGTCAGCGCGCATGAGAAGGAAGAGGACTGGACGCTGCTGCGCAGCCAGCAGCATCGCAACGGCCAGGGCCACGTCGAGATGCGCATGCTGAACGGCGGGCACCTGCGCATCAGCGACCGGCGCACGCACCTGGGCGGCATGGTCACGGTCTACACCGATGTCAGCGACCTGGTCGAGCGCGGCGATGAGCTGGCGCGCAGCCAGCGCGACCTGCGCCTCGCCAAGGAGCAGGCGGAAGTCGCGAGCCGCACCAAGTCGCAGTTCCTCGCCAACATGAGCCACGAGCTGCGCACGCCGCTCAACGCCATCATCGGCTTCGCCGAAGTGATCGAGCGCGAGTTCTTTGGCCCGGTGGGCGTCCCGCAATATGCCAGCTACGCCGCCGACATCCACCGCAGCGGCCAGCATCTGCTGTCGCTCATCAACGACATCCTCGACCTCAGCAAGGTCGAAGCGGGCCGCTTCGAGATCGTGGAGCAGGATTTCACGCTGGCGGAGACGATCGACGAAGCCAAGCGCCTGCTCGAGATCCGTGCCCAGAAGGCCGGCCTTGCCATAAGCGCGGAGATCGCCGTCGGGATCGGCCGCGTCTATGCCGACCGCAAGCTGATCAGCCAGGCGCTGCTCAACCTTCTGTCCAATGCCGTCAAATTCACGCCGACCGGTGGCCAGGTGCGGATTTCGGCGCGCCGCGAGAGCGAGGGCGACCTCGTACTCAGTATCACCGATACCGGGATCGGCATGGCGCCCGAGGAGATTCCGCGCGCGCTTGAGCCGTTCGGCCAGATCGACGGCACGCTGGCGCGCCGCTATGACGGCACCGGCCTCGGCCTCACCATCACCAAGGCTTTCATCGAGATGCACGGCGGCTCGCTGACCCTCGACAGCGAAAAGGGCCGCGGCACGATCGCCACCATCCGTCTGCCTGGCTGGCGCTGCCGCCAATGGAGCGTCGGGCGCAGCGCACACGGATAAACGCCCGGTCGTTCTTCGGCATCCGGGCCAGTGCCACTCGCCAATTCGTCGGCCCGCACCTGCAATCCAACACATTTTCCGTGTGACTTATCACGTCCTTGTGACCCGGGTCACACACATCCCGTTTGACAATGCACGAAGTTCCATAATAATTGCGCAACTATATCGAATGATATAGATATAGGCGTGGAATTCTACACATCTGATAGGAACCAGTCAGTATACAAGGCTTTAAATCCTGTCGCGTGTGAAATCGACAATTCGGGGCGGCAGCGGCCAGGCAACCACCCATACGCGTGCTGGACCCCAGGCAACACAGGCGGCGGCTCTGACGCGCGCCTTAGAGGAGTGACGAATGATCGCGGATGGCCGGCCAACTCCGCGACCGCCCGCAGCGGCGTAACGATCGGCATTTGGCGGTATGCCTCCCAGGGTTGCCGTCAGCTCCCCGTCACGCCCGTCCCGGTCAGTGATCCGCGCGCATATCCGCGCAGACGCTCGCGGGTCGCCGTGACCCTTCGAGCGTGACGGGGAGAACCAACTGAACAGCGGCGCGCCTCGCCGGATATGCGCCGGGAAGGAACAGCATGGACGGCCGCCTGCCCAGCCCGCGGGCGTCTTGTCCTCTCCCCGTCACGCCCTTGCGGGCATTCACGGGTTTACCGCGCAGACGCTCGCGGATGGTTGAGACCAGCTCGACCGTGACGGGGAGAATAGATCGTGCGTCCAGGTCCAGGGCGGTTCGTGCCACTTCCGGCAGGTGCGGGCCGCCTTCTCCCCGTCGTACCCGGTGCAGACCCGGGTAGCCGAGAGCCGTGCCGAACAGCAGCTCGCGGCTGGCCAGCCAGTCCCCGGCCATGACGGGGAGCCCCTCTTTCCCCCCCAACTCCTACACGGTCGAGACCATCAGGGCCTTGATCGTGTGCATGCGGTTCTCGGCCTGGTCGATCGCGCGGCTGAGCGGACCGTCGAACACCTCGTCCGTCGCCTCGACCGCCTCCGGGTGCCGGCGCGCGAACTCGGTCTCCAGATTGTGCTGCGAGGGCATGCAGTGCAGAAAGATGGCGCGCGGATTCTCCGTCATGGCCATCGCCTCGCGGTCGATCCGATAGCCGCGGAAGTCGCGCGCCATGCGGGCGATGTCCCACTCGCCTTCCATGGGCACCCACATGTCGGCGTAGACGGCGTCGGCGCCCAGCAGGCCCTCGCGCATGCTGGAGGTCACGATGATCCTGGCGCGCTCGTTGTGCCGCCAGCCCAACAGGCGATCGACCAGGCTGGGTTCCGGATTGTGGCCCCTTGGCGTCACCACGCGCAACTCGACGCCGAGCTTCGCCGCCGCGACCATCAGCGATGTGACCACGTTGGCCCTGCCCTCGCCGATATAGGCCATCTTGGCGCCGGGCAGCGCGATGCCGTTCTCCTGCAGCGTCATGAAATCGGCGAGCGCCTGGGTCGGATGATGCTGCTCGGTCAGCGCGTTCCACACCGGCACGCCGGCATGCTCCGCCACCTCCTCGATCAGCGGCGTGTCATAGGCGCGAATCGCGATGCCGTCGAACATGCGCCCCAGCACGCGCGCGATGTCCTTGACGCTCTCTCCGCTGCCGAAGCGGATCTCCTGCGGCGACATGACATGGGCGAGCGCGCCCTCGTCCGCCGCGGCCACCGCGAAGGCCGCGCGCGTGCGGCACGAGGGGCGCTGAAAGATCAGACAGAAATTCCGGTTGACGAGGGAGCGCGGAAAAATGCGCGCCTGTTTCTTGCGCTTCAATTCGAGCGCCTGGGAGAGCAGCGCCTGCACCTGTTCGGGCGAAAATTCCTCGAGCGTAACAAGGCTCATGCCTTTCATGGAGTTCGACATGGATATCCTCAATGCTTGCTGTGAGGTTCAAACATCGGGATGCTGCCACCGATCGGGCGGCGGTTGAAACTGTGGCCGTGCAATCCGACCCGGCTGTCAAAGGTTCATGCCCGCCGTCACACCGGGGTGGCGCAGGTGAAAGAAAGTTGGAGTCTGGCGATCGCTAGGAAGCCGCCTGCACGGCAGCGGCGATGTCCCCGACAATGCGGGCGATGAGCGCCTCGTCCTCGCCCTCGCCCATCACGCGGATCAGGGGTTCGGTGCCCGACCTGCGGATCAGCAGCCGGCCTTTGCCGTCGAGCGCCGCCTCGCCAGAGGCGATGGCCGCTTTCACCGCCGCGTTCTCCAGCGGCTGTTGGGCGCCCGCGGCAAAGCGCACGCTTTTCAGGATCTGCGGCAGTGGCGTGAAGACGCGCCCGACCTCGCTCAAGGGCCGCTGCCGTTCCGCCAGCACGGCCAGCACCTGCAGGGCGGCGAGCAGGCCGTCGCCCGTGGTGGCGAAGTCGCTGAGGATGATGTGGCCCGATTGCTCGCCGCCGACATTGCAGCCCGTCTGCCGCATCTCCTCGAGCACGTAGCGGTCGCCCACGGCGGCGCGCCAAAGCTTCAATCCCTGCGACGCGAGCACGCGCTCGAGGCCCAGATTGGACATGACCGTCGCGCAGATGCCGCCGGCGGCCAGCTTTCGCTCGGCATGCCAGGACAATGCTATCAGCGCCATCAACTGATCGCCGTTCAGGATCTCGCCCTTCTCGTCCGCGACGATCAGGCGGTCCGCATCGCCATCGAGCGCGATGCCGAGATCGGCGCCATGCGCCACCACCTGGCTTTGCATGGCGTGTGGATGCACCGCGCCGCATTGCTGGTTGATGTTGGTGCCGTTCGGCTCGCACGCGACCGAAACCACCTCGGCGCCCAGCTCCCACAGCACGGTCGGCGCGACCTTGTAGGCGGCGCCGTTGGCGCAGTCGACCACGATCTTGAGGCCGCTCAGGTCGCGGCCCTTGGGGAACGAGGACTTGACGAACTCGATGTAGCGTCCCGGCGCGTCGTCGATGCGCTTGGCGCGGCCAAGTTGCGAAGACGGCGACAGCGATTTGGAAAAATCGTTGCCCGCCATCCGCCGCTCGATCTCCAGCTCGATCGCGTCCGACAGCTTGTAGCCGTCCGGCCCGAACAGCTTGATGCCGTTGTCCTCGTACGGGTTGTGCGAGGCCGAGATCATGACGCCGAGGTCGCCGCGCATGACGCGCGTCAGCATCGCGATGGCAGGCGTCGGCAGCGGGCCGAGCAGCATCACGTCCATGCCCATGGAGAGGAAGCCGGAGGTGAGCGCGGTCTCCAGCATGTAGCCGGACAGCCTGGTATCCTTGCCGATGATGACGCGGTGGCGGTGATCGCCGCGGCGAAAATGCGCGCCGGCGGCGAGCGCCAGCTTCAGCGCCGTCGCGGCGGTGATCGGCTCGCTGTTGGCCCGACCCCTGACCCCGTCCGTCCCGAACAGCTTGCGCGCCATGCGATCCGACGACTCCCCTGGTGAACGGCTTGATTCTACCGGCCGTTATGGCGGAATTAGGGCTGCCGGAAAAGCCGAAAAACCACCGTCTCCAACGGCTTCGGCTGCCTTCTGTTCCCCAAGGATGTCGTTTTCATGCTCAAGGTGCTCGGCTATTCATCTTCCATCAATGTTCGCAAGGTGCTGTGGACGTGCGACGAAATCGGCATGCCCTACGCCCAGGAGGAATGGGGCGGATCGCGGTCGACGCAAGCGCCGGAGTTCCTCGCGTTCAATCCCAACGCCCAGGTGCCGGTCATCCACGACGGCGACCTTGTGCTCTGGGAGTCGAACACAATCTGCCGGTATTTGGCGGCAAAGCATGGTCGCAGCGACCTGCTGCCTCCAGGGCCGGCGGAACGTGCTCGCGTGGAGCAGTGGATGGACTGGCAGGCGACGGAGCTCAATCCACCCTGGCGCTACGCCTTCTATGCGCTGGTGCGCAAGAACCCGGCCTACTCCGATCCCGAAAAGATCGGGGCCAGCCTCGAGGAATGGAACCGGAAGATGGCGATCCTGGAGGGCCAGTTCGAGGCGACCGGCGGCTATGTCACCGGATCGGCATTCTCTCTCGCCGACATCCCGCTCGGGCTCTCGGTCCATCGCTGGCTCATGACACCGATGAGCCGTCCCGATTGTCCAGCGGTGACGAGCTACTACGAGAGGCTCGGCAAACGGCCGCCATTCGGGAAATACGCCTCGGATGTCTTCCCATGACAAACCGGGCCGAGCCGCGGCACACCTTCGGGCGCCCGACAGGCGTTCGAATCAGCGCGTCGCTGCGGCGCCAATGCGCTTCGATTCCGTGACACCGGTATTACCCTCAGGCATCAGACTGTGATCGAAATCATCGGCTGAAAGCGAGGATGCCATGAAGGTCTGTGTCGCGGCCACCCAGATGGCCTGCTCGTGGGATGTCGAGGCAAATCTCGCCACCGCGGAACGGCTGGTCCGGCAGGCCGCCGGCAAGGGCGCCAACATCATCCTGTTGCAGGAGATGTTCTCCACGCATTTCTTCGAGTTCATGGACTGGAAGCCGGAGCATTTCAAGATCGGCCTTCCGCTCGAAGGACATCCGGTCCTTGCCCGCATGTCGAAGCTGGCGCGGGAGCTGGGCGTGGTCCTGCCCGTCAACGTGTACGAGCGCGCCAACAACGCCTACTACAACACCATCGTGATGATCGACCATGCGGGCGAGCAGATGGGCATCTATCGCAAGTCCCACATCCCGATGGGCCCGCCGGGCTGCTTCGAGAAGGTCTACACCAACCCGGGCGATACCGGCTTCAAGGTCTGGCCCACCAGGTTCGGCAAGGTTGGCGTCGGGATATGCTGGGACCAGTGGTTCCCCGAATCGGCGCGCTGCATGTGCGTCATGGGTGCGGACCTGCTGTTCTATCCGACCGGCATCGGCTCCGACTGCCACGACCATTGGCAGATCACCATGCAGGGCCATGCCGCGGCCAACCTGACACCACTTGTCGTTTCCAATCGCATCGGCCGGGAGGAAGGCGAGTTTGGCGTGACCACCTTCTGGGGCCGCTCCTTCATCGCGGGACCAACCGGTCAGATCGTCGCGAAGGCTAGCGAAGATCGCGAGGAGGCCATCACCGCCGCCTTCGACCTCGAGGAGAACCGCCAGATGCGCGCCAACTGGGGGGTGTTCAGGGATCGGCGTCCGGATCTCTATTGGCCGCTGATGACGCTGGATGGGACGTCCTCGGCGCCGCCGCATGACAGGCGCGGATAGATTTCGGGCGCGGCATTCGTTCCAGAGTCACGCACTAGACGACTCGGTCTGGCTTGGCGCATGCTTTTCTCGTCTGCTCAGGGGCTGGGGGCCATTGAGCATGCCCAGTCCCGTGGAGCGTCCAGAGGGAGTACGCTGCCATGGCGATTCCGAATGCATCCCCCGCGCTTCTCAACGACGACCTGGCGCCCGCGACTGAACGCAAATGGGGCGCTTTCAGCATCTTCAACGTCTGGACCTCGGACGTGCACAGCCTGTGGGGCTACTACCTGGCCGCTAGCCTGTTTTTGCTGTGCGGCAACTTCGTCAACTTCATCCTGGCGATCGGCCTCGGCTCGCTGGCCATCTTCTTCCTGATGAACCTGGTGGGCTATGCCGGCGTGAAGACCGGCGTCCCCTACCCCGTGCTGGCGCGCGCTTCGTTCGGCATCTGGGGCGCCAACGTGCCGGCTTTGGTGCGCGCCATCGTCGCCTGCTTCTGGTATGGCGCGCAGACCGCCGCCGCCTCCGGCGCCATCGTCGCGCTGCTCACCCGTTCCGACAGCATCATGGCGTTCCAGCAGTCCAGCCACATGCTCGGCCATTCGACGCTCGAGGTGATCTGCTTCGTCGTCGTCTGGGCGCTGCAGCTGCTGATCATCCAGCGCGGCATGGAAACGGTTCGCCGGTTCCAGGACTGGGCCGGCCCCGCCGTCTGGATCATGATGCTCATCCTCGCTATTTTTCTATGCATCAAGGCGGGCACCCTGTCCTTCGGCGGCGAGATCCCGCAGGACGTCCTGCTCGACAAGACCAAGGACGCGGGCGTGCCGGGCGTGCCGGGCTCGACCGCTGCGCTATTCGCGGTGGCCGCGACGTGGATCACCTATTTCGCGGCGCTCTATCTCAACTTCTGCGACTTCTCGCGCTATGCGCCGGATGCCGCCACGGTGCGCAAGGGCAACCTGTGGGGCCTGCCCGTCAACCTCATCCTGTTCTGCCTGGTGGCGGGCGTCACCACCACGGCCGCCTTCGCTGTCTATGGCGAGGTCCTGATCCATCCGGACCAGATTTCCGCCAAGTTCGACAGCTGGTTCCTGGCGGCGCTGGCGGCTGTCACGTTTGCGGTCGCGACGCTCGGCATCAACGTGGTCGCCAACTTCGTGTCGCCCGCGTTCGACTTCGCCAATGTTTTCCCGAGGCAGATCAGCTTCAAGCGCGGCGGCTACATCGCCGCGCTGCTCGCCCTGGTGCTCTATCCGTTCGCGCCGTGGGAAGGCGGCGCGGCGCATTTCGTCGGCGTGATCGGCGCCACCATGGGCCCGATCTTCGGCGTGATCATGGTCGACTACTACCTGATCCGGAAGGGCGTGATCGACGTCAACGCGCTCTACCAGGAGAACGGCCAATACCGCTTCCAGAGCGGATGGAACGTGGCCGCGTTCGTGGCGGCGGGGATCGGCGCGATCTTCTCCAGCATCCTGCCCAACTTCACCGACGTGTTGCCGGCCTGGTGGGGAGTCTATGGCTGGTTCTTCGGCGTGGGCATCGCCGCGGTGGCGTATTGTGCGATCTGCATGGCCGCGCCGAAATCGGTGATGCGGCAGGCCTAAGCGCCAAGACGGGCGCGGTGCGAATCGCGCCCGTCTTTCAATGCGGTGTCCGCTCCAGCTCCGGGGTTTCGGGCATTGCCGACATGTCCTTCGGTCTGACCTTCGCCTCGATGGCCCGGACGCGGGGCGCGACGCTCTTTTCCGTCCAGCGCGGATCGAGCCGGGCTACTTCGTGGAAGGCAGCCAGCGCCTCGCTCCAACGCTGTTGAAGGTAAAGCGCGCGGGCGAGGTACCAGTGCGCGTTGGTCTGATTGGGCCGGTTCTGGATCCGATCTCGCGCGTACGAGACCAGCTCGTCGAGCTTGTTGCATTCCAGCAGGTGACGACTGCGGTTGCGGAAATACTCCGTCGAGGCCGGGTCGATTCTCGGCGTGCCGCGCCGGTACGAACCGATCGCATAAGCCATCGCGACCAGGACCGCCACTCATAACAGGAAATAATCGAAGTCCACGGACCGCTTCCCTCGCCGCCTTCATTCAAGGCGCACAAGCTTAATGTCTGGTTGTCCATCGCACGGCATCAAAGCGCCCGCGCGGACGAGGTTGCGCCGCCGTGCGACCGGCCGGCCATCAGGCGGGACCGCAGTCCGAGCCTCAGGCGCGATACCCAGCTTCGTGGGCGCAGCCACACCGCGCCGAGCACGATCTGGCATTTGACGCCGGAGACCGATCTCATCAACTCGTCCAACGGCATGCCGCCGGTAAGGTCGAACTGGACGATCGAATAGTCCCGGGCGTTGAGGCGCGCCGTGCAGCGAATGACTCGCGTGCCGGGACGCTTCGCGTGCGCGGCAACGCTGACGGGAACCGGATTGCCGTTCACGGAGAGACGAAGTCGCTCCAGGACACCATCGCTTGCACCGAGCAGATGGAAGTGCAGATCGACCAATTCGGCCGATGTCACCGGAACGAGCAGCTTCGGCCGCGGATTGGGGCCGGACGAGCGCCTGCGCGGCCCGTCGCTCCTTTGGAGCGGCCCCCAATCCAAGGCGCGGCCAGCGCTCTCGTGACGGAGCCGGGTCTTCGCGGCGAGCGGCTGCAGCGGCGGCCGCAGAATGCCTTTCGCTTTCCAGGCGTTCCTGGCCGCCTCCCCCGGCTCTGCGCTGGAGAAATCGGGGATCTGGGATTGCTCGCATCCGGTTGAGCCTTCCACCCGGCGTCTGACGGCGGCGACGAAATCGGCAAAGCCGGGTTGGGACATCATGCGGAGCAGCAATTCCTGCTCCTGCGATTCCTGCCGCATGTAGGACAGATAGCGATGGCCGGCGGCGAACTTGTGGACCGTGATTTGCCTCGACGATACGAACCGCAGCCCGGCATGGAACGCGCGTTGCATGAACTCCAGATCGATCGGCTGCCGCAACTCCCCAGGTTGCCGCCATGGACCAATCAGATCCGGCACTTGCCGCCGGTGCGCGATGGATGAAGGCGGGAAGAAATGCCGGAGCGGCGCTTGCTCGTCCTCGAACAGGCCATGCAGGTGATAGCGGCCGCTGCCCGCCGGGCCGTAGAAGACGCATCCGCCGACGGCAAAAGACGCCTCCGGGTACGCAGCGAAACACTGCTGCAGGGTGTTCAGATGATCGGGCGCCCAGATGTCGTCATGGCCGAGATAGGCGATGTATCTGCCGCGTGCCAGGCCGATGCCGGTGTTGTTGGGCGTGGATTGGCTGCCCGCCCTCTCCGGCAGGTTCCGCCAGGCGATGCGCGCGTCCCCGAAACTACGGACGGCCGCTTCCGTTTCGTCGGTACAGCAGTCGCCGACGACGATCAGCTCGAAGTCCGCAAGGTTCTGCCGCAACGCCGACGCAATGGTCGGCACGATATGCCGGCCGCGGTTGTAGGTCGCGAGGACCACGGAAAAGAGCGGCGTCACCGGGCCTGCCCGAGCGCGGCCGACCACAATGCGCGGGCCTGGAACGCCTCCGCGACATCATGAACGCGCACGAGCTGCACGCCGCGGTCGAAGCCGATCTGGTGCGCCGCGAGCGTGCCGGCCATCCGGTGCTTTGGCGGCTCGCCCCTGCTCAGGCGGCCGATGAAGCTCTTGCGCGAGGCGCCAAGCAGGATCGGGCAGCCGAGGACGTGGAACGCCGCCAGTTCGTCCAGCAGACGCAGGTTGTGCGCGTCCTTCTTGCCGAAGCCGATGCCGGGATCGACCGCGATGCGCTCGCGCGCCACGCCCAGTTCCGCGAGCGCCGCGAGCCGCGCGGTGAAATAGTCGATGAGGTCGCACGTCACATCGGCATAGCGCGGGTCGAGCTGCATGGTCTGCGGCTCGCCGAGCATGTGCATGAGCACGATGGCGGCGCCCGACTTGGCCGCAACGCCGGCGCTCCGCGCATCGCCGGTCAGGGCGGTGACGTCGTTGATGATCCACGCGCCCGCCTTGACCGCTTCGTCCATCACCGAGGCGTGCCGCGTATCGATCGAAACCACCGCTCCCGCATGGGCCAGCGCACGGACGACCGGCAGGACGCGCGCGGCTTCATCGGCAGGCGGCACAGGATTGGCGCCGGGCCGGGTCGATTCGCCACCGACATCGACGATGTCCGCGCCCGCCGCCAGCATGGCGCGGCCATGATCGATCGCTGCCGAAGCGTCGGCGAAGTCACCGCCATCGGAAAAACTGTCCGGCGTCACGTTGACGACGCCCATGATCAAGGGGCGATCGAGATCGAAGCCCGCCCACGGTGCGCGCGGCTTGGCGATGCTTTCGACGGGCGCGGGCGCGAAAGCGCGCGCGGCCAATAGGTCAGCGGGATGCCGCTCGCCTTCCTCGCCGGCGCTGCGCTCGATCGTTTCGGCGCTCGTGAACGCCAGCGGCCCTCCGGCCAGGGGCAACGCGATACCAGCCTCGATCGCCCGCGCGGCAGCCGGGCCGGCAATGATGCCACGGGGGATGAGATACCGGTCCATTCAACGCCTTCAGGTCGTCATCGATCGACGATCGAGTTCGCGCTACAGCATCATCAGCCGAGGGTCGGAAGGCAAAAGAAAAACCCCGCCGGTTCGGGGCGGGGCTCCGTCGTGTCCGTGGATCAGCGGCCGGCGGGCTTGGGCTCGAAGCCGCCGGTCGGCTTGGGCGCGGTTCCGCTGGTCGGGATCGACGAGCGCGGCTTGTGCGGGCCGGATTGATCGCCGCCCTGGCGGATCGGCTTGCCGGCCAGCAGATCCCTCACCTCGTCCGCGTTCAGGGTTTCGTATTCCAGCAGCCCCTTGGCCAATGCATGAAGCTCGTCGAGATGCGCGGTCAGGATCTCGCGCGCCTTCGCTTCGCCTTCCTCGACGATGCGGCGCACTTCCTGGTCGATCATGGCGGTGGTCGCGTCGGACACGTTCTTGCGCTGCGCCACCGAGTGGCCGAGGAAGACCTCCTCCTCGTTGTCGTTGTAGCGCAGCGGCCCGAGCTTATCGCTCATGCCGTATTCGGTGACCATGGCGCGCGCCATGCCGGTCGCTTGCTTGATGTCGTTGGACGCGCCGGAGTTGAGGTGGTTGTCGCCATAGATCAACTGCTCGGCGATGCGGCCGCCGAAGCACATGGCGATCTTCGCCTCCAGGAACTCCTTGGTGATGGAAAGACGGTCCTTCTCGGGCAGCGCCCAGGTGACGCCGAGAGCCCGGCCGCGCGGGATGATCGTCACCTTGTGCAGCGGATCGTTGCCCGGCATGTAGATGTTGACGATGGCATGACCGCCTTCGTGATAGGCGGTCATGGTCTTTTCCTCTTCGGTCATGACCATGGAGCGCCGCTCGGCGCCCATCATCACCTTGTCCTTGGCCTGCTCGAAATCGTACATGGTGACGACGCGCTTGCCGGCGCGCGCCGCCAGCAGCGCCGCCTCGTTCACCAGGTTGGCAAGGTCTGCGCCGGAGAAGCCGGGGGTGCCGCGCGCGATGGTGCGGGCGTCCACGTCGGGCGCCAGCGGCACCTTGCGCATGTGCACCTTCAGGATCTGCTCGCGGCCATTGATGTCGGGATTGGGCACCACGATCTGCCGGTCGAAACGGCCGGGGCGCAGCAGGGCCGGGTCGAGCACGTCGGGCCGGTTGGTGGCGGCGATCAGGATGACGCCTTCGTTCGCTTCGAAGCCGTCCATCTCCACCAGCAGCTGGTTGAGGGTCTGCTCGCGCTCGTCGTTGCCGCCGCCGAGGCCGGCGCCGCGATGGCGGCCGACCGCGTCGATCTCGTCGATGAAGATGATGCAGGGCGCGTTCTTCTTGCCCTGCTCGAACATGTCGCGCACGCGGCTGGCGCCGACGCCCACGAACATCTCGACGAAGTCGGAGCCGGAGATGGTGAAGAATGGCACGTTGGCTTCGCCCGCGATGGCGCGCGCCAGCAGCGTCTTGCCGGTGCCCGGAGGGCCGACCAGCAGGCAGCCTTTGGGTATCTTGCCGCCCAGGCGCTGGAACTTCTGCGGGTCCTTGAGGAAGTCGACGATCTCTTCCAGCTCGGTCTTGGCTTCCTCGATGCCGGCGACATCGTCGAAGGTGACGCGTCCCTGGCGCTCGGTCAGCAATCTTGCGCGCGACTTGCCGAAGCCCATGGCCTTGCCGCCATTGGACTGCATCTGGCGCAGCATGAAAATCCAGAACGCGACGATGAGGATGATCGGCGCCCACTGCACCAGCGCGATGAACAGCAGGTTCTTCTCCTCCTGCGGGCCGGCCTTGATGGCGACGCCCTTGGAGGTGAGGGTCTCGATCAGCTTCGGATCGTCGGGCGCGTAGGTGGTGTAGGTGCCGCTGCTGGTCTGGAGGGTGATCTCCGGACCGCGGATGGTGACGTTATTGACTTCGCCGGCCTCGACCTTGTTGAGGAATTCCGAATAGGGCAGCTCGGCCGCATTGGTTGCGTTGTTGCCGCCCTGGAACATCTCGAACAGCACGAACAGCAGCACGATGACCGCCGCCCAGATCCAGAGATTCCTGCCGAAATTCACCGATCGATCCTCGCTACCCGAATAATGCCAGTCGATTCAGCAGCTTCGCCGGACCTATCCCCGGATTTGCAACGATTCCAAACTAGCACAGCACTGGTGAATAGATAGTGTGCGGCCGCCCGCCCGCAACTGTAAAGCCGCATGTTGTCACGGTATGGCGAGGTGCGGGCCAGGCTGCAAGCCCTTGTCCCAGGTGCAAATGCGGTTGCGCCGCCAAGTGTTCCCCCCGCCACAGTGCCGGCAGGGCCAAGCGGGCCGGCAGCGGGATCGGATGCCGCTTGAGGCGGACTCCGAACCTATCCACAACTTGGCGCAAGCCGTGTTCGCCCAGGGGGGCAATGGTCCAGCCCGCCGCCGGCTCCAGGTCGGCCGCAACCTGCAAGGCGAAGCGGTTGTCCCAGGTACCGAACCAGGCCGGTGCCACGTCGATCGGCAGCGCGATGGCCGCGGCCTCGCGGAACACGTGGAGGCGGCCTTGCAGGAGCTGGAGGACGCAGCCGCCGAGGGTCCGGGCGGCGGAGCCAAGCGAGGCCATCAGCCCGTCAAGCGACGGGAGATAGTCCTGCCCGCTGACCGCCAGCATAACTTGGCGGATCACGGCCGCCTGCATATCCGGCGCAGCTTGGTCCCAGGGCGCCAGAGCCACCGACACGTACCCCGCCTCATGCACCTGGCCCGCTTCAGCCAGCAGGCGCGCGGCGGCGCGCTCCCGGGCATCGCGTGCCTCGCCGAACCGGCGCGCCTCGTCGAGGAATTCAGCTGAGCGATCGGGCATGAGGCTCTGCCGCACGCGTACGCGCTCGTATTTGACCAGCTGGTTACTTGGGTCCTCGATCCACTCCTGCCCGCGCGCCTGCAGCCACGCCCGGGTCGCCACGCGCGAAACGGGAAGCAGGGGCCGCAGCAGCCGCACGCGGCCTTCGGTGCGCACCGCCGCCATTCCGGCAAGGCCGGTGGCGCCGCTGCCGTGAGCCAGGCGCATCGCGATCGTCTCGGCCTGATCTTCAGCCGTGTGGGCGATTGCCAGATGCAGGATTCCCCGCGCACGACACCATTCCGTCAGCAGCGCGTAGCGCGCGGCCCGCGCCGCCGCCTGGAGGCCGCGCGCCGGCTTGTCGCCCGCCCACCGCAACACGTGCGCCGAGCAGCCTGGGATCGCCGCGAAGATTTCGGCGACACGCGCGCATTCGCCGGCTGACTCCGAGCGCAGGCCGTGATCGACCGTGAGGATGTGGAGGCGCCCGCGTTGCGCCCTCGCCCACTCCGCGAGCAGCAGGCCGAGGCCGAGGGAATCCGACCCGCCCGACACGGCGACCGCAACCGCCGGCGGCCGCTCGAACGGCCCGAGCGGCACCATCAACCCGGCGATGTCGATGTCCGGCATAGGCGTCGCGGCGCTGAGCCGCTTGCGCTCACGTGCAGCTGTAGTTCTTCTTGGCGCGGACGGCGCGGTCCTTGATGTTGGCGGAGGCGTCGGGGTAGCGCTTCTCGAGCTGGCGCAGGGCGACGCAGGCGTTCTCCTTCTGGCCCTGCTGGCCGAGCGCCATGGCGAGCTTCAGCAGGTTGTCCGGCGCCTTCTGGCTGTCGGGATATTTCTGGTAGCCCTCGGCGAAAGCGACCGCCGCATTCTTGAAGTCGTTGCGCACGTAGTAGGTTTCGCCCAGCCAGTACTGCGCGTTGCCCGCCAGTTCGTCCTTCGGGTGCTGCTGGACGAAGGATTTCAGCGCAACCTCCGCCTGGTCGTACTCGCCGCGCTGGATGAGGTTGGTGGCATATTCGTACTGCTCGCGCGGGGTCGCGCCGGGCAGGGTGCCGGCGGGCATAGCAGTCTGCTGTCCCGCCTTGGCTGCGGCATCCGCCGCTGCGCCGGCCGGCGCCTGCGGCAGGTTCGCCGCCTGGGACGCCGACAGGGTGCCAAGAATGCCGGGCTGCCCGCTTGGCGGGGGCGCACCCTGCTGAGGCGTATCCGCCGTCACATGGGTGTTGGGTGGGGTCGCCTCTGCCGCCACATGCTGCTGGCCACTGTCGCCGCCGGCCGCCGCGCCGGCACTGGCCGCGTTGGGATCGCCCGGTGCCGCGCCCATGGTCGGCGCGCCGGCACCGCCCCCTTCGAGCGCGCCGAGGCGATATTCGGTGTCCTTCTGCATGCGGGAGAGCTGGTCGGCGAGGTCATTGACCTTGAGCTGCACGCGCTCGATCTGGCCGGTGAGGTCGGCGAGTTGATGCTGGAACTGCTCCATGCGCACTTCCTGCTGCGCGGCCAGGCTGCCGCCGCCATTGGTGCCGGCGCTGACCCCCGGGATCTGGTTCTGCAGGTACAGCACCTGCTGCTTCAGCTGCTCGAGCTCGGCGCGCAGGTCGTCGACCTCGTCGGCCCGGGCGGCCGCCGCCCCGAATGCCAGCCAGATCGTCAGGCTCGCGGCAACAAGGCAGCCTGCCCGGCTCAATCGTCCCCGCGTCACATGACCCAACATCTCAGCGTCCTCCGGCTCGGCCCCGCCGCCGCGGAGCCCGGATCCGGCCGATGCTCGGCCGTCAATAAGGCGAAAACATGGCTCACCGGCCGGCGATTCCGCCACGAAATGATGAGCGGACCATGCCAGAGGGGTAGCCGGGCTTCAAGAAGCCGGAAGCCGGCAGACAGAGGTCGGAAGTTGGGGGATCGGGTCGAGCAGGCACGCCCAAAATACAAGCCCCCTCGCCTGGGCTGCCAGGGAGGGGGCCAAATCGGTAAACTCCGCAGTCAGCTCGCCGGAAGCCCTGACTTTTGACTTCTGACTTCCGACTACCTGTTGACGGTGGTCACGCCGCGGCGGTTCTGCGCCCAGCAGGCTTCGTTCGAGTCGGTGCACTGCGGACGCTCCTTGCCGTAGGAGATCACGGACAGGCGGCCGGCATCGACGCCGAGCGCGGTCATGTAGTTGGCGACCGCGTTGGCGCGGCGCTCGCCCAGCGCGAGGTTGTATTCGCGGGTGCCGCGCTCGTCGCAGTGGCCTTCGATGGTGACGGTCACCGCGGGATATTGCTTGAGCCATGCCGCCTGCTTCTGCAGCTGCGACTGCGCCTCGGCCGACAGGTCGTAGCGGTCGGTGTCGAAAAACACGCGGTCGCCGACATTCTGCTGGAAGTCCTCGGCGGAGCCGGGCGTGACCGCGCCCTGGGTGATGCTGTTGTCGGTGGTGGTACCGCCGCCGGCGTTCGCATTGCCGGTGGTCGCGGCCTCGTCGGAGGCGCAAGCTGCCAGCAGCAGCGCCGCAGCCATCGCCGAGATTATCTTAAGACGCATTTTGTCCTCTCATCCTCTTTGTTTGTCTCAAACCGTGCGCACACCTTTTCCCCGCTACCAGGAACCAAGGGACGCCAGCTTGTTGGGAAATTCCGCAACTGATGGTTGGCGTTCGCGCCGGCCTTTCAGAACCCCCGGAATCGCGCGGAACATAGAGCATTATTGCTTGCTCAGCAAGGGTGACCAGGCCGGATCGGAGCCATCCATGGGGGTCTTCAGGACCCTCTCGTTGTAGCCCGTCAGGTCGATCGAGTGGAGCTGTGTACGGCCGCTCTGGTCCTCGGTATAGAAGGCGATGACCCGGCCGTTCGGCGCCCAGGTCGGACCCTCCACCAGCCAGCCCTGCGACAACATGCGCTCGCCCGACCCGTCGGGGCGCATCACCCCGATGTAGAACGTTCCCTGGTATATCCGGGTGAAGGCGATCAGGTCGCCACGCGGCGACCAGACCGGCGTCGCGTAGCGGCCCTGCCCCTTGCTGAGACGCGCGACGCCCGAGCCATCGGCGTTCATGACGTAGAGCTGCTGCTCCCCGCCGCGGTCGGAGTTGAAGACGATGTGCGCGCCGTCGGGCGAATAGGACGGCGAGGTGTCGATGGCGGGATGGTCGGTCAGGCGCTTCGAGCGCCGGGTGCGGAGGTCCATCACGTAGATGTCGGTATTGCCGTTCTGCGCCAGGCTCATGATCACGCTGTTGCCATCCGGCGAGTAGCGCGGCGCGAAGGTCATGCCGGGGAAGTCGCCCAGCACCTCCTGCTGGCCGGTGCTGATGCTGAAGAGGTACACGCGCGGCTTGTTGCCGTAGTAGGACATGTAGGTGATGTCCTGGGCCGCGGGCGAGAAGCGCGGCGTCAGCACCAGATCGGCGCCGTTGGTCAGGTACTGATGGTTCTCGCCGTCCTGGTCCATGATGGCGAGGCGCTTGGTTCGGTTGTTCTTGGGGCCGGATTCGGCGATGTAGACGATGCGGGTATCGAAATAGCCGTCCTCGCCGGTGATGCGCTTGTAGATGTCGTCGGCCACGATATGCGCCGCGCGGCGCCAGATGTCCTGGGTGAAGGTGTAGGAGTTGGAGAACATCTCCGCCCCGCCGAACACGTCCCACAGGCGGAACTCGACGCTGTATTTGCCGTTGGCGCCGGGCTTCACCGCCCCGGCGACCAGCGCCTGCGCGTTGATCAGCCGCCAGTCCTGGAAGCGCGGCAGCGTGTCGGAGGTGATGCCCTGCTGGATGAAGGCCTTCTCGTCGATCGGCGCGAACAGGCCGGAGCGCTCCAGGTCGGCGGAGATGACGCGGGCGATCTCCGCACCCATCTGGCTGTCGGTCGGATTGGGGCCGCCGAACACCGGGACGGCGATGGGCATCGGCTCGACCACGCCCTTGGTGATGTCGATGACCGGCTCGGCCGCCGCGGGCAATGCCCCCAGGCTCACGGCCGCCAGGGCGGCGAACGTCGCACTCCGCACAGTCCAAACCATCGTCTTGCCTCAACCTGGATTTCGCTTCTGGATCCTACCGAATCGGCCGATCGGCCCGAACTTATACTGGTCCCCCGGGACCTTGCCTACCGCACCCGGGACAGGAACGGCCAAAGCCCAGGGAGGTTCCTGCCGCAAGATCGTGGCAATTGTGGGGCTTCGTCTACTGCACCACCTGGTCCGGGTGGAAGCGGATGAGCATGGAGGTGTAGGTCTTGTTCGGCGGCAGTTTGAGGGGGCTGGAGATCATGACGGCGCGGATGGCGCCCTCGGATGCCTGCCGGAACAGCGGACTCGAGCCGGTGTTCACGACCTCCGCCCGGGTCACGGTGCCGTCGGGCTGCAAGGTGATGCGCAGCTCGATGATCATGCCGGTCAAATCGGGCGCGCCGGCCAAGCTCCCGAGGTTCCAGTTGCGCTCGATCTGGCCGCGGATGCCATCCTCCTCCGACGCGGTCAGAGGCACATCATTGACCAGCTCCGTCTGCGGGCCGGTGCTCGGCTCGGCCGGCTTGGCTTCCGCCTTCTTCTTCTCCGGCTTCTTGTCGGGCTCGGGTGCAGGTTTCTGGTCGATGACGTTCGCGAGCAGGGTATCGAGCGCCTGATCGTCCTTCTTCTGCTGCTTCTTGACCTCTTCCTCTTTCTTCTTTTTCTCCTGCTCCTTCTTCTTTTTTTCCTCCTCGGCCTTCTTCTTCTCCTCCTGTTTCTTTTTTTCCTCTTCCTTCTTTTTCTCCGCGGCCGGATCGGGAATCGTTTCGGCGACCTCTTCCTCGGGCGGCGGCGGTGGCGGTGGCGGCGGCGCGGCGGCGGCCGGAGGGTTCGGCGGTGGCGGCGGGGTCTCCTTCTTCGGCGCCTCCTTCTGCACTGCCGGCTGCGGCTCGGGCTGCTTGTTGGGCTTGCCCTCTTTCTGCACCTTCGGCGCGGCGGTGATGTCGGAGAGCTGCGCCAGCTCGATCCCGATGGCGCCGGGCAGCGGCTCCGGCTCCCAGAAGATCGGCAGGCCGAAGATCACGAAGACGATCAGGACCGCGTGCAGGCCGACGCTCAGCAGGACGCCGGCGCCCAGCGATCCGCCGCTGGCCGGCCTCAAAGGCGGCGACCCGGTCTGCTTCGAGCCGACATGTTGCGAAAAGGGAGTCACGCTCGCTCGCGCTCTGGCCTTGCCGTTTCCCGCCGCGCTCCGGGGTTCACTGCGCCTGCTGGGTCTTCGCGGCGCCCGACTGGTCCGCCGGCTTGTCGGCGGGCGCGCTGCCGGGCGCGTTGGTCGGCGCCGCGGAGTCCGAGATCAGCGCCAGGTGCCGGAAGCCGGCCGAGACCAGCTGGCCCAGCACCTCGGCGATCGCGCCATAGTTCACCGCCTGGTCGCCGCGGATGAAAATCTTCACCTCGGGATTGTTGTTCGAGATTGCGGCGACTCTGGGGCCGAGTTGGTCGGCCGTAAGCTCCGAATCTTGCAGGAAAATCTTGCCTTCCTTGTTGATCGAGACGACCAGAGGCTCGTCCGGGTCCTGCATCGCCTCGGCCTTGGTCTTGGGTAGGTCGACTGGAACGCCGACCGTCAGCAGCGGGGCGGTGATCATGAAAATGACCAGCAGCACCAGCATGACGTCGACCATCGGCGTCACGTTGATCTCCGACATGGGGTGCGCCTTGCGGCGGTGGATGCCGCGCTGCGGCCGCGAGCCGAGCCGGACGGCCATGGTCAGTGCTTCTCCTCGAGCTGGCGCGAGAGGATGGCGCCGAACTCGCCCGCGAACGCCTCCAGACGGTTGCCGTAGCGCGTGATGTCGTTGTTGAGCTTGTTGAAGGCGAGCACCGCGGGAATGGCGGCGACCAGGCCGAGCGCGGTCGCGAACAGCGCCTCCGCGATGCCGGGCGCCACCACGGCCAGCGAGGTGTTCTTCGACCCCGCGATCGCCGCGAACGAGTTCATGATGCCCCAGACCGTGCCGAACAGCCCGACGAACGGCGCCGCCGAGCCGACCGAGGCGAGGAACGTCATGTAGCGCTCCAGCTGGTCCACCTCGCGGCCGAGCGCGATGTTCATCACCCGCTCGATCCGGTCGCGCAAGGATTCGCGCAGCGCCTCATTGCTGAGCAGGCCCTTGGCGGCGGAGCGACGCCATTCGCGCATCGCGGCGACGAAGATCGAGGCCATCGGATCGGTCGGCCGGTTGGAGATGCGGTCGAACAGCTCCTCGAGCGAGCCGCCGGACCAGAACGCATCCTCGAACTGCTTGGCCTGGAAACGCAGCGCGCGCAGGCGGATCAGCTTGTGGATGATGATCGCCCAGCTCCAGATCGAGGCCAGCAGCAGCATGATCATGACCGCTTTCACGATCCAGTCGGCCTGGATGAACAGCCCGTAGACCGAGAGGTCGTGCGCCATGGCGCCCAGGCCCGGCGCATTGGCCGTCATGGCTCCGTTCATCTGGTCCAGGGCCTGGCCCGCATCGACCGGCGCGACCGGCACGGCCTGGGGTGCTTGTGGTTCCATCTCGCTACACCTGTGTCATTCGGATCGATGGGTCGCGCGCGGAAGCGCCGCGCGCACGGAATCGGGGATGCGGTGCGGCCTGCCGTTGCGGTCGATGCACACCACCAGCACCTTCAGCTCCGCCAGCAGCTCAGCCCCGCGCAGCACGCGCTGCACCAGGTCGACCGACGCGCCGCCCAGCTTCGCGACGTCGGTTTCGACCGTCAGCAGATCGTCCAGCTTGGCGGGCTTCAGGTACTCGACCGCGCAGCGGCGCACGACCAGCACCAGCCCGCCTTGCTTCATCATGTCGGCATGCGAGATGCCGAGGTCGCGCAGCATGTCGGTGCGTGCGCGCTCGGCGAACTTCAGGTAGTTGGCGTAGTAGACGATCCCCGCGGCGTCGGTGTCCTCGAAATAGACCCGGATCGCCTGCCGATGGCTCGCCATCGAGGCTTGCGGCTTCGCCATCCGCCTGCTCACGTCATTCATCGCCGGCTTCGCTCGCCTGCGCCGCCAGCAGATCGAGCTGCGCCTGGCTGCGCGGCGCGGCGAGGCCGAGGTGGCGATAGCCGGTCACCGTCAGCATGCGGCCGCGCGGCGAGCGCTGCAACAGGCCCTGCTGGATGAGGAATGGCTCTATCGCATCCTCGATCGTGTCGCGCTGCTCGGAGAGCGCGGCGGCCAGCGTCTCGACACCCACCGGCCCGCCGCCATAGTGGTCGGAGATCAGGCGCAGGTAGCGCCGGTCCATCGCATCGAGGCCGAGATCGTCGACATCCAGCCGCTTCAGCGTTTCGTCCGCCGCTTTCTGATCCACCAGCTTCATCTTCGCGACGTTTGCGAAGTCGCGGACCCGGCGCAGCAGGCGTCCGGCGACGCGCGGGGTGCCGCGCGAGCGGCGTGCGATCTCCATCGCGCCGCTGTCATCGAGGTTGAGGCCAACCACCCGCGCGCCGCGCCGCACGATCAGCTCGAGCTCCTTCGGCTCGTAGAAATTGAGGCGCAGCGGAATCCCGAAGCGTTCGCGCAGCGGCGTGGTGATGAGGCCGAGGCGCGTGGTCGCGCCGACCAGCGTGAAGCGCGGCAGGTCGATGCGCACCGAGCGCGCCGCCGGCCCCTCGCCGATAATGAGGTCGAGCTGGAAATCCTCCATCGCGGGATAGAGGATTTCCTCGACCGCCGGGCTGAGACGGTGGATCTCGTCGATGAACAGGACATCGCGGGGCTGCAGGTTGGTGAGCAGCGCGGCGAGGTCCCCTGCCCGCGTGATCACCGGGCCGGACGTGGCGCGGAAGCCGACGCCCAACTCGCGCGCCACGATCTGCGCCAGCGTGGTCTTGCCGAGGCCGGGCGGACCATAGAACAGCACATGGTCCATCGCCTCGTCGCGGCCGCGCGCGGCCTCGATGAAGACCGCAAGATTCTCGCGCAGCTTCTGCTGGCCGATGAAATCGCCGAGCACCTGCGGGCGCAGCGACTGCTCGCCGGCGTCTTCCGGCTGGCGCACGGCGTCCGTGACGCGGCTCGCGGGATCGAAGGGCTGCTGGTTCACTGGCTCAGCTCCTTAAGCCCGGCGCGGATCAGCGCATCGAGGCTGGCACGCTCGCCCAGGTCGCGCGCCGCCTTGGCGACCGCGCCATAGGCCTCGGCCCGGCGATAGCCAAGATTGACCAGGGCGGAGATGGCGTCCTCCGCCGGGCCGCCGGATGCCTTGGCACCGCCATTGACTGCGGTTGCGGGCGCGATCGCCCCGGCGCCGAGCGCGATGTTGCCGGCCTTGTCCTTCAACTCGGAGACGATGCGCTGGGCCAGCTTGGGCCCGACGCCGGGCGCGCGCGTCACGATCGCCTTGTCCTGCGCGGCGATCGCCAGCGACAGGTCATCCGGCGCCAGCACGCCGAGGATGGCAAGGGCAACTTTCGCGCCGACGCCCTGGACCGTCGTCAACAGGCGGAACCAGTCGCGCTCGGTCGCATCCCAGAAGCCATAGAGGTTGATCGCATCCTCGCGCACATGGGTCTCGATCAGCAGGCTGATCGGTGCGCCGGTCGGGCCTAGGCGCGCCAGCGTGCGGCTCGCGGCGTGCACGACGTAGCCTACGCCGCCCACGTCGATCAAAGCCGCATCGCCCGTGACGCTGTCGAGCGTGCCGGTCAGCTTGCCGATCACCGCAGCACCTCGCGGAAATCCTTCGCGCCCCATTTGGCGAGCGAAGCGCGGTGATGCGCGTGGCAGATCG
>DASSBF010000217.1:0-13381 GCA_035699005.1 Dongiaceae bacterium
CGTGCGTTCGCATGTCGCACCAAACAGACATGGGCGAGCCGACTTTCAGATGATCGAAATGGATGCCGGGGAATCCTTGAAGCGTCCCCTTGCGAACGTCCCCTCAGGGGCCATCTTCTCAATAGGTGCGTCCGAAACGCCGGGCGAGGCGGTCGACGAACGCGCGGACCTTCATCGGTGTCAGGCTGTTACCAGGATAGACGGCAACGGTTCGGCTACGACCGGCGCCGGAGAAACGGGAAGGAGATCGAGAGATGCCCGAAACAATCGTGGTCGCGATCGACGGCTCGAAACAGGCAGCCGGTGCAGCCGATCTCGGCGCCCGGCTTGCGGAGAAATTCGCGGCGGAGATCGCCCTGGTTCACGTGCTGCCCGATCACATGTCGGCAAGCGAGGCCCAGGGACTGGTCGCGCTCGAGCGGTTGCCTGAGAGCGCCCGGCAGGAGATCGCGCGGCTGTCGGATCTCGAGCGGAAGTCCGGCACGTTCGTGGAATCGATCCCGCCGGCCTGGATCTCTCCGGCGACCATGGAAGCGATCGCCAACCTCATCCTCGAGGATGCGGAGACGCTCGCCAGGAGCCGCGGCGCAGCCAAGGTCCGCCGCGTGATCCGGAGCGGCGATCCCGCTTCCGGCATCCTGGACGTGGCGCGCGACACCCGGGCAAGCTTCATCGTCATGGGCAAGCGCGGCCTGGGCAGGCTCGCCGGCCTGCTGGTCGGCAGCGTGTCGCAGAAGGTGAGCGCGCTCGCCGAGTGCGCCTGCGTCGTTGTGCCCTGATCGCCCAGTGCCAACGCAAATGACGATAGCGAGCGCGGTTCCCCCTCGACCACGCAGGGCAATCGCATATGGGATGTCAACGCAGAAAAATAGCCCCTTCTCCCCAGGCCGACGAATGTCGGCCTTCGCCGACGGCCGGGAGAAGGATACGCAGGCTTGGTGAGCGAAGCGAACCCCGTCCGCGAATGCGGACATTCGTCCGCGGGGCCGAAGTTGGATGAGGGGTTGCGCACCGATAGGTGCGCGCGCTCGGCAGAGTGCCACATGAGGTGCAAGATTGCGCGCTGGTAGCGCTCGCGCGCTGCGCGCCTTCCGGCGCGGCCCCTCACCCAGCTTCGCCTAAGCTCGCTGACGCTCGCTAAGGCTCCGCAGCCCTCTCCCGCGAGGGGAGAGGGGTTCTTATTTCAATTCTGCTTCATAGGCGATTGCCTGCCCCGCCATGGGGGAGGGGATTCCGTGCCCCCCTTCGAATGCGATTGCCCTGCCTGATAGCCGGCAGCCAGCACCCGGTCCAGGCCAGCATGACGCCATCGCGTCTTTTCCAGGCGGAGGTGGCGCCGCCCCGGCTACTCCACGATCTTCCAGTAGGAGTCCTTGCGGACGACCTTGCCGTCGCGGAAGGTGTAGAAGTCGCAGCCCCACACCTCGATGCGCTGGCCGTCGCGCCGGGTGCCGGTCAGCGTCCATTTGGAGATGCCGGTATCGGCTTCGCGATCGACGTAGTGCCGCGCGTTGCCGTAGTGGACATCGGGCAGCCCTTCGAAGCGGCCGGCCAGCGCCTTGCGCACAGCCTCCCTGCCCTCGGTCCTTGCGCCCCAGGGCTGGCCTCCGCGCGGCATTTCCAGCACGCAGTCGTCGGCGAAGAAGCCCATGACCCGGTCGAGATCGTGCGCGTTGAAGGCGTCGCAAAGCCGCTCAAGGGCCTGGCCGATGTCCGACATGGCAACCTCCCGTGCAAGATGGCGGTTCGCCATGCTAGAGCACGACCCGGTCAAATTGAATCGGATCGTGCTCCGGATTCGCGGTGCGTGGCCGCATTTTCCGCGCCGGGCCGGCGTCCGCTTCGGCGCAAAACGTCTTGGCGCCGTCGCCGCGCAAGCACGGCAACATCGCCGGGATCGGCTTGCGATGCGAACAATCCGTTTCTCGACGCCAGGGACGATGGTCATGCCTCAGGAGCCGCGCCCTCTCCGCAGCGTCGGTTCGGACCCGCCGCCGCGCGTTCGGTGAGCCGCTCAATCCGCGGGTCTCGCGCAGCGGCCGCCGCGGCGAATGGGCGCAACAGGCAGAGCGCCTTCTTCGCCGCCACTGTCCGGTTCGCCGCAGGCGCGGCGGGCGCGCCGGCCCGTCAGGTCGCCGCGGACTGCACCAGTGCGTCCGCGCACTTGCTCGCCAGATCGCTGTTCGGACCATCGGTCGCGGGCATGGTGGCCCAGCCGCTCTTGATGACAAAGTCCCGCTGCTCATAGGACGATTTCATCGCGAGCAACTCCTTGAGTTTCGCGGCCGTGTCGGGATCAAGCTTCGATCGATTGACACAGATCGGGACGAGCGCGTCGACCACGGCGCCGTCCGCTCTCTGCTGCGCCAGGCGTTCAGCCGAGCCACCGGTATACCATCCGCCCTGGGAAAAGCCGACGATCATCGTCGCGAGCGCGCCAACGATCGCACCGGTAATGCCCGGTTTTGTCCATGTTGGGATTTGCATTGGGAAACTCCTGGTTCGGGCAGCGGCGGGGCCGTTGCACCGATTGGCAGCATGCGCCGCTATCGGGGCGTAAGATAGCGGAATAACCGGCCGCTCACGGTCCTACCGAGGCGGCTCCGCGATTGCCCGGCACGCCGGGCGCGCTCCCCGGGACTCGATGAAGCCGCGGCGGTTCAATGCTTCGGCCACCGGCGCGCCCGCGGCGGCACAGCCCAGCCAGGGACGCGGTGGCCGTGCCTTATCCGAACGAGCGGACGGCGAGGACGATCGCCACCATGATGAGTACAAACAGCGGCACCACGACCGGCGGAACAAACCACGCTTTCATGTTCCGGCCGCCGGGAGAAGACCACCCATTGCATGCTTCCCGCCCCGCCAGTCAGCGTTTGGGATTTGCCGCGCTCCACATGTTCCGCGCTCGCCAGGCCACGAACTGATCGTGCGCCTCGCTGTGAGCGGCATCCATGGCCAGGGCGGCCTTAAGCTGCTGCGGATCGATAACCGCGACCTGCAAGGCGCCACCGGGACTCAAGGAGGCCGGCTCGATCTGCATCATCGTCGCCATCCGGCGATAGGCCGGAAAGGATACGCCCTCCAGCAGCTCTTCGTCGGTTTCGACGGAATAGGTCCCCGCCGGCTGTTCACCATCGAAGCCGCTGAGACTGAAGGGACTCTTGAATGTGACCGTGCTCTTGATCGTGCGCGTCGTCACGGGCACCTCCGGAAGGAAAATGGAAAAACCACCTGCGCGGGCATGGCCGCCGATCGCTTCCCGGCCGGCTTCGGCGCAGGCTTGCCGGCCCGCGCCGCGGGCCGGGCGGGCGCACCATCACGGCAATATTGCTGTGACCACTAGATCATGCCAAAGGCGTTCAGTTGCAATGTTTATGTTGAACAGCCTCGGAATAAACAATTCCGAGACATAAATCGCGCAGTTTTCATGTGGGCCCGCCCCCGCGCGGGCGAAGGAGACTCCCGCGCCGATCGAGCGGTTTTCAGCCGCAAGCCTTCGATTTGCGCGTCCTGACCGGCGCGGGGACATTCGCAAGATCCGCATCCCTCGCCAGACGCAACGCCCGCAACGCCTCCATTTTCCTGGCTTGCGTGACCTGGTCCTGCCCGCGCTGCTTGACCATGTCGCTTTCCTGCTGGGGCTTGCGCTCGGCGTGCTTGTCGCTTCCGAAGTGCCGCAGGGCTCGCAGGAGGGTATCAGGCTTCATGGCAGGCTCCATGGATTGTTTTCGAGCGCGGGGCGGCAGGCCGTACGGGTCGCGATCGATAGGGATCCAGAGAGGGACGGAGCCCCGCTGTGGCCGGCTTTTCAGCCACGGCAGATCAATTGCGCTGGGCCTTGATGTCGGAATACCGGCGAATCGCGCGATCAGGAGATATCACATATACGGATCGGCAATCGCTTTGCAAGGTGCGAACGGCACGTCCCACGGC
Source organism: Dongiaceae bacterium (assembly GCA_035699005.1). Classification (GTDB taxonomy): domain Bacteria; phylum Pseudomonadota; class Alphaproteobacteria; order Dongiales; family Dongiaceae; genus Dongia_A. Next base: position 3,934 of record DASSBF010000217.1, read on the forward strand.
GGCCAGACGGGTCCACGCGCGGCCAGGGCCGCGCGGCGGGAGAATGTCCATGACCCGTCCGGCTGAAGCGCGGGATCGCGCGTGCCGGCCTGCGAGTCACGCTCAATTCCGCGCCGCGAGGTTGCCGCCCTTCGGCACCCAGTAGGCGGGGTCGAGGCGCACGTCGAGCCAGTTCATGCCCCAGTGCAGATGCGGGCCGGTGGCGCGGCCCTCGAACAATCCGAAAGCGTCGACAAGGGTCCGCGCAAGGGGTAGGTGTTTCCCGACGGCTCCATGGTCCTTTGCCGAGGCAGTGCCATGCGTCCGCTTCAGCGACCGACCCTGCCGCTGCAGGAGTTCGCCAGGCGAACGGTGCCCGACCTGCTCGACCGGGCGCGCCTGTTCGGCGGCGACCGGCCGATCCTGATCGCCACGTCCGACTTCGGGGAGCTGAGCTACGCCGCGTTCCTGGAGCGGGTGTCGGGCGCGGCCTGCGCGCTCAGCGCGCGGTTTGCGCCGGGCAGCCGGATCGCGTGCATGCTCGGAAACAGCATCGACTACCTCGTCATCCGCTATGCGCTCTCCTGCGCCGGCCTGATCGAGGTGGCGGTCAACGGGCAACACAGGGATGCCGTGCTGCGCCGGATGCTTGCCGCGACCGCGCCGGCCGGGATCATCGTGGCCGATCAATTCCGCGACCATCTCTCCGCCTGCGGCCACGACCTCAGCCGCACGGACGTGATCGGCGAGGACCGGCTCGCCGGCATCGCAGGCGCCATGGCGCCCTGGGAGCGCCGGCCGATGCCCGACATCCGCGCCGAGGATCCGTGCCGCATCCTCTTCACGTCCGGCACGTCGGGCTGGTCCAAGGCGGTGGAGCTGTCGCACGGCTACGAGGTCTTCACGGGACAGCGCCACGTGGACCTGCTGGATATCGCGCCTGAGGACCGGTGGCTCTACGTGACGCCGCTGTTCCACATCGACGCGATCTATATCTTCTCCATCCTGCTGCACACCGGGGGCGCGTTCGTGCTCGCCCCGCGCTTCTCGGCCTCGCGCTTCTGGGCCGACGTGCAGCGCGCGGGCGCCAGCTACCTGTGCTATGTCGGGTCGATCCTGCCGATCCTGCTGAAAGGCGGCGAACCGGCGGCGGCACATCCGCTGCGCGTCGCGGTCGGCGGCGGCACGACGCGCGAGCAGCTCCAGCGGTTCGAGCGGCGCTTCAACGTGACGGTGCTCGAGGCCTTCGCGATGACCGAGTGCATCGCCTGCACCTTCAACACCGCCGCGGACCGCCGGCCGGGCTCGGTGGGCCGCCCGGTGCCGGGCTACGAGGTCGCGATCCTCGACCGCGAGGACACGCCATGCCCGCCCGGAACCGTCGGCGAGATCGCGGTCCGCACCCGGGAGCCGTGCGGGCTGTTCACCCGGTATTTCGGCGATCCGGCCGCGACCGCGGCCGCGATGCGCCACGGCTGGTTCCACACCGGCGATCTCGGCAACCGCGACGAGGATGGGTACTTCCACTATCTCGGCCGCATGAAGGACGCGATCCGGGTGCGGGGCGAGAATGTGTCGGCGGCGGAGCTGGAATCGATCGCGGACCAGCACCCGGACGTCGCCGCGAGCGCGGCGGTTGCCGTGCCGGGCGAGCTCGGCGAGGACGACATCCTGCTCCATGTCGAACTCAATCCCGGCCGCGTGCCGGACGCCGGCGCGATCTTCGACCACATCGCGGCGCGCGCGCCGCGCTTCATGGTGCCGCGCTACCTGCGCTTTACGGACCGGCTGCCGCGCACCGCGACCGAAAAGGTGCAGAAATCGGCCCTGCCGCGCATCGTCGATCCGGACTGCGTGGCCCGCGAGTAGAGCTGCGCGCGCTCTGGCGCGCGCGGCTGTCGCCGCGCGACCCCTTATCCAACTTCGCCCCCGCGGACGAATGTCCGCATTCGCGGACGAGGGCCCAGCTTCGCTTCGCCAAGGCTGCGTATCCTTTTCCCGCAAGGGGAGAAGGGTAGTGGTGTCCGCTCCGGCGGAAATGCCTTGGCCGGCTACGGCAGCAAAGCCTTCATGGCGCCTTCCCACCAGGCCTGGTCACCGGCATTGGCGAGCGACTGGGACTTGATCGCCTGGGCCGCCGACGCCTTGGGGAACGCGGCTTGGTAGTTCCGGATCGCGCGCCTGGCCGCCGCATTGTTGCGGGCGGCGTAGGCGTTGAAACGCGCCTGATCGTCGGGATCCTTGGCGTTGTTGGCCCTGGCCATGAACAGCTCCGCCTTGCGGAAATGCACGGCGGCGAGGACGAGCTGGATCTCCGACTGGTAGAAATCGTCGCCCAGCTGATTGCGCGTTGCCTTCAGGTCATCGAGCGCCGAGTTCAAGAAATCCTCCCGGTCGGCGCTGGCCCGCCCCGCCTTCAGGTACAGGAAGACGCCGCGCGACCAGTGGTGCCAGTCCGGCGTCCGCGCCCTGCGGAAGCAGGCTTCGGCCTTCTCGAATTCGTCCGCCTGCATCATGGCTGAAGCGGCCTCGATGAACAGGCTGGGGTGACGGGCGTCGCGGTTGAGGTCGAGCGCCTTCTCGAACTCCGCGACCGCGTCGGAGAATTCCTCGCTGATCAGATGAATGTCGGCCATCGCCCAGTGCAGGTCATAGTCGTTCTTGTCCAGGCCGATGGCCTTCTGGCACAGATCGTGGCCCGCCTTGAGCCGGGCTTGCTCGCCCAGCGCCGCGTCCGGATGGCCGGCCGGCAGATCCCAGCCTTCATAGACGCTCAGCGCGAGCGCGTACGCCTTCCAGGCCATCGCGCGCGGAAACTCCTCGCCCGGCTTCTTGTTCGCAAGCTTGTCCAGCGCGTCATAGCTTTCCTGGAAGACGACCTGCGCGGTCTTGCCGTCGCGCGGCGTCGGTGGAAAGCCGGCCACGGCCTTCGCGAACGCGTCGAAGTCGGCATCGTTGCTCGTTCCCCGCATGCCGTTCCCCTTTGTCCACGCTTACGTCGGTAAGTGGAATCGAGTGGCTGCGAATGACGTGCACGGCGCTGCGCGCTTGCAGAGGAACCCGGGACGCGGCAGCCCGTTGCGGCGAAATCAGGATAGGATCGGTTCGCGCATACGTAAAGCGCTGTCACCGAATTGATACCAGAAGTCCAGGCCGCCGGCGGTCCTAGAGCCCGGCAAGGCGGAGCCCCTCCAGCCAATTGGCGGCATCCGCCTCCTTGCGATGGCGCGTGACGTCGCGCTGGTTCTCCAGCGTCCAGCGCGGCCGGCGCTTCCTGAACCTGGCAATATAGTCATGGGCCTGCCGCCCATGAGTCTCGGAATCTCGGCCCAAATCGGCCAACCGGGCATGGGATGCTGCCAGGATCAAAAGCACATCGTCCGACACATTGATCAACTTTCCGAGCTCCGCGACCGCCTCCTCGTACTCGCCGATGAAGTAGTAGCACCAGCCCAGGGTCCAGCGGTACCACTCCGGGAAGTGCGGATTGATCCGCATCGCGAACCTGATCTGGCCGATCGCTTCGGCGTGCTTGCCGACATAGCAGAGCAGGTCGGCCATCTCCGCATGCAGGTTGGCATCGTTGCCGTTGATCTCCAGCGCGCGCGCATACTGGTCGAGGGCCGGGTCGAACTTGCCGAGGTTCGAGTAGCAGCTGGCGAGCGCCCAGTGGGTGTCATGGTCATTCGGATCCAGGGCGACCGCCTTGCGCGCCAGCTCTTCGGCCCTGGCAAGGGGATTCTTCGTGCTCCAGCCGTGCTGCCAATGCAGGACCCAGTTGTAGGCAAGCCAGCCATAGGGCCTGCCGTACTCCGGATCGAGCTCCATCGCGCGCTCGAACCATTGCCGGGCGCGCTGCAGCGTCGGCCGCGTCTCCGACGTGCTCAGGAAGGCCGTCATCTCGTGCAGGCCCTTCAGGAACGCGTCGTACGCGTTGATGTTGCCGATCTCCTTGGCCACCGCGCGCGCCAGCTCGGCGTCGGAGAGCTTGCTGATCAAGGCCATCACGATCTTGCGGCACACATCGTCCTGGACCACGAACAGATCGTCGTTCGCCCCGCTGTACCGTTCGGCCCACAGGTGATGGCCGGCGTTGGTCTCGATCAGCTGGACATTGATCCGCAGCTGGTTCGACACCCGCTGGACGCTCCCTTCCACCATGTACTCGACGCCAAGCTCGCTGCGCACGCGCTCATGGGTCGGATGCTGGCCCTTGTAGGAGAAGGCGGTATTGGCCGCGATGACGAACAGGCTGGAGAAGCGGGACAGGTCCGTCGTCAAATCGTTGGTCAGGCCGTCGCAGAAATATTCCTGGGCGGGATCGCTGCTCAGGTTGTCGAACGGCAGGACGACGATTTCAGGCTGGTGGCGGTGGTTCTCCGACCAGACCCGCTGCTTCGACGGGTGCTTCTTTTTGGCCGGACGCGGAGCGGCCCTGCCCGCGGCCAGCCCCTCGTCCCTGCCGTTCGCCTGCTGGACGGATCCCGGTCCGATCGCCTGATAGACCTGGATCGGCTCGGCAATATTCTTGAGACGCAGGAACCCGACCTCCTCGAACTGGACCCTGGTCCGCCCCTTGATGTTCCAATAGGCGGCGCCGGAGATGGCAACCCCGCCGGGAGGCGAAATGGATTCGAGCCGGACCGCGACATTCACATCGTTGCCGTAGATGTCGCCATCCTCGACCAGGATGTCTCCCAGGTTGATGCCGATGCGATAGACGAGGTCAGGACGCCTGGTCGTTCCGTCGACGCTCTCCGAATGGCACCCCTGCAGCCGGCCGGCGCAATCGACGGCATCCACCACGCTGGGAAAGATTGCCAGCACGCCGTCGCCGGTCTTCTTGACGATGTGACCGTGATACCGCTCGAACAGGGGCGTCATGACGTTGTCGACGTCCGAGCTGAACCGTGCATGGGTGCCGACCTCGTCGGCGCCCATGAGCATGCCATAGCTCACGACGTCCGCAGCAAAGACGGCCGCAAGGCGGCGTTCCTGTGCCCGTGCAGGCAAGGCGCACCATCTTCAGTGGGTCAGAATATGCCCCAAAGCTAGCACGACACGCCGCAAATAACCACACCGGCTGACCGTTCTTCATTGACTCCGGCGCTGGTTCAAGAGCCCTGGTCCGGCCATCGTCCGCAAGGCGGCGACATCCTCGAGCACGCGGGAAAGAGCTGTGAGAGACGCGCAGCCCGTCGCTATGCATCCCGGCACCGCGTATTCGCTGATCCGGCCGGATGGATCCTCTACCATCTTGTAGGGAAGCTCGAGCGTCAGGGCCGGCGCCTGGAACGCATGCATGATGTGCGGCGAGCAGAAGGACAGCGGCGCGGCCAGGGTGTGCGGCCGCACATAGCCGGACCGCGGCCGGAACGCCGGGTCAGCTGAGCCGAGCTCGGTCTGGAAAGAATCGCAGATGGCGGCGATCCCGGAAGGCGGCGGGACGATGCGATCCACGTTGGCGACGAACACGTATGGCAGCTCCTCGTCCGCGTGGACATCCAGGCAAAAATCGATCCCGGTGACGGCCACGCGATCCAGCACCGCGCGCACCGCCGGGCTGGTTTCGACGGTGGAAGAGTTCCAGGCGGCGTTGAGGTTGACTCCGTGGCGATTGCACCTGTGGAACCCTGCCCGGCTGCCGTCCGGATTCATGTTCGGCACGATGTGAACGCGGGCGCGCCGCAACACATCCAGCGCCTCAGCATCCGCCGGATCGAGGAGCCGCCGGAGGAAGCCATCCGCCCACCAGCTGGCCTGCACCTCGCCGGGATGCTGCCGGCAAACCGCCCAGACGTGCAGGGCGTCCGGCGCCTCCGAGCCGATTTCGACAAGATCGAGCGCGTCATGCGGCCCGACCTGCGCCAGCACGGCGACGCTGGCGCGCGCGTCCGCACGGCAGAATGCCAGCAGCCGGTCGCGGTCGGCCTCGAGATAGGGCGGGAAATACGCATACCACACCGGGCCGGCGGCGGAGACATGCTCGATCACCAGGCGGCCATCGGCATAAGTCGTGGGGACGCGGGTCCAGGTTGAATTGTCCAGCGAGCGGAATGCCTGATAGCCCGGCCAGCCCATCGGCACCAGGGCTTCATCCGCATTGGTGATGACGAGGCGCCTGACCTCCCGCGGCGCGGACGCGATCGAGAAATAGAACCACTGCCGGAAGCCCGGGATCGGATCGGGACGGATCGCCAGCCCCACATCTTTGCCCGGCGCGATGCCGAGAAATTCGATGTTGCCGCCGTAGAACTCCGCGCTCACCCGCATATCGCCGCTGCCTCCACGCCTTCAGTTCCGCGCCGCCAGGTTGCCGCCCTTCGGCACCCAGTAGGCGGGGTCGAGGCGCACGTCGAGCCAGTTCATGCCCCAGTGCAGATGCGGGCCGGTGGCGCGGCCCTTGTGGCCGACATAGCCGATGACCTCGCCCTGCTCCACATGCGCGCCGAGCTTGGCAACGACCGCGTTCATGTGGATGAAGACCGACTGCACGCCGAAGCCGTGGTCGAGGATGATGGTGCCGCCGGTCAGGAAGAAGTCGGGCTCGACCAGCCGCACGATGCCGGCGGCGGGCGCCACCACCGGGCTGTTCTCCGGCGCGGCGATGTCGAGGCCGTAATGCGGCGCGCGCGGCTCGCCGTTCAGGATGCGCTGGCTGCCGTAGACGCCGCTGATCGGCCCATGCGCCGGCCAGATGAAGGGCGCGAGGAAATCCTCGGCGGAATCCGGATGGCCGCGCACGGCGTTGATCTTGTCCTGGTCGGACTTGATGCGCGCGAGCTCGGCGGGGTCCGGCGTCACCTTGTTCTGCTCGAGGTTGTCGATGCGCTGGATGTCGAAGCTGCGCTGCTCGATGCTGAGTTGCTGCTGCTCGGTGGTGCCGTCGGGCCTGACGATGGTGAGCTGCGCGCTGGGCGCCTGGTCGCGCGCGAAGCCGAGCACGAACAGGCCGTCGGCGCCCACCATGATGGCGCGGCCGCCGAGCAGCACCTTGGCGCCGGGCATTGTGTGGCCCATGACGAGACCGCCCTGCGTCAGGTGGCCGGCGAGCTCGACGGCGGAGGCGGGGGATGCAGACAGTGCGACAAACACTGCAAGCAGCGCCGCGACCCATCGCAATCTTCCCCTTCCCCCCTTGTGGGGGAAGGTTGGGATGGGGGGTGATGCAGCGCTGCGGCTTCGACAATTGGCGCTCTGACGAGCGCGCGCACCTTGCGGTGCGCTACCCCCCATCCAGCTCCGCCTAAGCTCGCTGACGCTCGCTAAGGCTGCGCATCCTTCCCCCACAAGGGGGGAAGGGAAACAAGAGAATGGAATCGGAGTGAGTCTCACAGCAGCGTCCCCTGCTTCTTCTCTTGCTTCGGCGGCTTGCGCTTGGGAGTCGCGCCGGTGCCGTCGATGGTGGCGCGGGCGCGGGCGTCGTGGAATTGCAGCGAGACGGCCATGCCGGGGGAGAGCGCGGCGGCGCTGGTCAAGGGCTGGTCCTCATCGCCGCGCACCAGGGCGAAGCCGCGCTGCAGCACGTGCTCGTAGGAGTACGACTCCAGCAGCGCGGCGCAGCTTGCCAAGGCATCGGCGCGGCGCTCGACCAGATCGCGCAGCAGCTTGGGCCGGAGATGCGCGCCGGCATTGTCGAGGCGCCGTCCCGAGCGCTCGAGCGCGGCGGTAACGCAGGTCGCGAGGTGCGAGAGTGCGTAGCCGAGCGCGTTGCCCATCGCGGCGATCTGGTCGCGCGGCGTGCGCAGGCGGCCGGCCAATGCGTGCAGCGCGTCGCGCTTGCGCCCGAAAAAGCCGCGCTGGGCGTTGTCGGCGCGCTCCAGCCAGTGGTCGAGCTGCTGGACCTTCTCCTGGATCAGGCGCTGGGGATCGGGCAGGCCGCGGCCCAGTCCTTCCACCATCAGGCGGTGCTCGCCGATCCGGCGCGAGGCGGCGCGCGCCAGGCGATGGCCGCACTGGCCCATCTCCGCGATCAGATCGGCGCGCACCGGCACGGCCATCTCGGCGGCGGCGGTCGGCGTCGGCGCGCGGCGATCCGACGCGAAGTCGATCAGCGTCGTGTCGGTCTCATGCCCGACAGCGGAGATAAGCGGGATTTCGCTGGCCGCGGCGGCGCGCACCACGATCTCCTCGTTGAACGCCATCAGATCCTCCAGGGAACCCCCGCCGCGCGCGACGATCAGCACATCGGGGCGCGGCACCTTGCCGCCTGCAGGAAGTGCGTTGAAGCCGCGGATCGCATTGGCGACCTGCTGGGCCGCGCCTTCGCCCTGCACCAGCACCGGCCACAGGAGGACGTGGCGCGGGAAGCGGTCGGCAAGGCGGTGCAGGATGTCGCGGATGACCGCGCCGCTGGGCGAGGTGACGACGCCGATGACATTCGGCAGCAGCGGCAGGGGACGCTTGCGCGCGGCATCGAACAGGCCTTCGGCCGCCAGCTTCTTCTTGCGATCCTCCAGCATCTTCAGGAGCGCGCCGAGGCCGGCCAGCTCCAGGCGGTCGATGACGAGCTGGTATTTGGAGCGCTCGGCATAGGAGGTGATGCGCCCGGTCGCCACCACCTCCATGCCGTCCTCGGGGTTGAGGCCGAGGCGCGCGGCGGTGCTGCGCCAGACCACCGCCTCGATGCAGGCGGTCTCGTCCTTGAGCTGCAGGTAGAGGTGGCCGGAGCCGGCGCGCTTGAAGCCGGACACCTCGCCGCGCACCCGCACGCGGTCGAAGCCGCCCTCCAGCGTGCGCTTGATGGCGGCGGAAAGCTCGCTGACCGTCAGCTCGGCGAGATTGTGGGTGACGGGAATGGCGGCTGGTCGAATCTCTGTCATGGCTGGGTATTCTATGTTATCGGGTGAGCCGCGGTCACGGGCTTTGGGGCAAGATTCGCATGCGGATTCTGGTGGTCGGGTCGGGCGGGCGCGAGCATGCGCTGTGCTGGAAGATCGCCGCCTCGCCGCTTACCGACACGCTCTATTGCGCGCCGGGGAATGCGGGCATCGCGCAAGTCGCCGAATGCGTGGCGATCGGCGCGGAGGACATCGCGGCGCTGACCGCCTTCGCGGTCGAGCACAAGATCGACCTGGTGGTGGTGGGGCCGGAGGCGCCGCTGGTCAAGGGGCTGGTGGACAGTCTGGAGGCGGCCGGCATCCGCGCCTTCGGGCCGCGGCGCAATGCGGCGGAGATCGAAGGCTCCAAGGGCTTCATGAAGGATCTGGCCGCGCGGCACAACATACCGACCGCGCGCTATCGGCGCTTCATCGATGCGGCGGGCGCCAAGTCCTTCGCGCGCGCCCTCCCCTTGCCCGTCGTGATCAAGGCGGACGGGCTGGCGGCCGGCAAGGGCGTCATCATCTGCGCCAGCCATGAAGAGGCCGACGCCGCGATCGATTCCATGATGGTCGGCCACCGCTTCGGGCAGGCCGGCGACAGCGTGGTGGTGGAGGAGTTCCTGGCGGGCGAGGAGCTGTCGTTCTTC
>DASSBF010000218.1:0-19916 GCA_035699005.1 Dongiaceae bacterium
GTGCTGGCGGATGCGATGTGGTACTGCCAGGAGACCTTCAAGCCGAAGGTGATGATCGACCTCGCGACCCTGACCGGCGCGATCCTGATCGCGCTCGGCACCATCCACGGCGGCATGTACGCCAATGACGACGAGCTGGCGAAGCGGCTCGATGCGAGCGGCAAGGCGACCGGCGAGCTGCTGTGGCGCATGCCGCTCGCCGCCGCCTACAACAAGATGATGGATTCGCCCGCGGCCGACGTGAAGAACATCAGCGGCAGCCGCAACGCCGGCAGCATCACCGCCGCCGAGTTCCTGCAGCGCTTCGTGCAGAAGGGCACGATCTGGTCGCACCTAGACATCGCCGGCATGGCCTGGGCCGACAAGGACAGCCCGACCACGCCGCGCGGCGCCACCGGCTACGGCGTGCGGCTGCTCGACCACCTGGTCGCCAGCCATTACGAAGAGGCATGAGCGAGATCCGCTTCTACCATCTGCAGCGCAGGAGCCTTGAGGACACGCTGCCCGTGATCCTCGAGCGCTGCTACGGCAGGGGCGACCGCACCCTGGTGATGGCGGGCTCCGCCGAACGTGTCGAAGCTTTGGCGGCCCATCTGTGGATCTACAAGCCGGAGAGCTTCCTGCCGCACGGCACCGCCAAGGATGGCGCAGCGGCGGAGCAGCCGATCTTCCTGACCGCGGAGGACGGCAATCCGAACGGCGCCACGGTGCTCATCCTGTGCGACGGCGCGTCACGCGCCGCGGTCGGTGAATTTTCCACTGTGTGCGAGATGTTCGACGGCAATGACGAAACCGCCGTCGCCGCCGCGCGCGAGCGCTGGAAGACCTACAAGGAAGCCGGGCACAAGCTGGTCTATTTCCAGCAATCGCCGGCAGGCAAGTGGGAAGAGAAGGCAAGGAGCGAGCAGCCAGGGGGCGAATGAGGCGCATCTTCAATTTCGTCTGTGCGACCTGCGGACGCAGTCACGAAGGCTCGCCCAGCGTCGGCTATCGGCTCCGTTCTATTGGCACGAGGCGTATCGCGCCGACACGACTGGCACCTCGCGGATCAATGATGACTTCTGCATGATCGAACGGAGGGACTACTTCATCCGCTGCATCCTCGAAATACCGATCCACGAGGTGGAGAAGCCGTTCCTCTGGGGCGTGTGGGTCACCCAAAGTGAGCGGAACTTCCAGGACTATGCGGACAGTTTTCACGACACGCCGGAGCGCTGCACCTTCGGCTTTTTTGCCAACCGACTGCCCGGCTATCCGGACACCCTCGGCCTGCACACGCAAGTGCATTGGCAACATGGGCGTGGCCGGCCCAAGGTCGAGCTCGAACCGACCGACCACCCGCTTTATCGTGACTGGTCTGACGGAATCAGCTGGGATCGCGCCGCAGAACTGGCGGGACCATATTTACACCTGAATGATTGAGCGAACCGGCCGCGTTGTCTGCTGCCGCCAGTCAATCGAAAATTTCCGCCAGCCAGGATTTGCGGCGATAGCCGTAGCCGCGCCCTCCATACTCGCCGCGTTCGCCATGTTCGCCGCGCTCACCGTACTCGCCGCGTTCGCCGTAGCCCGCAGTGGCGGGATGCGGCTGGTGCGGCTGTGCCGTGGGCGCACGCTGCTGCATTTCGAGGGCCGCGCTCTTCTCCATGATCTTGTCGAGCTCGCCGCGATCGAGCCAGACGCCGCGGCATTTCGGGCAATAGTCGATCTCCACGTCCTTGCGCTCCGCCATCACCAGATCGACCTTGCACGCGGGACACAGCAGACCGATCGACGAGCGCACGTCACTCATGGGTTCTCTCCTCCGGCATGAACGATGACAACAGCCACGCCGCGTTTCCGTTCACCGCAAGTATCGGCGATGCGCGGCGGCTCCGGATCATGTTGTGATTGCGCGCCGGCCTTTCAACCCGCCGACCGGTCATCGGATCCGGCGATACGCCGTATACACCAGGATCATGTTGATGCGCTCGCCATCGCTGGAGAGCGGCAGGAAGATGTTGGCCTCGTCCGCGAAATTGTCGCCGTCGCGCAGGAAGTATTCGTCGTCCAGGAACGGCTTGCCGCTTTCCACCACCCGCATGTAGCAGCCGAGTACGTTCTCGGCCGACGGGCCGTGAAAGGCCTCCGCGACGCGCCGGCCGGTCGGGTCCTCGCCGCGCACCTCGACCTCGCGCGTGCCGACTAGGCGATAGACGAAGTCGGGCCGGCCCGCGGCATCGTAGCGCACGTCCACCAGGATCATGCTGGGCAGCAATGGCTTGATCTCCGACGGTTCGAGATCGGTGCGCGCCGGCATGGTCCGCGCGCCGGCCTTGGCGCGCCAATAGTCGAACATGGCGCGCAGATCGTCCGGCAAGCCGTCGAACGCGGCGGGAACGTCCTGGTCGGTCAACAGCAACGGCATCGGCGCCCTCGAACGCGACGCGCGGCAGCCTGCCACGGCCCTTCGAATCGTGACAACAGTCGGCCGCCGCCAGCCGGTCCTAGGCGCTCGCCTTGTCGACGGAATCCTGCGTCTTCAACCAGGTCTCCTCGGCATCTGACAGACGGCGCTGCACGTCGGCATGCCTGCGCTGCCATTCGGCGATCGTATCCGGCGTCTCGTTGTACAGCGCCGGATCGGCAAGCTTTCTCTCGATCAGCGCCAGGGCCTGCGACAGCTTGTCGACCGCCAGCGCCGATTGCTCGAGCTGGCGTTTGAGGCCGACGGGCTGGGACGCGGGCATTCCGCTACGGCGCCCGGCGCGGCGCCCTTCCGGATCGCGACGATCGGGCGTGCGACCTTCCGAATCGCGCCGGTCTCGTTCGCGATAGCGCGAGCCGCGGTCGGCGCCGGCGCGGTCCTCCGCCAGCACCAGGTCGCGGTAATCGGCGAGGTCACCGTCGAACGGCCTGCACAGCCCGTCTTTTACCAGCCAGAAGCGGTCGACGGTCAGCTCGATCAGGTGAGGATCGTGGCTGATGAGAACCACCGCGCCGGAGAATTCGTTGATCGCCTGGACCAGGGCCTGGCGCGAATCGATGTCGAGATGGTTGGACGGCTCGTCCAGCAGCAGGATGTTGGGCGCGCCATGGCTCATCAGCGCCAGGAGGAGCCGTGCCTTCTCGCCGCCGCTGAGGCTGCCGACCTTGGTGGTCGCACGCAGCACGTCGAGGCCGAACTGCGCCAGGTGCGCGCGGTACTTCTCCGCGTTCAGCTTTGGCGCGACCCGCTCCATCGACAGGAGCGGCGTTGCCTCGAGATCCAGCTCGTCGGTCTGGTGCTGCGCGAAATAGCCGACCTTCAGCTTGCGCGAGCGGCGCAGCTCGCCCGCCATCGGCTGCAGCCGGCCCGCCAGCAGTTTCGCCATGGTGGACTTGCCGTTGCCGTTGGCGCCGAGCAGCGCGACGCGTTCGTCAGGATCGAGGCGCAGGTTGATCTTGTGCAGGATAGCCTTGCCGGGCTCATAGCCGACCGCGACCTCGTCCATCACGACCAGGGGCGGCGCCAGCTCCTCCGGCTCGGGGAAATGGAACTCGATGCCGCGCTCCTCGACCACCGCCGCGATCGGCTCCATGCGGGCAAGGGCTTTCAGGCGCGACTGAGCCTGGCGCGCCTTGCTCGCCTTGTAGCGGAAGCGGTCGATGAACGCCTGCATGTGCCTGCGCTGCACATCCTGTTTGGCCTTCGCCGCCGCCTGCAGCGCCAGGCGCTCGCTGCGCGCGTGCTCGAAATCGTCGTAGCCGCCGGTGTACATCGTGAGCTTGCGGTCGTGCAGATGCACGATCTTGTCGACCGCGCGGTTGAGCAGGTCGCGGTCGTGGCTGACCAGCAGCACGGTATGGGGGTAGCGCTTCAGGAAGTCCTCGAGCCACAAGGTCGCCTCGAGATCGAGGTGGTTGGTCGGCTCGTCCAGCAGCAGCAGGTCGGGCGCCTGGAACAAGAGTGCCGCCAAGGCGACACGCATGCGCCAGCCGCCGGAGAAATCGTTGCACGGGCGCTGCTGCGCCTCGGCGTCGAATCCGAGGCCATGCAGGATCGCGCCCGCGCGCGCCGGCGCGGAATGCGCCTCCAGTTCGTGCAGGCGGGTGTGGATGTCGGCGATCCGGTGCGGGTCGGTCGCGTGCTCGGCTTCTTCCAGCAGGCTGTGCCGTTCGGTGTCTGCGGCCAGCACGGTGTCGAGCAGGCTCTGCGGCCCGTCCGGCGCTTCCTGCGCGATGCGGCCGACGCGCGTGCTGTTGGGCAGGCGGATCTCGCCGCTGTCGGCGGAGAGGTCGCCCGCGATCAGCTTCAGGAGCGTGGTCTTGCCGGTGCCGTTGCGCCCGATCAGCCCGGCCTTGTGGCCGGCGGGCAAGCCGAGGCTCGCGCCTTCAAGCAGCGGGCGCCCGGCGATGCGGCAGGTCAGGTCGGTGATGGTTAACATGGCACACGTGTTTGATTTCAGGGCCTTTTCGCCGCGCAAGATGCGCGTTGCGGCTGGACGGCGGACTGTATATAACCCCGCGCCAGTTTCGCCAACAGGAGCAAACGGAAATGGCCACGGAACGGACCTTGTCGATCATCAAGCCGGACGCCACGCGCCGCAACTTGACCGGCAAGATCAACGCGCGGATCGAGGAATCGGGCCTCCGGATCGTCGCGCAGAAGCGCCTGTGGCTGAGCCGCGCGCAGGCGGAGAAGTTCTACGAGGTGCACAAGGAACGGCCGTTCTACAGCGACCTGTGCAGGTTCATGACGTCGGGTCCGGTCGTGGTGCAGGCGCTGGAAGGCGAGAATGCCGTCGCCAAGTACCGCGAAGTGATGGGCGCCACCAACCCGGCCAACGCGGCTCCGGGCACCATCCGCAAGGATTTCGCTGAATCGATCGAGGCCAATTCCGTGCACGGCTCGGATTCGGCGGACAACGCCAAGGTCGAGATCGGGTTCTTTTTCAGCGGAATCGAGCTGGTCGGCTGACCGACCAGCGTGCCCGGAATGACAAACGGCGCCGAAACCGGCGCCGTTTCGGTCTGCGGACGGTCTCGCTTCAGGAGCGCATGACGGCGATCGCTGTCACGACCAGGTTGACCAGCACCAGCAGCACCGAAAAGATCGTCAGGCCCAGGGACGGACCGTGGACGTAGAACAGGACCGCGATGACGGTCAGTACCGCCACGTGGATGGTGGCCCAGAAAAGGAACCGCGAAAAACCCTTCCAGCCTTCCTGGCGGCTGGCGAGAAGCTGGTCCTGTTCACTGGCCATGAGGCGACCTCCGCGACGATGACTCCGACTGGCCGGTTTCTAGCCGAGCCGGGTCCGTTCCGCAAGGCCGCGGCCGGCGGCGCTAAGGGCCGGCAGGGTCGATCAGGAGCGCGGCCGGGCAGGAACCCGCCGTGCCTGCGGCATTCGGGCGCAAGTCCCGTGCGCCGAGGTCCCCGTCGATGGCGGATGGCTCCAGCGTAATGCGGACCTCGATCAGCAGGCGTTCCGCCCCGGAAGAGGTGCAGAGCAGAGCGAGGGCCCTGCCGGCGTCGCGCCCGAACGTCGCCTCGAACGCATCGATCAGCCTTCGGCGCGATAGCTTGCGTCCGACATTGGCGGCGAGCAGATCGCCGAGCTTCGATGCCTGGACTGCGGCGGCCAGCCGCAGGGTCGTCGAGAAATAGCGCTCGGCATCGATTCCGGCGCAGCTCCCGTGCTCGATCCACTCGTGCCGGTCGAGGCAGGAGCGCGCGCCCGGCATCGCGGCGTCGAGCGCGGCCCGGGTGGCGGCGCTGAGCTGCGGCTCCGGCAGCTCGCACCACCGGTTGCTCTGGTCCAGCGTCTTGATCTTATCGTCAACGCCGCAATAGCGGAGCCGCTTGCTCTCGGCCGTGTCGGGCCAAAGGCCATGGATCGCGAGATGGGTGGAGGCGAAATCCCCGCCACCCAGCGCGCGGCATTCCGGCTTGTCCGCGTTGAACTGGCAGAAGGCTGGCTCCCAGCTCAGGGCGAGGACGAGATGATCGAAGGAAGGGTTTTCATCGCAGCCCGCCAGTGCCAGCGCGGCAAGCAGCGCCGCGATGCGCCGGGGCGCCGTCACGGGAGCGCGGGGTTGAACAGCGCACTTTCCGCGAAGGACGTATCGGCGATCAGCGCCCGCTCGCCCTCCACGCGCACCTTGCCCTCCGCGACGAGGCGCAGCGCGAAGGGATAGAGCCGATGCTCTGCGCGCAGCACGCGGGCGGCGAGCGCGCTTTCATCGTCGCCCGGCAGGACCGGCACGGCGGCCTGCGCGATGATCGGCCCGTTGTCGGTCTCGTGCCTGACGAAATGGACCGTGCAGCCGTGGATGCGCACGCCGGCCGCGAGCGCGCGGGCGTGCGTGCCGAGCCCGGGGAAAGCCGGCAGCAGCGCCGGGTGGATGTTGACCATCCGGTCCTTCCACGCCGTCACGAATTGCGGCGTCAACAGGCGCATGAAGCCGGCCAGGGCCACGAACTCCGCCCCGGCCGCGCGGATTTCGCGGTCGAGCGTGACGTCGAAATCTTCGCGGGTGGCGAATGCCTTGTGGTCCACGATCTCGGTCTTGAGGCCGGCCTTGGCCGCGCGCTCAAGCCCGGGCGCATCGGGCCGGTTGGACAGCACCAGCGCGATCTTCACCGGGCCGTCCGGCGCCTGGGGACCGAAGGAATCGATCAGGGCCTGAAGATTGGAGCCGCGGCCGGAGATCAGCACGGCCACTTTCAGCGGCGCGCGCGCTTGCGGCATCACCAGGTCCCGTTGTCGCGCACGAGGCAGCCCGCGGCGCCCGCGGCGCGCGGCCCGATGCGGCCGATGCGGTGCACGGTCTCGCCATGTTCCTTGAGCACCTGCGTCACGCGCGCTTCGGAATCGGGCGCGACCACGGCGACCATGCCGATCCCGCAATTGAAGGTGCGGACCATGTCCTCGCGCGGCACGCCGCCGGTCTTCATCAGCCAGCCAAACACGCTCGGCAATTTCCAGCTCGCGCCATCGATATCGGCCTGCAATGCATCGGGCAGCACGCGCGGCACGTTGTCGATCAGCCCGCCGCCGGTGATGTGCGCCAATGCCTTGATGCCACCGGATTTGACCGCCGCCAGCACGCTCTTCACATAGATGCGGGTCGGCGTGAGGAATATCTCGCCCATCGATCTGCGCGAATCGAACGGGCAAGGCTCGGTCCAGCCGAGGCCGGATTGCTCCACGATCCTGCGCACCAGCGAGAAGCCGTTGGAATGAATCCCGGTGGACGCGAGACCGAGCACGATATCGCCCTCCTTCACGTCGGCGCCGGTCAGTGCCCGATCGCGCTCCACCGCGCCGACCGCGAAGCCGGCCAGATCGTAGTCGCCCTTGGCATACATGCCGGGCATCTCCGCGGTTTCGCCGCCGACCAGCGCGCAGCCGGCCTGTCGGCAGCCTTCGGCGATGCCGGCGATGATCGCGCGCGCGGCCGCGACGTCGAGCTTCCCGGTCGCGAAGTAGTCGAGGAAGAACAGAGGCTCGGCGCCCTGCACGATGAGGTCGTTGACGCACATGGCGACCAGGTCGATGCCGACGCCGTCGTGCCGCGCCGCTTCGATCGCGACCTTCAGCTTGGTGCCGACGCCATCGGTGGTGGCGACCAGCAGCGGGTCGCGATAGCCGGCCGCCTTCACATCGAAGAACGCCCCGAAGCCTCCCAGGCCCGCGTCCGACCCGCTGCGCGCCGTCGCCTTGGCGAGCGGCTTGATCGCTTCCACCAGGGTCTCGCCGGCAGCGATGTCGACGCCGGCCTCGCGATAGGTCAAGCCATTGCCGGCATTGGATTTGCCGGTCTCCTGGGGCGGGCGGGTTATGGCATCCTCCCTGGCGATGGGCTATAAGCTGTGCGGTGCGGACAATAAGGATTTCAGGGTTTGTTGCAATGGCATTGACGATCGTCCGGCGGCACTGCCGCGGGCTTCTGGCGGCGCTTCTGCTCGCGTTGTGCGCGGGTTCGGCGTCGGCGCAGGCGGGCCAAGTTTATACCGCGACCGGAATCGACGTCGACATCACCGGCGACATCGCGACCCTGCGGGACCAGGCGATGCTGGAGGGCCAGCGCAAGGCATTGCAGAAGGTGCTGAGCGACATCGCGCCCGCCGATCGCGTGGCATCGCTGACCCTGCCGAGCGACGATATCATCTCCACCTGGGTGCAGGATTTCCAGATTGAGCAGGAGAAGGCGTCGGCGACGCACTATATCGGCCGCTTCACCTTCCGGTTCATGGCCGAACCGGTTCAGCAGTTCCTCGCGGGCAACAATGTGGAGTTCGCCCAGACCCAGACCAGGCGCCTGCTGGTGTTGCCGATCTACACCGACGAGAGCGGCAACAGCAACCTGTGGGGCCCGTCTAATCTGTGGCTCGCGCAATGGAGCCAGAAGGCGCCGAACGTCAGCCTGGTGCCGATGGTGCTGCCGACGGGCGATGAGGGGGACACCTCCACCGTGAGCGCGACCCAGGCGCTGGCGGGCGACACGCAGGGTTTGGAGGCGCTGGCGCAACGCTATGGCGCGGGCGACGTGCTGGTGACGGAAGTCAAGGCCGCTCCGCCAGGCGCGGACGGCCAGCAGGAGCTGGCGGTCACGGCCACACGCTACGGCCGCGATGCGTCCACCACCTTCAGCGACACGGTCAGCGGCGCCGCGGATGCCATCGACGACCTGCTGGGTCAAAGCGCGGACCGCACCATCGCGTGGGTTCAAAGCGAGTGGAAGCAGGCCAACCTGGTCGATGCCAGCAGGCAATCGACCATGACCATCGAGGTGCCGGTCAGCAGCCTCAGGCAATGGGTCGAGATCAAGAATCAGCTCGGCGGCGTGCCGTCGCTGAAATCGGTGCGGCTGGTCAGCCTGACCCGCACCATGGCCATCCTCGACATCGGCTTCCTCGGCGATCTGCCGCAGTTCCAGCGCACCCTGGCGCAGCAGGACCTGTCGCTCGCCATGGCGCTCGGCGATCCGACCAAGGGCACGCTGCGGCAGGACACCAATGCCGGCGCGACCCTGCCGACGCCGCCGGCGCCGCTGCCGGTTCCGATCGATCAGCCGGCCATGCCAGGCAGCGCGCCGGCGGTCCCCGATCAGCCGGCCGTGCCGCAATAAGCGCATGACGCTTTCCACCCAAGCCAAGGTCTGGGGCATTGTCCTCATCGCTTTCGTCGCGATCCTGGTCCTGCTGAAGGGCATCCTGCTGCCGTTCGTCGCGGGCATGGCGATCGCGTACCTGCTCGATCCGCTGTGCGACCGGCTCGAAGCCATGGGCACTTCGCGCACGGTGGCGACGTCGATCGTGACGGCGGTGTTCGCAATCGCCGTGATCCTGCTGCTGCTGCTGATCGTGCCCCTGGCGGTGCAGCAGGTGATCGCGTTCCTGGGCAGCCTGCCGGACTTCATCGCGCGCACCCAGGATCGCCTGATGCCGCTCTATGCGGAGCTGCAGCACCGGCTCAACCTGCCGGATGTCACGGAGCTGGGCGGCATCGCGCGCAACCGCCTCGGCACGGCGCTGAGCTGGCTGGCCGGCCTGCTCGAGGGAGTCGTCGGGCAGGGGCTGGCGCTTGCCAACCTGCTGTCGCTCATCTTCATCACGCCGGTCGTCGCCTTCTATCTGCTGCGGGACTGGGATCGCCTGGTGGCGAAGATCGACGACCTGCTGCCGCGCGACCATGCCGACGTGATCCGCCAGCAGGCCGCGCTCGCCAACCAGACCCTCGCGGGCTTCGCGCGCGGCCAGTCGATGGTGTGCGTGATCCTGGCGGTCTACTACTCGACGGTGCTGATGCTGGTCGGCCTGCCGTTCGGAATCATCGTCGGGCTGCTGGCAGGCCTGCTGACGTTCATTCCGTACGTGGGGTCCCTGACCGGCTTTGTCGTCTCCATGGCGATCGCGATCGGCCAGTTCGACAACTGGTGGTCGATCGGGCTGGTCGCCATCCTGTTCGGCGCCGGCCAGGTGGTCGAAGGCAATTTCCTGACCCCCAAGCTGGTCGGCGACCGCGTCGGCCTGCATCCGGTCTGGGTCATCTTCGCCTTGCTCGCCGGCGGCGCCTTGTTCGGCTTCGTGGGGCTGCTGCTGGCGGTGCCGGTGGCGGCGGTGGTCGGCGTGCTGGTGCGCTTCAGCATCGCGCGCTATCGCGCCAGCAAGCTCTATCTCGGCACGCACCCGCCGCACATCTCGTTGGTCGAGCCGGACGATTCGACCGCCGGCGATACCCGCAACTGATGGCGCCTCGGCAGTTGCCCCTCGATCTCGAGTACCGCCCGGCCCTGGGCATGGCGGACTTCGTCATCGCGCCCGGGAACCGCGACGCCGTCGCCTGGATCGACCGCTGGCCCGACTGGCCTTCGCACGCGCTCGCGATCCACGGCCCGAAGGGCTCGGGCAAGACCCATCTCGCCCATGTCTGGCAGGCGCGCGCCGCGGCTGTCCGGCTCGACCGCGCCCCCGCCTTCGAGGCGACGCCGCCCGCGGCCGCAATCCTGGACGCGCCCCAGGACTGGCCCGAGCCGGCGCTGCTGCATTTCTACAACCGTCTGCGCGAATCCGGCGGGCATCTGCTCATCGTCAGCGAGATCCCGACCGCGCGCTGGCCCGTAGCGCTGCCCGATCTTGCGTCCCGCCTCGCCAGCATTCCGGCGGTCGCGCTTTCTGCGCCCGACGACGATCTGCTGGTGGCGGTGATGGCCAAGCAGTTCGCCGACCGCGGGCTCGAGGTGAACGAGGATGTGCTGCGCTACGTGGCGAGCCGCGTGGAGCGCTCGTTCGCTGCCGCGGCGGAGATGGTCGCCCGCATCGACCGCGCCGCCCTGGCGCAGCAGCGGAAGGTGACGCCGGCACTGGCAAAGGAATGCCTCGCGGCAGGCACTACTCCTTCCCTCTTCGGAGGCGAGGATTGGGAGGGCGGATGAGGGCGGGGCCGAGAGCTACCCTTTCTCGCGCAACCCGCAGTGCCGCACGATGAAATCGCCGATCGCCGGGATGTCGTTGAGATCGATGACCGGCAGGTTGGTGCCGCTCACGGGCGCGTCGGAGAGGATCGCGACATAGGTCGGATCGCCGGTCGAGAGCAGCGGCTTGTCGTTGCCGGCGCGGTAGATTTCGAGCTTGTCGTGCGCCTCGCGCTTGAAGCCTTCGACCAGCAGGAGGTCGACCGGACTCATGTTCTTCGACAGCTCCGCGGCGCTGGGTTCGCTCGCCTGCCGCGTTTCGTGCATCAGCGCCCAGCGCTTCTCCGACGCGACCAGCACCTCGGTCGCACCCGCCTGGCGATGGATGTACGAATCCTTGCCCGGCTGGTCGACATCGAACCCGTGATGCGCATGCTTCATGGTGGAGACGGTGACGCCGCGCCCGGTGAGTTCGGGGATGAGCCTGCTTAGCAGTGTCGTCTTGCCGGCGCCGCTCCATCCGCCGAGGCCGAGGATCTTCATGCCATTCCGCGCGAGGCTAGCCGGCGTCGGGCGATCGGCCGGCGCGCGGGTCCGCCGGTTGCTCGGCCGCCATGTGCTTCAAGCCGATCATCATGTAGTCGTAGCCGGTGACGAGCGTCAGGCCGGCCGCGATCCAGAGCAGGATCTCGCCGATCAGCATGGCGTCGATCGGCAGCTCGCCGGTGGGCCGGGCGACGATGAGGAAGCCGAGGGCGATCATCTGCACGGCGGTCTTCCACTTGGCGAGCATGCTGACCGGCACGCCGACGCGCAGCTCCGCCAGGAACTCGCGCAGGCCGCTGACAAGGATCTCGCGGCACAGGATGATGAGCGCCGCCAGGATGGCCCAACCGTCGATGTGGCGCACCGAGACCAGGATCATCAGCACGGCCGCCACCACCAGCTTGTCGGCGATCGGATCGAGGAAGCGGCCGAGCGGCGACACCTGGTCCAGGCGGCGCGCCACATAGCCGTCGAACCAGTCGGTCGCGCAGGCCAGCACGAACAGCGCCAGGGCCACCCAATGCCAGACCGGCGCATGCAGCATCATGAAGCCGACGATCGCGGGAATCGCCGCGATGCGGGACATGGTGAGAATGTTGGCGAAATTCAGCATGGAAGGCGGTCTGGGCTCCGATCGATGGGGAGGATAGCAAATCGCCTCTGACGTGTCACAGGCGGGATGTCACAGTGCTGTTGCTGGGTTGCAAGCTCCTGGTCTGCCTTTGTCTCAAATCTTGGCATTCGACTGCCGTGCTTCAAGCGCGCGGCTCAGCCGCCATGAAAGTGGTCATAGACCTTTTTGGCGACGGTTTCGCTGATTCCCTCGACCGCACACAAATCCGAAAGACCCGCGCGCGCGACCGCGCGGGCCGAGCCGAAATGCAGCAGCAGCGCTTTCTTGCGCTTGGCACCGATGCCGGCGATCTGGTCCAGCTCTGACTTGCCGATCATCGCCGACCTCTTGGCCCGGTGCGCACCGATCACGAACCGGTGGGCCTCGTCGCGCAGGCGCTGCAGGAAATAGAGCACGGGATTCCTGGGGTCGAGCAGGAACGGCTCGCGGCCGGGCAGGAAGAAGCGCTCGCGGCCGGCATTGCGGTCCGGCCCCTTGGCGATCGCGGCCACCGGGACATCGTCGAGGCCAAGCTCGCGGAACACGTCGAGCGCGGCGGAGAGCTGCCCAAGGCCGCCGTCGATCAGCACGAGATCGGGCCAAGTGCCGCTCTGGCGCTCCGGGTCTTCGCGGATCGCGCGCGAGAAGCGCCGGGTCAGGACCTGGCGCATCATGGCGTAGTCGTCGCCGGGCTGGATCTCGGTCCTGATCGAGGCATCGTCCATCGCAACGGCCGCGCGCTCCGCCTCGCTTTCGGCCTCGTCCGCCCGCACATCGCCGGTCGGCCCCAGTTCCGCCGGCTCCGCGGCCGGGGCCGGACCCGGACCCGGACCCTGCGCCGTGGACCGGATGGCGAACTTGCGGTACTGGTTCTTCATGAAACCGTCCGGCCCGGCGACGATCATCGCGCCGTACGGGTTGGTGCCGGAGATGTGGCTGTTGTCATAGACCTCGATCCGCTTCGGCGGCTGGTCCAGCCCGAACAGGTCGGCAATGCCGCGCAGCAGCTTCTGCTGTGTGCCGGATTCGGCGGCGCGGCGCGCCAGCGCCTCCTTGGCGTTCAGCAGCGCATGGTCCACGGCTTTGCGCTTGTCGCCGCGCTGGGGCGCCACAATTTCGACCTTGGCGCCGGCGCGCACCGTCAGCGCCTCGGACATCAGATCGCATTCAGTGGGCTCGTCGCTCACCAGGATGAGGCGCGGCGGCCGCTTGTTCTCGTAGAACTGGCCCATGAAGGCGGCCAGCACGTCGGGCAGTTCCGCGCTCTTGTCGTGCGACGGGAAATAGGCCCGGTTGCCGTAATTGCCGTGGTTGCGGAAGAAGAAGACCTGGATGCAGGTCTGCCCGGCCTGCTGCCAGGCCGCGATCACGTCGGCCTCTTCGACCCCGGCGAGGTTGATGTCCTGGCGCGACTGGATCTGGGTCAGGGCCTGGATGCGGTCGCGCAGGCGCGCGGCGCGCTCGAAATCCAGCGCGTCGCTGGCAGCGCGCATCTCAAGGACCAGGCGGTCCTGGATCTCGCGGCTCTGCCCGGTCAGGAAATCGCGTGCCTGGCGCACCAGTTCGCCATAATCTTCGGCCGAGATGCGTTGCACGCAGGGCGCGGAGCAGCGCTTGATCTGGTATTGCAGGCAAGGCCGCGTGCGCATCGCGAACATGCTGTCGCTGCAATTGCGCAGCAGGAAGGCGCGCTGCAGGGCGACGATGGTGCGGTTGACCGCGCCGGCGGAGGCGAACGGCCCGAAATACTCGCCCGGCCGGTTGCGTGCGCCGCGATGCTTGGTGATCTGCGGCACCGGATGGTCGCCGGTGATGGCGATGTAGGGGAAGCTCTTGTCGTCGCGCAGCAGCACGTTGTAGCGCGGCAGGTAGCGCTTGATGAGGTTGGCCTCCAGCAGCAGGGCCTCGACCTCGGTGTGGGTCGCGACGAACTCCATGGTCGCGGTCTCCGCCACCATGCGCCGCAGCCGCATGTCCAGCCGGTAGATCTGGGTGTAGGACGAGACGCGCTTGCGCAGGTCTCGCGCCTTGCCGACATAAAGCACATCGCCGCGGGCATTGATCATCCGATAGACGCCGGGCCCGGCAGGCAGGGTCTTCACCCGGTCGCGGATCACCTCCAGACCCTGGCTCAAGACGCCCCGGGGGCCGCCGCCAAGGGTTCCAGGCGGCGTTTCGACCGGTTCCGGCAGGTCGTCGATGGCATCGACAGGGTCGGGCTTGTTGGCTTTCGCGCTCATGATGGTCCGGCGTTTGCTGCGACCCCGATTACGCCGCACCGAGGCAACGGTCAAATCCGGCCTGAGATGCGGCTGCGCACCTTTCGATGTGTCGCTGGCGGACAAATCGGCGGCTGCGAACCGCGCGACTCCGCGATTCCGTTTACCAACCGGAGTCGTGGTTTGACCAACCAGTCCAGATATCCACGAATCCTGTGGATAAGTCTGTCGACAAGGCCGCTTCACAAATGTGTCAGTCTTGGATTCCCGCCGCCCTCGGCTGTTGCACAAAAACTAGGCACGCGAACCTATCCAATTGAAATAACGCGGTTTCAGTGAATCAAGCTGTCATCAACCGGTCACCGACTCGATTAGTGCTTGACTCTCGCCGAACGCCTGGACTCGCCTGGGCCGCTGTGCACAACTTCCTCAGAATCCCGCGGAACTCGGCCATTTTCGTCATATGGCAGGCAAAAAAATGGCGGATTTCCGCGAGAATCCCATGCCCTGTGCAGGGCTGCAGGGCGCTTTTGCCGGGCCAAAATTAACGATTAACGCGGTGCCGCTCGATCTCCACGCCAACCGCGCCCGCATCGGGCATGACGTCGAGTTTCTCGACCCTCACCTTGGCGCTGAGGACGCGGCGATCCGCCAGGCACTGCGTGGCGATCCGATCCGCCAGCGTCTCCACCAGGTTGATGTGGCCCTGCGCCAGAAGCCGGCGGATGTCCTCCACCACGTCCGCATAACACACGACGTTGTGGTGCTCGTCATTGATCGCCGGGTGCTCGATGCAGGCCAGCTCCAGATTGATGCGCACGCGCTGTTCGCCGTCCTTTTCATGACTGTAGACGCCGATTCGGCAGGGCAGGATCAGATCGCGCACGAACACCCTCACGGTGCGGCCGTGCAATGCGGCCGGCAATGCGGTCACTCTCTCCGCGGGAGACATGATGGCTTCGATCCTTTCGGACGCTCGCCGCACTCTGGGGCTGGTGAGGAGAGCCGCACCCTGGGGCTCTCGCTGATATCGCACTCTGGCCCCGCGCCTTCGGCGCGGGCTCTCGATGAACCCTAATATAGGAAGCGGGCGGCGGCGAATCTATTCCGGAGGCGAAGCAAATCGCCGCGAAAAGGCCCGCGATTTCCCAGCTTTTTGTGGAGATCAGGGGCGCCTATTCGCGCGGCTGATAGCCTTTGCCCGGCACCTGCCAGCCCAGATGCTCGCCGCCGTCGAGCGCGATCATCTGCCCCGTCATGGAGGTCGAACTGAGGATGAACAGGACCGCCCGGGCGATCTCGTGCGGCGTGGCGCCATGGCCGAGCGGCATGGCGGCCGACTGACGGGTGAACTGCTCCTCGCTCTGGCGCGGCGAGGGCAGGGTCGGGCCCGGCCCGATGGCGTTCACCCGGATCCGCGGCGCATAGGACAGGGCCAGGGTACGGGTCAACGCCCACAACCCCGTCTTCGCGACCGTGTAGCTGAGGAAGTAGGGCGTCAGCTTCCACACCCGCTGGTCCAGCAGGTTTATGATGTTGCCACCGCTCTCCGAGGTGTATTGGCGGGCGAAGGCTTGCGAGAGGACGAGGGGCGCGCGCAGGTTGGTTTCGATGTGCCGATCCCAGCTCGCCCGCGTCGCCGTGTCGGCCTTGTCCATCTCGAACACCGAGGCGTTGTTCACCAGCAGGCTCAGCGCACCGAAGTGCTCGGCCACCTTGGGGACGATGGTCTCGACCTCCTGTTCCCGCGAAAGATCGGCCTCGACCGTCATGGCCTTGCCGCCGCGCAAGCGGATCTCGGCCGCCACCGCTTCGGCCTTGGCCGCCGATTTGCGATAGTGCACCGCGACGTGCCAGCCATTCTCCGCCAGCCGCAGAGCGATCGACTTCCCGATGCGCTTTGCCGCGCCGGTGACCAGCGCAACCCTGGCGGGATTTTCATTCGCTGCTTGGCTGGGCATGGGCCCCCGAGTCGCAGGAAGCGGCGCAGATTTTCATCCTGGCCGTCGCGGCACCCGGAATCAAGGGCGGCTCGCGGAGCCTCGGCGGGGCGCAATCTGTGCTACCCTTGCGCCGGCGAGGCTGGCGGAGGACAGGGACCTGCCGGACGTGACGTTCATCGTGGCGGACGATCATCCGATGGTGCGGGATGCGCTGGCGCTCGCCCTGCGCGGCGCGTTCCCCAAGGTGGAGGTGGCGCTCGCCGGCACCCTGGACGAGGCCAGCGCCGCGATCGCCGGGCGGCCGGATGCCGACCTCGTCATCCTCGATCTCGACATGCCGGGCATGCAGGGGCTGGCGGGCGTCGCGGCCCTGCGCGCCGGCTTTCCGAGCGCGCCGCTCGTCATCGTTTCGGCCACCCGCAACCCGGCGGCGATGCGCCAGGTGGTGGAAATGGGCGCCGCCGGCTTCATCCCGAAATCCGCGCCGATGGAGGAGATCATCGCCTCGGTGCGCGCCGTCATGCGCGGCGAGATCATCCTGCCGCCCAGTGCCGGCGACGGCGCGCTGTCGTCGTCGGACGCGGACCTCGCCACCCGCGCCGCGCGCATGACGCCGCAGCAGCACCGCGTGTTTGCGCTGATGGCCGAAGGCAAGGCCAACAAGATCATCGCCTACGACATGCAGATCGGCGAGGCGACGGTGAAGGCGCATGTCACCGAGATCCTGCGCAAGATGGGGGTCCATTCCCGCTCGCAGGCCATCGTGCTGGCGCAGCGCCTGGCGCTGGAGCCGGGCGCGCCGAGTCCGGCGCCGATCGCGGATGAAGCGTAGGTTCGCGCAAGTGGATCAGCCTTCTCTTCCGTCATCCCGGCCTTGAGCCTGGCCTTGAGCCGGGATCCATTCCGCCACCGCTCGTGCGGTTCGACCATGGACCCCGGATCACGCAGCGTCATCGCTGCGCTCGACGCAGCTGTCCGGGGTGACGGGGGCTGGGGCGAGCGGAGCGTGCTCTCTACTCCGCGCTCGCGGCGCGCTGGGCGATCAGGGCGCGCAGTTGCGCCGGCTTCACCGGCTTCAGCAGCACGTCGACGCGCTGGCGGCGGGCGGCTGCGGCGGTGGCGGGATCGCGATCGGCGGTGACGAGGGCGGCCGCCAGGTCGGCGCCCCAGCGCTGGCGCAGGCGCGCGATGGCCGAGAGTCCGTCCTCCCCGTCAGCCAGATGCAGGTCGATCAGCAGCAGATCGGGAGCGCGCGCGCCGTCTCCGAGCGCCGCCTGGATTTCCTCCACGCTCTCGCCGAGCGCTGTTTCGCAGCCCCAGGAGCCGAGCAGCGCCGCCATGCCTTCGCGCACCTGGCGCTCGTCATCGATGCACACCACCAGCGGGGCGTGCCGGAACCGGCGCGAGCGGGCGGCGACCGGGATGGCGGCCGGCATCCGCACCTCGGACACCGGCGCCAAGGGCACGGCGATCGAGAACGCCGCGCCCTTCCCCGGCTGCGAGCGCAACTGGATGCGATGGCCGAGGACGCGCGCGATCCGGTCGACGATCGCAAGGCCGAGGCCGAGGCCGCGCTCGCCGTCGCGCCCGGGCGTGCGCAGCCTGGTGAACTCCTGGAATACCGCCTGCTGCTGCTCCGGGGCGATGCCGGGGCCATTGTCGATCACGGCGATGGTGAGATCCGCCCCGCGCCGGCAGCCCAGCAGCACGCGGGCGGAGCGGCCCGGCCGGTGGCCATAGCGGATGGCGTTGGAGAGGAAGTTCTGCAGCACGCGGCGCAGCAGCGCCGGGTCGCTCCTGGTGACGGCGTTGGTGGGCACGCAGCGCAGCTCGACCCCCTGCTTCTCCGCGATCGGCGCGAACGAGGCGATCAGCGAGTCCAGCAGCGGCCCGACCGCGACCGCGCGCACCTCCGGCCGGACGGCGCCCGCATCGAGCTTGGCGATGTCGAGCAGCGCATCGAGCAGCGATTCGACCGCGCCCAGCCCGTGATCGACCTTCTCCACCAGCTCGTCGCGCGGGTGGCGCTCCGCCATCGCGGCGACGAACAGCCGCGCGGCATGCAGGGGCTGCAGCAGATCGTGGCTGGCGGCGGCGATGAAGCGGGTCTTGTCGATGTTGGCTTCTTCCGCCTTGGCGCGCGCGGCCTCCAGCTCCGCCGTGCGCTGGACGACCCGCCGCTCCAGCGATTCGTTCACGACGCGCAGGGCTTCTTCGGCCCGCCGCCGGTGGGTAATGTCGACATAGAGCAGGAAAAACCCGACCACGTGGCCCTGCGCGTCGACATGCGGCAGATAGGTCCCGCTCGCCATCTCGATCTGGGAATCGTTGGTGGGGAATTCGATCTCGAAGCTCTGCGGCGTGCCGGCCAGCACCCCCTCCATGTACGGCAGCAGCCGGCGATAGCGCGCTTCGCCCAGGATCTCCGACACGTGCCGCCCTTCGCTTTCCGCCGCGGCGACGCGCATGGTCGCCTGGTAGGCGCGGTTGGTGAAGCGGTAGCGATGGTCGCGGTCGACATAGGCGATCAGGACCGGGATGTTGTCGGTGACGATGCGGGTGCGCCGCTCGCTGTCGCGCAGCGCCTCGGCGGCGCGCACGCGCTCGGTTACGTCGCTGGCGGTGACGACGATGCCGCCGCCGGTCAGCGGGTCGATGCGCAGCTCGGTGAAGCTGCCGTCGGGCAGGTGCTGCTCGCGCATCGGCGGCGCGTTCCAGGCGGTCAGCTCGGCGAGGATCGGCGCGCAGTCGGCGAGCTGCGCCGCGGAAACGCCGGTTTCCAGCCGCGCGCGCGGCGCGCCGACCAGGGTCGCGAACCGCTCGTTCCAGATCTCGAGCTTGCCTTCGGAATCGAACACCGCGATGCCGAGGCCGACATGATCCAGCGTCTTGCGCAGCAGGTCGGCGTTGTAGCGGATCGCGGCGGTCGCGTCGTGCAGCACCTCGCGCACCGATCCCGGCATCCACAGGGCGCGGCGGCGCGCGGCCCCGACCACCACCCGGGCGGAGGCAGCGCCGATGGTGCCGGACAGCAGCCGCTCCACGAATTCGTAGGCGGCCGGGCCGGACAGCGTGATGCCCGCGAACGCCGCGGCCGCCCGCTCGTCCCCGATGAAGCGCGCGGCCAGTTCCTGGAGCTGGGCCAGATCGCGCGCCTGTTCGCTGGCGGCGGCGACCGGCGCGTCGGTCTCGGCATCGCCGACGAAGGAATCGGCCTGGCGCAGGTCGCGGCCCTGCGGCCGGGTCAGCAGCGAGACGCCGACCAGCAGCGCGATGTTGGCGGCCATCCCGACCAGGAAGCCGCGCGGCAGCGGCGCGAACCAGGCGAGCGGCCCCGCCGCCGGCAGGACCAGCAGCGCGGCGCCCTGCTCCAGCGTCGGCCACAGCACCGCCGCGAACCAGACGAAGAAGCCGCCGGCCAGCCCCGCCATCACGCCGTAGCGGTGCATGCGCCGCCAATAGAGGCCGAGCAGCAGCGGCGGCGCGAAATTGGCGACCGCGCAGAACGACACCATGCCGATGGTGGCGAGCGGCAGGTTGCCCGCGACCGAGCGGTGATAGGCGTAGGCGGCAAGCAGGATGGCGATCACCGACAGGCGCCGCACCAGCAGCGCGCGCCGGCCGATATTGCCGGTCATCTTGTGGTTGTGGCGCAGCAGGAACGGCATCACCAGCTCGTTGCCCACCATGCCCGACAGCGCCATGCAGGCGACC
>DASSBF010000219.1:0-3554 GCA_035699005.1 Dongiaceae bacterium
CAGCCGCGCGCGCTCGCGAGAGCGCCAACTGGCAGGGCCGCAGCGCTGCATCACCCCCCATCCCAACCTTCCCCCACATGGGGGGAAGGGGTTCGCCGCGTGTGTTCGCTCGTCTGCTCTTTCACTTGCGATAGCCCTGCCAACATGGGGGAGGCGGGAGGGGGAAGCCGCGTTTCGGTGTGAGACAGCCTTCGCTCGCTTCCCCCACCCCAACCCGCCCCCATATTGGGGGCGGGAGAAGATGCTCAGCTGTCCACATGCGATAGCCCTGCCTCGTGGGGAAGAAGCTATCACGCCCGTCCGCTTGTCCATCCACTCGACATGCGATGGCTCTGGCGCGGCGGGCTGGCTCCGTCACGCGCGTCCGCTTGCCCGTACACGCGGCATGCGATGACCCGCCGTCGCTGGCGCTCAGGCGCAGTCCGTTGCGTGCGCCAGCTCGAAGTGGCGTACGACATCGTCGAAGCTTGACAGCACGGCGCGCGCTTCGGGCTCCACCACGGCGTGCTCGATGTGCTCGCCGGCGAACCCGCGGATCGCATCCAGCGAATCCCACAGCGTCACCGCGATGAACTCCACCTCCTCGCCGACCGGCCGCTTCAGGAGATAGGCGCCGCGATGGCCGGGAATCGCCGGGAGTCCGGCGAACACCTGGCCCGTGACGAAGCGCTGGCAGGCATCGGCATTCGCGGCCATGGCTTGGCCGCGCCACATGCGCACGATCATGGTTGCCTGCTCCTCTTTCGCAATTTTGCGTTCACATGCGCGCGAGCACGGGGATGCCGTCTGCCGCCCGGCTTCAAATCGGCGCGAGCCGCCACAGGCTCCCATGCGCGCGGCCCGTTATTCACGGCGTGTTCACATGGATTTGGCCACGCTTGCCGTCGCCGCGAAAGGAGCAAATATGCTGCGAGTCTTCAACCGGTCATTCCTGCGCCCCTGCGCCCTTGCCGCAGCGGCCGCACTCGCGGGCTGCGCGGTCTACGAGCGGCCAAGGCCGGTCTACCAGGGACCGGTCTATCAGGGCCGCCCGGTCTACCAGGGCGAGGCCGTGCACGTGCCGCCGGGCCATCTGCCGCCGCCGGGCATGTGCCGGATCTGGTTCCCCGACCGGCCCCCCGGCCACCAGCCGCCGCCAGGCCCCTGCCGCAAGCTGCAGCACCGGGTACCGCCGGGTGCGGTCCTGGTGCAAGGCTGAGCGCGCCGCAAGGCGCCGTTCCTGCGGCGCCTGCCGGCCGAAACCTAACCCGGCCATGTCCTGGCAGGCTATGTCCTGGACTTGTCCTCGTCGCGGGCGGCGCGGTCGGCGGATGATTTCTGCTGATCCGCCCGCTCGGCGAGATCGTTCCAGCCGAACGCCATGCGCAGCAGCAGGTTCCTGCTCATCTCACCTGTCACATACTGGGCGAACAGAAGGCATTCCCCCGCTCGACGGCGATATTCGTCCGAATTCGTCATGAGCCCGTCCACGCGGCCGCTCCACGGAAACACCACCCCGCGAGGATGGTTCCATCGGGCGATTGTCATGCTTCGATAAGGACTTGAGGGGGCTGGCACGGACCGGCCAGGTGCCACGGCTCCGGTTTGCGTGGCCGAGCGTGGCCGCTATGCGCTGACGCTGAACTCCTCGGGAAACTCCATGCCCTCGATCGCCACCACGCGCGCCGGGGCGCCGTCGAGGCCGGCGAGCTTCAGCGGCAGGGCAAGGATGGCGAGGCGCGGCGCGCTGATCTTGCCGAGATTGTGGACGTATTCGATGTTGTAGATCTCCTCGCCCAGGATGCGGTGATGGATGGCGCAATCCTCGCCGCGGAAGCCCGCCTGGCGCACCGCGTATTCCTCGGAGAAGTCGTAGACCACGGCCTTCACGCCGCGCTCCACCAGCCAGTCGGCGGCGCTGACATCGAGATAGGGGCCGTCGGCCCAGAACACCGGCTCTCCCCAGTGCCGGTCGCTCCAGCCGGTGCGCAGGATCGCGATGTCGCCGCGCCGCACATGGCGGCCGCGATCCTCCAGCGTGTCGCCGGCGATCGCCTTGGCCGCGCCGTGGTCGTCGAGCGCGACCAGCGCCGCCGCCCCCATCAGCCGCCGGATCGGCGCCTCGTCGATGCCTTTGCCGCCACGGATGAAGTGGTTGGGCGCATCGACATGGGTCGCGTAGTGCGCGAACATCGAGAACGACGAGCCCTGCCAGCCGCAGGTCTCGTAGCTGTAGGGCGTCGAGAATTGCACCTCCAGGCCCAGCCGCCCGTCGCCATGCCGGACGGGGATGGAAAGATCGATGAGGTTGGGCATGGCGGCTTCTCCCTGGATCGCGGCTGCGGCGAGCGACTATAGTGAGCGGGCCGCGCCGCTGTCCAAGGCGCGGGCGCAGCCGTCATCCAGCAGTCCTCAGCAATAAATCCCCGGGAGGAGACCATGGCCGAGAGCGTCTACAAGATCCTCGAATTGATCGGGACCAGCACCAAGTCGTGGGAGGATGCGGCGGCCGCCGCGGTCAAGCGCGCCTCCCTCACCATGCGCGATCTGCGCGTCGCGGAGGTGGTGGAGCAGGACCTGGTGATCGAAGGCGGCAAGGTCGAGGCCTACCGCACCAAGCTCAAGGTCTCGGTCAAGCTGGAAGACGGCCAGCGCAAGAAGGGCCGCTAGCGTCGCCGCGGCGGCCGCGCGCAAGCCCCCGCTATGCCGCTGCGGCGCCCCGCGCGGCGGCCCAGCGGCGGCGCAGTTCCGCACCGAAGGCTTCGACATCCTGGCCGGCGAACGCGGCCTTGGTGAGGATGAGGGCGCCGCCACGGTCGGTGAGGATGGTGAGGCGCTCGCGGCTGTCGAGGATGCCGGCGATGCCGGGCCAGCCGATCAGGCCGAAGCCGCCAGGGACCTCGCGCCGCAGCCCGCCCGGCGTCATGAAATAGCGGTCGCCCGCGCGGAACTGGTCGAGGTAGCGGGCCTGCGCCCGCCTGGTGCGCCACTGCACCAGCACGACCGACCCGGCGGCCGCGATCGCCGCCAGCGCAAGCTGCACGGCGAGCTGCGGCCGCGCCAGTTCCAGTGCGTTGACCGCCGCGACCAGCGCCATCAGCAGGATGGCGAGCGAACCATAGAGCGCCGCGACCGCGATGCCGTAGAGCCGATCCTTGCCCGCCTTGTCGCGCAGCAGCGCGCCCCATTGCCACGCGGCCCCGCCGCATTCCGCGATGGTCAAGTCGCGCAACTGGCGCAGCTCCATGATCTCGCCGGTAGGGTGATTCTGCCCGCTCACGTTGCCGCCTCGGCCGAAGAGAGAGAGCCGGAGCATAGGCGCGGCCTGGTTAAGCAATGCTTGCAGGGCGACCAACGAAGATCTCTTCCTTCCTGCGGGACAAGACAATCGTTGTGGGACCGAGCCTCCAGGAGTTGCCCCTCTCCCCCACAAGGGCAGGGCTATCGCAAGTGAAAGAGCAGACGAGCGAACACACGCGGCGAACCCCTTCCCCCCATGTGGGGGAAGGTTGGGATGGGGGGTGATGCAGCGCTGCGGCCCTGCCAGTTGGCGCTCTCGCGAGCGCGCGCGGCTG
>DASSBF010000220.1:0-5761 GCA_035699005.1 Dongiaceae bacterium
CAACATCGTCGACGAGCAGATCAGGGCCTGCGCCAGGACGGGAGGCGTGATCGGCATCAACGGCGTCAGCATGTTCCTGGGCGAGAACGACATCCGCAGCGAGACCTTCGTCGATCATGTCGCCCACATGGCGGACCTGGTAGGTGCTGAGCATGTCGGGATCGCGCTCGACTACGCGTTCGATGCCAACGATGTCGACGACCTGGTCGGCGCCAACCAGAAGTACTGGCCGCTCAGTGAAGGCTATGGCAAGCACGCCACTTCCTACGTGCCGCCGAAGCAGCTGCTCGAGATCACGGAAACCATGGTTCGGCGTGGCTTCCGCGACCGGGAAGTCTTGGGTGTGCTCGGCGGCAATTTCATGCGGGTTGCCGGCAAAGTCTGGAAATAGCGCGCACCCTGGGAGGTGAGTCCATGAAGCGCCTGGATGCCAAGCTTGCCGGCATCAGGTCCGGCCAATACAGGCGGACGGACTTCATCATCGCGGGTGCCAAGGACAGCGACATGGGGTCGAGCCTGACGGGCGCCGCGCCGCATCGCCAGCCGGACGGCACCTGGGCGCGCTATCGCACCCGCGCGGAATTCCTGGACCAGATCGCTGCCATCGTGCGGCAGGACATCGTCGATATCATGCTGGTGTCGGCTTCCAACCTGGAGCGGCTGAACGAGCGCGATCTGTTCCGCAACAGCGCGGTCAAGCACCCACGCGGACAGCTTCGGCATCGATCGCCGCCAGATCGCCGTCACCCAGGAGCTGCCGAACCCAGTTCACCGACTGCTTCGGCTCGCGCAGGACCGGCCGGCGCACCCACCTCTTCCATCCCGGCGCGGCGGCCCTGCTGACGCCGGATCATTTCGATTTCGCGCGGACCAGCGGGCGCATCTTCCATCTCGGCCTGCCAGGCGTGCATCAGCTGCTGGATACTCCGTGGCAGGGCGAGGCGAACGGCTGGGTCGCGGTCCTCAGGAAGGCGAAGGCCGCCGGCCTCAGCACCAATTTCGAGCTGGTGATGATTGAGCCGCGGCGCCTGGCCGGCATTCTCCATCCCTGCCTGCCGCACCTCGACTACCTGGTGGCGAACGACTGGGAGATCGGCGCCCTCGCCGGCGAAGCGACCTACCGGGAAGGCATCACCGACATCGCTGCCTGCCTGAGGGCGCCCCATCAGGTCCTGACGCGCGGCAGCATGGCGCTGTTGGTGGTTCATTTCCCGACCGGCGCCATCGCCATGACGCGGGAAGGCGCGGCGACGTGGCGCCCCTCCGTGCGCGTGCCGCAATCGGCCATCGTCGGAGCCAACGGTGCCGGCGACGCGTTCGCCGCCGGCATGCTGTATGGCCTGCATGAGGATTGGAGCCTCGAGCGGTGCCTGGCCCTCGCCCACGCCAGCGCGGCGGCCCCGCTGCGCGGCGCCTCGACCACCGAGACGGTCGAAGGCTGGCAGGCCTGCCTCCGGCTCGCGGAAGGATGGGGCTGGAACGACTGGCCGGGCTGATGCTGGTCGCATTTTCCGCGCCGAACCGGCATCCCACTTCGGCGGAAAATGCTCCGGCTAGTAGTGCTTCGGGAACACGCTCTTGAGGTGCGCGCGCAACAGATCGACCGCGCGCTCGCGGCTCAGCAGGCCCAGCATGATATTGACCCAGAGTCCGTCGCCGGCAGCCAGCAGGAACTGGCCGGCTTTCTCCGCGTCCAGGTTCCGGTAGTGCCCCGACTGCGCCAGCGTGCGGCAGGCGGCCATCAGCGCCTCACCATACTCGGCGTCGCTTTCGGTGCAGACCTCCAGGTATTGCGGGCGGAACCGGGTCTCGCTCCAATAGGCGACCCAGACCGAGATGCGCTCGTGCCTGCACACCTTTGGATGGAGCTGCGCCATGGTCACCGCCTCGAGGATCGCGCCCGGGTCCTCCCCCGCCCTGGCGCGCGCCTGGTGCCAGATGTCGCGGAACTCTCCCGTCACCGCGCGCAGGGCTTCCAGCAGCAGCATGTCCTTGCTGGCGAAATACTGGTTGACCGAGCCGTTGGCCATGCCGGCTTCCTGCACCACGTCGGCGATGGTCGTCTCGCCGATGCCGTGCTGGCTGATGGCGCGGATCGCGGCCTCGATGAGCTGCTCGCGCCGAATGTCGCGCACCGCCCTGCGGGCGACCTTCAGCGTGTTGCGCGGCTTGGGAGGCTGGCTGGAACGTTCTGGTTTCGTCACGGAACAGGTGGCTCAAATTTCGGTGGCTCACCATAGCGAGTGCGGCCGCGCCGGGCCAAGAGCGGAATCCTCATGCATGCTGGAACGATTCCGCCGGAACGGACTGAACCAGCGCGATTGGCAGCGTTGTCATCCATGGACTGCTTCGGGCCGTCATCCAGAATCACGCAACAGCGCCGAATTTTGACTCGCGTGAGCCATTGTGGTTCGGCTACGATGCCTCGCCTCCGCAAGCGAAGCGACCGGCATATTCCACGCTTCGCGCTCTCGGCCACGAATTGACGATACAATGGCCGACGCGGACAAGCGCGCAATGACGCGCACACACCGGCAGGAGAAGTGGCAAGCCCCGGGGGCGGGCGCTGTCGCGACAAAGTGTCCGGCCGAAGCGGTCCGGATGTTCTCATGTGGGAGATGACAATGCGGAAATCCGAAAAAGCGGCGGCTCGCGGTGCGGTCGATCTCCAGGCGCAACTGGCGGAGCGCCTGTCACAGCAGTTCGGCCACTCCGGAGAGACCTACGGGCGGCTGTTTGCGGCGATGCGCGAGGAGTTCACCGGCTTCGTGCAGCGGCGGCTTGACGCCAACACGGCAACCATGCGCGCATGGTCCGAGTGCCGCAGCTTCAATGACATGCTGGCGCTGCAGCAGAGCTGGCTGCAATGCGCGGTCGACCACTATGTCGATCAGGGCAATCGCATCCTCGAGACCTGCCGGCTCGCGGCCAGCGACATCGCGGACACCGCGCAAACCACCATGGAGACGGAAAGGCCCGCGACCGAGCGCAAACCCGCCGGCCGGCACGCCGATACGGTGTTCAAGCAGGCAGCGTAGATTCAATATTCAAGTGCTGGCAGCACTCCTTCCCGCTTCGACAAGGGAGTGCCGTCAGTCTTTCTCCCGCCACTCGAACACGGCGAGCAGGCAGCCGGTTTCGGTGCGCGACCAGTGGTGCGTGCCGGGGGCAAAGGACACGAAATCGCCGGTCTTGAAGGTCGTGCCGTCGGAATCGATCAACTCGCCCTCCAGGACGAGGAATTCCTCGTAGCCCGGATGGTCATGGGCAATGGTGCGGGCGCCGGGTTGCATGCGCATGAGATAGCTGCCGGCGCCGCTTTCCTTGCGGTAGCTGACCGGCAACCATGACATGTCCGGCTGAACCGGCCCTTCGAGATCGTATGGCTTGAATGGTGTCCTGGAGATCGGCGTGATGCTGCGGCTCATCCTGCACTGTCCCGGTTGACGGCCCGCGACGCGGGCAGAGTCACCGTGACAGTAGTGCCGATTCCGGGCGCGCTGTCGATCCCGATCTTGCCGCCGTGCAGTTCCGCCAGGTGCTTGGTGATGGGAAGGCCGAGGCCGGTTCCGGCCTTGCTGCGCGTCGTTGCGTGATCGACCTGGAAGAACGGCTGGAACACGCGATGCTGGGCCGCCGGATGGATGCCGATGCCGCTGTCCGCCACCACGAGGCGGATGTCGCCGTCGGCCGCCCTGTCCACCGTCACCGAGACGTGGCCGCCCGGCTGGGTGAACTTGACGGCGTTGGACATGAGGTTGAGCAGGATCTGCTTCAGCGCGCGCTGGTCCCCGCGCAGCGCGACCGGCCCAGGCAGCGAGCAGGCGAGATCGATGCCGCCATCCTGGGCCCGGCCGGCCACCATCTTGCGGCAGCATTCGACCGCGTGGCCCAGGTCCACCACCTCCTCCGTCAGCTTCAGCTTGCCGGCCTCCAGCTTGGACATTTCGAGGATGTCGCTGATGAGGGCGAGCAGCATCTCGCCGCTGTCGTGGATGTTGGCCGCGTATTCGTTGTAGCGCCCGGCATCGTCGCCGAAATGCCGGTCACGGATCACCTGCGAGAAGCCGAGGATCGCGTTCAAGGGCGTGCGCAGCTCGTGGCTCATATTGGCGAGGAACTCGGACTTGGCGCGGCTCGCCTGCTCCGCCTCGTTTTTCGCCTGGGTCAAAGTCATCTCGAGCTGGTGCTGATCGGTGATGTCGAAGCCGATGCAGACGATCATGCCCACCCCGCCGGTGGAATCGGGCAGGGCCGCATTGGACCAGCGCAGCAGCCGGCGCGTGCCGTCCTTGTGGATCCACGGGTTGGTATTCACGACCGGGAAATCCGCGGGGCGCCGCAGGCCCAGGATCTGCATGACGCGCCGATGGTCGTCGCCCGGAATGATGTGGCGCCAGGTGGCGGGATTCCGCATCTCGGCGAACGAGAAGCCGCTGATGCGCTCGGCGCTTTTGTTGACGCGGATCAGATTGCCGTCCGCATCGTAGACCGTGATGGCCGCGTCGATGTGATCGATGATGAGATTGACCAGCGCATCCTGGCTGACCATCGCGCGGGGGCGCAGCCTTGGCTCGATCCTGGCTGTGCTGCGCTCCTCGGGCATGGCAAACGACACGGCAAGGGCGCAGAGCCTTTGCCACAGCCCCGATCTGCGCGTGCTTTGACTTAAGTCGACAGCCACGACCCCGCCTCGATCCGCGCTGGCGCAAACCGACCGTCCCCACGGCCGCCAGCGGGTAGGTTCATTGAACACCGCGCGAGTTAACAAAAAATAAACTAACCCAGGACGGCGCGCCTACCGCCCTGGGAGCGCATTCCGCACGGCTATCGGCCGGCCACTTTCAATGCCTGGGGCAGTGCGTATTCGAAGACATCCAGATCGGTCTTGGCGCCTGTGCTGACGCGGATGCAGCGGTCCTGTGGCGCGACACCCGGCATGCGGACGAACACGTCCCGGTCGATGAGAGCCGCCAGCACGCGGCGCGCATAGGCGCCATCCCGGCCGCAATCCACCGTGACGAAATTGGTGGCCGACGGCAGCGGCGCGAGGCCGCCGGCGCGCGCGATCGATGCAATGCGCGCGCGCGACGCCCTCACCTCATCCAGCACCCACTGGAGATGCGCCTCGTCTTCGAGGGCGGCCAGCCCGCCCGCCTGGGCGATCCGGTTGACGCCGAAATGGTTGCGGACTTTGTCGAAGCTCTTGACGACACCCGCTTCGCCTATCGCGTAGCCGATGCGCGCGCCGGCCATGCCATAGGCTTTGGAGAAGGTGCGGAAGCGGATGACCTGGGGATTGGCCACGTCGATCGGCGGCGTGGTGCCGGGCGGCGCGAATTCGCAATAGGCCTCGTCCAGGCACAGCAGGCAGCCGGTCGGCAGGCGCGCGATCATCGCCTGAACAGCCGCGCCGTCCCACCAGGACCCCATCGGGTTATCGGGATTGGCGAAAAAGAGCAGCCGGGCCCGTTCCCTCCTCGCCAGCTCCAGAAGCAATTCCGGATCCTCGCGATCATTCACGTAGGGCACCGTCACCAGCCGCCCGCCGAAGCCCGCGACATGGAAATTGAAGGTCGGATAGGCGCCGAGCGAGGTCGCGACCGTCACGCCCGGCTCCACAAATAGACGTACGACGTATCCGAACAATCCGTCGATCCCTTCGCCAACCATGATGTTGTCCGGCGACACGCCATGCTTGGCGGCGAGCGCCTGCTTCAGATCGTGGTTCTCCGGATCGCAATATTTCCAGGCCTCCGCC
>DASSBF010000221.1:0-43854 GCA_035699005.1 Dongiaceae bacterium
CTGGGGATAAATGGTTAACATTTATCTGTATTAATATCGTCGACGCCATCGCTGGGAGTTTGGGGCCATGCGCGTGTTGCTGGTTGAAGACGATGCAAACACCGCCCAGAGCATCGAACTGATCCTCAAGTCCGAGGGCTATATCGTCGATACGACCGACCTTGGCGAGGACGGTCTCGAGATCGGCAAGCTCTACGACTACGACATCATCATCCTGGATTTGATGCTGCCGGACATCGACGGCTACGAGGTGCTGCGCCGCCTGCGCTCCTCGCGCGTCAACACGCCGATCCTGATCCTCTCGGGATTGTCGGAACTCGACAACAAGATCAAGGGCCTCGGCTTCGGCGCGGACGACTACCTGACCAAGCCGTTCGACCGGCGCGAACTGCTGGCGCGCATCCAGGCGATCGTGCGCCGCTCCAAGGGCCACTCCGAATCGGTGATCAAGACCGGCAAGCTGACGGTGAACCTCGACACCCGCACGGTCGAGGTCGAAACCCAGCCGCTGCACCTGACCGGCAAGGAATACGGCATCCTGGAGCTGCTCTCGCTGCGCAAGGGCACGACCCTCACCAAGGAGATGTTCCTCAACCACCTCTATGGCGGGATGGACGAGCCGGAGCTGAAGATCATCGACGTGTTCGTCTGCAAGCTGCGCAAGAAGCTCAGCAACGCCACCGGCGGGGAGAACTACATCGAGACGGTGTGGGGCCGCGGCTATGTGCTGCGCGATCCCGAAGAATCCCGCACCGGCGCCAAGAAGGAAGGCGTCAGCGCTTAGGACGCCCTGTTCCCTGGCCCACCAGAAGCGCAATCGCCGGGCCTCTCGCCCGGCGATGCCGTTTTGGGATTCTGTTGCCTACCTTTGCGCGCCCGCCACGGCCGCCAGCGGGAATGCCGCTGCCGGGCGCTGGGCGGTGGCGACGCCATAGACGCCGCGCTGGCCGGGCACCATCTGGAACCGGTCGGTGATGCCGAGC
The DNA here is from genome assembly GCA_035699005.1 of Dongiaceae bacterium. GTDB lineage: Bacteria > Pseudomonadota > Alphaproteobacteria > Dongiales > Dongiaceae > Dongia_A. Next base: position 984 of record DASSBF010000221.1, read on the forward strand.
ACCGTCTCCGCGCCGCCGAGGAACAGGAAGCCGTCTTCCGGCATCATCTTTGCGACGCTGTTGAGGACGCGGGTCTTGGTCGGCTGGTCGAAATAGATCAGCACATTGCGGCAGAACACCACGTCGAACCGGCCGAGCGGGGTCGGGTCCTGCAGCAGATTGAACTCGCGGAACTGCACCATGCCGCGCATCTTCGCGTTGATCTGCCAGCGGTCGCCGATCTGGGCGAAATACTTGACCAGCATGGCGATGGGCAGGCCGCGCTGCACCTCGAACTGCGAATACATGCCCTCCTTGGCGCGCCCCAGGATCTCGGTCGAGAGGTCGGTGCCGACGATCTCGATCTTCCAGCCGTTCAACTGGGCCGCCATTTCCGACAGGATCATGGCCAGCGAAAAGGGTTCCTGCCCGCTCGAGCAGGCGGCGCTCCAGATGCGGATGGTGCGGTTGCCGGCGCGATTCTTCAGCATCGCCGGCAGCACCATCTGCTTGAACTGGTCGAACGGCTTGGTGTCGCGGAAAAAGAAGGATTCGTTGGTGGTCATCGCCTCGACCACGTCGCGGATCACCGCCTCGTCCATCTTCGTGCGGATGGCGCGCACCAGGTCGTCGAAGGTCGCCAGCTTCCACTTGCGGGCGACCGGCAGCAGCCGGCTCTCCAGCAGGTAGGCCTTGTCGTTGGTGAGCACGAGGCCGGAGCGCTCGCGCAGGATCTGGCAGATGAATTCGAAGTCCGTCACGGTCATGCTGCCATCCTCGAAATCGCCTTGCGCACGTAGGGTCCGATGTCGGAGAGCGGAAGCACCGCGCTGCACAACCCCGCGCCCGCCACCGCGCCGGGCATCCCCCACACCACGCTGGTCGCCTCGTCCTGGGCGGCGATCACGCCGCCGGCGGCCGAAATCTCCCGCCCGCCCCTCAGCCCGTCCTGGCCCATGCCGGTCAGGATCAGGGTGAGCACCCTGCCGCCATAGGCCTTCGCGAGCGACCGCAGCATCGGATCGACGGCCGGGCGGCAGAAATTCTCCGGCGGGTTCTTGTCGAGCCGCAGCACCCTGCGCCCCGCCTCCGCCTGCACGGTCATGTGGAAATCGCCGGGCGCGACATAGATGCGGCCCGGCATCACCGGCTCCCCATCCTTGGCCTCTGCGGCAGGCATGCCGCTCGCCTGGCCGAGATGCTCGGCCAGGATGGTGGTGAAGGTCGCGGGCATGTGCTGGGTGACGAACATCGGCAGGTTGGTCACCTGGCCCATCATCTGGAAAACCTTGAACAGTGCCTGCGGGCCGCCGGTCGAGGATCCGACCGCGATGCAGTCCGGGCGGAACAGGCTCGGAGCCTCGCGCAGCTTGATCGGGCTTGCCGGATTGCGGCGCGCGGCCGAAAGGGCCGCCTCGGTCCCCGGACGGGCGGCGCCGCGGCGGCGCCGCGCCACCGCGCCCCAGCTCTTCACCTTGGAGATGAGCTCGCGCTTGAAGTCCTCGGCCGAGTTGATCTCGCCCGTCGAGGTCGGCTTCGGCACGTAGTCCGCCGCGCCCCTGGAAAGCGCCTTCAGGCTGATCGACGCGCCCTTGAGGGTGAGGGTGGAGGCCATGATGACCTGGATGCCGGGCCGGGCGGCCAGCAATTGCGGCAGCGCGGTCATGCCGTCCATCACCGGCATCTCGATATCCAGCACCACCACGTCGATCTCGCTGCGGGCGACCTCGTCGATCGCCATCTTCCCGTTGCTGGCGGTGGCGACCACCTTGATCCCCGGATCGCTGCCGAGCGAGCGCGACAGGAGACCGCGAATGACGTGGGAATCATCCACCACCAGGACCCGGATGGGCGCCGGTCCGCTGGTCCCAGTCTTCGCCACTCCTATCTCGTTCACGCCCACCTCCCGGCCAAACCCGCGATGCTCAAATCAACCCGACCTGGGTGAACTTCGATTCGATGATCTCGCTGTCGAACGGCTTCATGATGTATTCGTTCGCGCCGGCGCCGATCGCTTCCTGGATGTGGGCGATGTCGTTCTCGGTCGTGCAGAACACCACGATCGGCGTCTGGCCGCCGGCGGCCTTGCGCAGCTCGCGCAGGAAATCGATGCCGCTCATCACCGGCATGTTCCAGTCCAGCAGGATCGCATCGGGCATGCGCTTCAGGCACACGTCCATGGCCTTGCGGCCGTCCTCCGCCTCCTCGATCTCGAAATTGAGGCCTTCGAGGATCTTGCGGGCGACCATCCTCACCACCTTCGAATCGTCGACCACCAAACAGCACTTCATCGCGTTGCTCCGTCCTCTGTTCCCGGCCGCGCTATGCCACGTCCTTGTGACCACCGAAATTCAGCAGCGAACCGACCGACAGCACGACCAGCAGTGCGTCGTTCAGCCGATAGATGCCGTCCGAGAACTCGCGCAACCGGACGTTGAGCGTCGGCGGGTTGCGCTGGTAGTCCTTCATGTTGAGGCTCAGCACCTCGCCCACCGAGTCGACCAGCAGGCTGTAGAGCTCGCCCTCGTGCTCGACCACCACCGACATCGGCGGCTTGCCGTCCTCTTTCTTCGGCATGCCGAGGCGCAGGCGCACGTCGATCGCGGTCACGATCCGGCCGCGCAGGTTGAGCGAGCCCGCCACCTCGGGTGGGGCCAGCGGCACGCGCGTGATCTGCTGCGGGCCCAGCACGTCCTGCACCGTCAGGACCGGGATGCCGAACATCTGCGAACCGATCGACATGGTGACGTAGTCGCGATGGTCCTCCGAGCCGATCGGCGTGGCGCCGTCTGCCGGACTTGCGGCGGCCCCGCTCATGCTGCACCCCTCATCTCGGAAAGCGTGGAATTCAGGGTGTGGACCAGCCCGTCGCGGTCGTATTTCGCGACATAGTCGTCGAAGCCGACCGAGCGGCCTTTTTCGAGATTGTGCGGCGAGGCGTGCGATGACAGGGCGACGATCGGCACGTTCTGCCAACGCCCGCTGCGCTTCACCATCTCGCAGAACTCGAAGCCGGACATGCCGGGCATCTCGATGTCGCTGACGATGATGTCGAACTCCTCGCCCTGCTCGCACAGCATCAGCGCGCGGTCCGGGCTGTCGACGGCCGTCACCTCGAACCCGGCGGCGGAAAGCTGCGGGGCAAGCAGGTTGCGGAAGAAGGCGCTGTCGTCGACCAGCAGCAGGCGCTTGTGGGAGCCGCCGTTCTGGTCGCGGTCGAGCGAGCCGAACCAGTCGGCGTAGGCCTGGCGCAGGAAGTACCCGGTGTCGATGATCTCGGTCGCCTGGCCCGCCACGACGGCGCTGCCGATCCGGCCCGGCAGCTCGGCGCCCAACTCGACATTCAGCCTCGCCTCCACGATGTCGACGATCTGGTCGACCATCAGGCCCATCGAATGATCGCCGTCCTGGAACACGAGGACCGGCTGGCGCTGGGCGTCGGCGGCTGGTTGCTGGCCCGGGTCCATGTTGACCAGCGGCATGAGCTGGCCGCGATACTGGACGACCCAGCGGCCGTTGGAAGTCTCGATCGTCTTGCGCTCGATCTCCTCGAGCCGCGCGACCAGGGCCAGCGGAACCGCCTTGGGCGCGCCGTCGCCGGCGCGGAACAGCAGCAGCGGGACCTTTTCGTCGCTGTGGCCGCGCGCCTTGGCCGCCATCTTCTCGGCGGCCGCGCTGTCGGACGCGCCCATCTGGCCGGAATGGGCCGCGATCCCGTTGGGATCCAGGATCATGATGACGCTGCCGTCGCCCAGGATCGTGTTGCCGGAGAACATCTCGATGTCGCGCAGGATGGGCGCGACCGGCTTCACCACGATCTCCTCGGTGTCGAACACCCGGTCGACCATGATGCCGAAGCTGTAGGTGCCGACCTGCGTGACGACGATGAAGGTATCGTCCTCGGACCTTACCTCGCCGGAATCGAGCTGCAGCAGCTTGCGCAGCGAGACCAGCGGCAGCAGGCGGTTGCGCAGGCGCAGGACCGGCGTGTCCTTGATCCGCTCGACCTTCAGCTCGCCGTTGGTGGTGGCGCGCACCAGCTCGACCACGCTGATCTGCGGGATCGCGAAGCGCTCGCTTGCGCATTCGACGATCAGCGCGGAGACAATCGCCAGCGTGAGCGGGATCTTGATGACGAACGTGGTGCCCTTGCCGGCCGCCGAGCGCATCTCGACGGTGCCGCCGATCTTCTCGATGTTGGTCTTGACCACGTCCATGCCGACGCCGCGGCCGGAGACGCTGGTCACCTTGGCGGCGGTGGAGAAGCCGGCCTTGAAGACGTACTGCTGGATCTGCTGGTCGCTCATCTGCTCGAGCTCGGCTTCGCTGGCGAGGCCGTTCTGCAGGATCTTGGCCTTGATCTTGTCGAGCGCGAGGCCGCGGCCGTCGTCGCTGATCTCGATGATGATGTGGCCGCCTTCGTGATAGGCGTTGAGGGTGATCTTGCCGGTCTCCGGTTTGCCCGCCCGGCGGCGCTCGTCCGGCCCTTCCAGGCCATGGTCGGCGGAGTTGCGCACCATGTGGGTCAGCGGATCCTTGATCATCTCCAGGACCTGGCGATCCAGCTCGGTGTCCTGGCCCATCATGACCAGGTCGATCTTCTTCTTCAGTTCGTGGCTGAGGTCGCGCACCAGGCGCGGCAGCTTGGACCAGGCGTTGCCGATCGGCTGCATGCGCGTCTTCATGACGCCTTCCTGCAGCTCCGACGTGACGTGGTTGAGGCGCTGCAGCGGGCCGGTGAACTCGCTGTCCTTCTGCTTGCGCAGGATCTGCAGAACCTGGTTGCGGGTGAGCACCAGCTCGCTCACCATCGTCATCAGGTTCTCGAGCAGCTCGACATTGACGCGGATGCTCTGGTTGGCGACCGCGCTGTCCTTGGCTTCGGAGGCGGTTTCGCTCTTGGCCGGCGCGCTGGCGGCGGTCGCAGCCATCGCAGCCGCGGCGGACGCCTTGGTCGCGACGGGCGCCAGCTCGGCCTCGGGCGCGACGGGTTCTATGCCAGTCTCGCCGCGGGCGAAAGCCGCTGCGTTGTAGGGGCTGGAGCCCGAATCGGCGCGGCCCATGATCTCGTCGCGGCTGGCGAACACGATCGCCATGATCATCGCCGCCAGGGCGGCCGGCACCTCGAGCGCGTTCAGCGCCGCCTGCATGTGGCCGCAGAAAGCGTCGAAGTGGGAATCGTTCATGCCGCGCCCGAGCGCCGCCGCATGCGGGCACTTGAGGTCGCGCCTGCCGAACGCGTTCGGGCCGCCGCATACCATCGCGAGATACTCGCGCATGCGGCCCTGCAGGCGATCCATGTTCACGCCTTCGAACATGCTCTTGATGCGGAGGTCGCCCATGACGCGGGAGAACATGACCTCCACCACCGCGTCGATCGTGCCCATGCCGCCGATCTGCTCGTAGATCGACTGCGCGTTGCCTGATTTCGCAGATGCCGGCTCTGCCTTCGGTTGGGATTTCGGCGCGGCGGTGGCCGCGGGTTTCATGGCTGCGGGCGCCGCCGTCGGCGCGGCGCCGCCCTCGGCCATGCTGTTCAGACGCTGGATGAGCGGGGAATCGTCGCCTTCAGGCTCGCTGCCATTCGCCTCCAGGTCGCTCATGATGGAGCGGATACGGTCGAGGCACTCGAGCACCGCCGTCACCGCCTCGACGCTGGCGACCATCTCGCCATCGCGCAGCTTGCCAAGGATGTTCTCGCCCGCATGCGCGACGGATTCCAGGCGCGGCAGGCCCAGGAACCCGCATGTGCCCTTCACCGTGTGGACCAGGCGGAAGATGTTTCCGAGCAGCTCCATGTCGTTCGGATTCTGCTCGAGCTTGACCAGCTCGACATCGAGAACGGCAAGGTTTTCAGAGGTTTCCGTCAGGAACTCGCTCAGCAGATCATCCATCGTGCGGGGCTCTTGCGCTGATTGAATCGGCAGTCGCCCACACATTGGAAGACAGGCGTGCGACACTGCCCCGCAGGGTTACCGAAAACGATTAATTTAAGGTGAACCCGGCCCCGGCCGGACGCGCGGTACCTAGAGGGAAGCCGCGCGAATCCCGAGGGTTCCGGACCCCGCGTGCGTGATCGACAAGGCCATGCCGAGCCGCGCCGCGAAGCTGGCGGAAACGTAGGGAAGGATGTTGTGCGCGGTCAGGTCCTCGGCCTGGAGGTTGCGATTGACCGCGCGCCCGAACTCCTCGGACCAGGCGATCTGCTGCCCGGCGCAATCGACCTCGATCGCGCCGGCTCCGAGGTTCGGCGACCGGACCAGCACGTGGATGGTCCCTCCGCGCGGCAGCGCGTCGGCGCCAAGGATCATGAGGTTGAGCGCGAGCTTGCCATAGCCCGCCGGCACGGAAGCGGACTCCGGCAGGTCGCCCGCGGTGAGCTGCGCCTTGCCGCTCTGCAGGAACTCCTGGGCCAGCGCAAGTGCCTCGCGCGGGCCGAACGACTGCTGGTTCCCGGCGTTGCCGAACGCGCTGCGATAGACCTGCAGCAGGATGCTGGCCCGCTTGGCGCTGCGCTGGGCCAGGGCGGTCGCCTCCTCCTTCAGCGCGGAATCGTCCTCCTCCTCCAGCAATTCAAGGCCGTTATTGACCGCGCCGATCGGACTGATGACATCGTGGCATAGCTTGGAGCAGGCCAGCTCGAGTGCACGCAGGGGGATGTCCATGCCCGAAGCCCTTGCTTGTTGTTGGACCGGGTCTTGCCGGCCGGATCTCAGTATCTAGTCCCGATCCTGGCGGGAAAACGTATATGCTTCGTTACATATCGGCGCCCTCGGAGCAAGGCTGGGCCTGCAAAAGCGCATGGAAATGAACATGCTATGAACGGTTCTGTGTACCGCCTGGCACCCGGAATGTTCGTTCGATCTCCGGCCAATCCGGACTGGGGCCTGGGCCAGGTACAGTCGGCGGTCGGGAACAAGGTCACCGTCAATTTCGAGCACCGGGGCAAGCTGGCGCTGAACATCGCCGCTGCACCGCTGGCGGTGGTGGATCCACCGTCGGAAGAGCCATGAGCGACCGGTCTCTTTCGTCGAGAAGTGACTTGGCGCTTGCCCGCTGAATCGAAACCGCCCGGATTCTCCCATCCGGGCGGCTCTGTCTTGAGCGAAGGGAGCTGTGGCCTTAAGCGGGCTGCTCGCCGTCGATGGTCGGGCCCTGCGGACGGCTCTTGCGGTCGGCCATGAACTGGTCGAACTCGGCCTTGTCCTTGGCCTTGCGCAGGCGGTCGAGGAATTGGCGGAACTCCTTCTCCTCCTCCTCCAGCCGCTTCAGCGCCTCTGAGCGGTATTCGTCGAACGCGGCATTGCCGCTCGACCCGCCCCAATAGCTGCGCCGCCAGTTTTCCCGCCACCGCTCCATGCGCTCATGTCGGCCGTGCCAACGGCCATGTCCGCCGCATCCCATGCGTCCACTCCATGCCAGATAAGCCAAGAGAGCCAAGCCGATCGGCCAGGCGATGATGAAGGTCAGAACCAACAGGGCGATCCAGGCCGGCCGGCCCATTTCGTCCAATCTTGCCGCGATGCCCATATGGGAAATCCTCTCAACCCATGTGAATGTTAATTACATTAACATAGTTGGCCGAAGGGCGGCGTCCTGTCAAGCGTCAGTGCCCAAAGATCCAGGGCTGTGACCTACTTGCCACCGGTCAGGCCAAGGCCGCGCAGATAGACCAGGATGGCGGCCTCCAGCAGATCCTCCGCCGGCATCGGCACCTTGCGCCGCCCGGCGTCGCCGCGCGCGAACAGCGAGGCGATTCCGTGCGCCAGCGCCCAGATGTGGAGGCTCATCATCAAGGCGGGCGGCCGGCTGTCCTTCGGCATGTGGGCGCTCAACGCCTCGGCGGCGGAGCGCAGCACCGCGAAGGCTTCGTCCGCGGCCTGCTGCAGGCCGGGCGCCGAATCGAGGGCGATGCCAGCCTCGAACATCGCCGAGTAATGCGCCGGCTCCTTGCGCGCGAAGGCGAGATAGGCCCGGCCGACTTCTTCGAACGCCACGTAGGGGTTCGGCTTGCCGTCGTTCCAGGCCTTCTGCAGCGAATCGCGGAACAGCTCGAAGCCGCGCTTGGCGATGTCAGCCATCAGCGCGTCACGGTCGCGGAAATGCCGATAGGGTGCCGCGGAGCTGACGCCCGCAGCCCGCGCGGCATCGGCGAAGGTGAAGCCGGCCGGCCCCTTCTCGCCGATGAGATTGAGCGCGGCCCGGATCAGCGCTTCGCGCAGATTGCCGTGGTGGTAGCCCTTGCGCCCGTCGGGCCCGTCCTTCGACCATCCCATGTGAATGGGTCTTACATGAGTTGGGCCGGGAAAGCGATTGTCATTGAAGCAATTGGTCAGATGGCGGGATGCAGCGCCGCCAGCTGCTCCGCTTCCGCCAGCTGCTCGGGCGTGTTGGCGTTGAAGAAGGGATCGATCGGGGTGGCGGGGAAGTCCGCGACCGCCAGCCGGAACCGCGCGGTCCAGGCATCGATCTTGTGCATGTTCTCCTCGACCAGCGCGCGCCGGAGGTTGTCGCGCAAGGCGAGCGGCCACAGCCCGATCACCGGATAGCGCTGCCGCCCGCTCGCCGCCATTGCGATCTCGGCGTCTTCGTTTTCGAGGGCCGTTGCGAGATGTTGCACCAGGTTGCGCGGCACGAACGGCCCATCGGCCGGCACGCTCACGATGTGGCGCGCCTGCGGATGATGTGCCGCCGCCCATTCCATACCGGCGAGAATGCCGGCCAGCGGCCCCGCGAAATCGGGAACGGTGTCGGGTGCGACCGGCAAGCCGAACGGAGCGAAGCGCGCCGGATCACCGTTGGCGTTGAGTACCAGCGCGCCAACCTGCGGCAGCACACGCTCGATCACCCGCGCGAGGATGGTCGTGCCGCCGATCCGGTGCAGGCCCTTGTCCCCGCCCCCCATGCGCTGTGCCCGGCCACCGGCCAGGATCACGCCGACAATGGGGCCGATCTTGCTTTCGACCATTCTCCAAGGCCCTCCGCGCTCAACTGTCGCGCCGCGGAGCGTCGCTGGCAAGCGCTGCCATGACGCAAATGCTTCGAATCGCTGGTTTTTTAGGGGGAGAAATCCGCCTACCCCATCGCTATATTCAAGAGGATATGACGATGGCACCCATGATCGACCCGTTCGGGCGGCACATCTCCTACCTGCGCGTCTCGGTGACGGACCGCTGCGATTTCCGCTGCGTCTATTGCATGGCGGAAGACATGACCTTCCTGCCCAAGGCGGACCTGCTGACGCTGGAGGAGATGGACCGGCTGTGCAGCGCCTTCGTAGCCAAGGGTGTGCGCAAGCTGCGGCTGACCGGCGGCGAGCCGCTGGTGCGCAAGAACCTGATGTGGCTGATCCGGCGCCTGGCGCGGCATCTCGACAGCGGCGCGCTCGACGAACTGACGCTGACCACCAACGGCAGCCAACTCGGCAAGCATGCGGCGGACCTGGCGGCCTGTGGCGTGAAGCGCGTCAACGTCTCGATCGACACGCTGGATCCGGAGAAGTTCGCGCGCATCACGCGCTGGGGCAAGTTGGCGCCGGTGCTCGACGGCATCGAGGCGGCGAACGCAGCCGGCATCAAGGTCAAGATCAACACCGTCGCGCTCAAGGGCGTGAATGACGAGGAGGCCTTCGACCTGATCGACTGGGCCGGGCGCGAGGGCCATGACATCACCTTCATCGAGGTGATGCCGATGGGCGACATCGGCGGGGAGATGCGGCTCGACCAGTACCTGCCGATCTCTCTGCTGCGGGCGAAGCTGAAGACGCGCTACACGCTGGAGGACATCGACTATCGCACCGGCGGCCCCGCGCGCTACGCGCGGATCGCGGAGACCGGGCAGCGCGTCGGCTTCATCACCCCCCTCACCCACAATTTCTGTGAAAGCTGCAACCGCGTGCGGCTGACCTGCACCGGCATGCTCTACATGTGCCTCGGCCAGGACGATTCGGCCGACCTGCGCGCGCCTTTGCGCGCCAGCGCCGACGACGCGCTGCTGCTGGACACGATCGACGAAGCGATTTCGCGCAAGCCCAAGGGCCACGACTTCATCATTGACCGCCGCCACAAGGGCCCGGCCGTGCAGCGGCACATGAGCGTCACGGGCGGATAAGCTGCAAGCCTCCGTTCGCTCGCGAGCAGCCGCCGTCTCCCAGGCCGTCATCCCGGCCTTGAGCCGGGATCCATCGCGCCACCGCTGGTGCGGTTGAAGCGTGGACCCCGGCTCGCGCTGCGCTTGGCCGGGGTGACGGTAGAGTAGAATACGCAGGCTCGTCGAAAGCCCCGGCGCCTCAATCGATGATGATCTGGTGCGCGAAGTCGCGGCCGTCGCTGATCGTCACCTGCGTGAAGCCGAGCAGCTTCAGAAGGTCGAGGAAGGTCGACGTATCCGGCTGGGTGTGCTGCTGGAAGAAGGCGGTCGAGCGCGCGACCGAGGTAAAGGTCGCGAGCAGCGCCCGCGCGCGATAGACCGTGTTGAGCTGCCCGTCCGCAAGCGCAACGATGATCAGCTTCTGCGACCGGTCGCCCTTGCAGAAGACCGCGTAGCTCGGCGCGTATTGCGCGGTCACCAGTTGCTTGGTGAGTCCGATCACGAACGCCTGGCGCCGGACATGGTCGCTCTCGGGCAGCGTGTAGACCCGCGCCGGATAATGCTCGACGCTGGTCGGCTTCGGGTAGTAATAGCCTTCGTGATGGTCGGCGTCGTCGGCCTCCATCTCGTTCTGCGGCGCCATCGCCGCCGGCTGGGCCGTCGTGGCTTCGTCGGCGTGTCCCCTGGACGCGCCACAAGAAATGCCCATCAGGATGATCGCGCCAGCGAGGACGATCCCGCGCAGACTCACTTTCATGCCATCTCCCCCATAATGCCGCGCTTCCCGCACGCGGACCGGCTCAGTATACTCCGCCCCTCACGTTAGGGGAGTCCGCCCGTTGCCCGCGCCGAAGCTCGCCTTCATCGCCGCCGACAGCGCCGAGGCCAAGGAGGCCGAAATCGCCCTGGCCGCGCGCTATGGCGCCCGCGACTGGCAGTCCGCGGATATCCTGGTGGTACTGGGCGGCGACGGCACCATGCTGCGCGTCATGCACCGCGTGATCGGGGAGCCGAAGCCGATCTTCGGCATGCATTGCGGGACCGTCGGATTCCTGATGAACCGGTTCGACGTGGAGGATCTGCCGCGCCGGATCAGCCAGGCCAGGCGCAGCCAGATCCATCCGCTGCTGATGCGCGCCCAGGACCGCAACGGGCGCGAGGAGCGCGCCCTCGCCTTCAACGAGGTCTCGCTGCTGCGTCAGACCGCGCAGGCCGCGAAGCTCGGCATCCATATCGACGGAGTGGAGCGGCTGCCCGAGCTGATCTGCGACGGCATCATCATGGCGACGCCAGCCGGCAGCACGGCCTACAACCTCTCCGCCCACGGGCCGATCCTGCCGCTCGGCGCCGGCGTGCTGGCGCTGACGCCGATCAGCGCCTTCCGTCCGCGGCGCTGGCGCGGCGCGATCCTGCCGCACCGCGCCGAAGTGCGCTTCGCCATCCGCGACCGCGACAAGCGCCCGGTCAGCGCCACCGCCGACTTCCGCGAGATCCGCGACGTTCGCGACGTGATCGTGACCGAAGACCAGGACGTCAGCCTGACCCTGCTGTTCGACCCCGAGCATCACCTCGAAGAACGCATATTGCGGGAGCAGTTCCAGGCCTGAACCTCCGGCGGCATCGTCTTGAACTCGGCCGAGATCGGGGCTCATCAGCCCGACCGCGATTCCGTCCGGATCTTCGACGATGGCATAGCGCGCTCCTCAGAAGGCGTCGAATGGCGCCTGGAGTCCGGCATGGCTCGCGCCTGTCAGGTCGACGTAGACCGCCTCGACCACTTCACGCGACGCAACTCAGGCGGGCGTGAGAACATGCACGGCGCGCTTGGCCACCATGTCCTTTGTCTTCTGTCCGTACGCAGCCATGTGCGGCGCGACGGCATGTGCTTTGAGCGCAGCCAGGCTTTCCCACTTTTCGACCACGACGAAGGTGTCGGGTCCGAAGGCCGGGTCGGCGCCATCGATGTCGACGGTCGCACCGTATTCGATGCAGCCGGCCTCCGCATGCACGGCCGGCACGTTGGCATTGAATATCCGCAGCACGGAATCGCGCTGGCCGGGCTTGGCTGTAATGATTGCGAGGACGTGAATCATCCGGGGTTCCTGGCAAGTTGAACGTTATTGCCGATCGCGCACGTAGTCGGCGATCGCTGCGACCAGCCGGTCCATGTCCTGCTTGAAGAAGGCGAAGTCCGCGCGCTTCTCGATGCGGTCCTCGTCCATGTAGAGCGCGCGGCTGATCTCGATCTGCAGCGAGTGGCGGCCTTCGTCTGGGCGGCCGAACCGCGCCACCAGCTCGGCGCCCTTGAACGGATCGTTGAGCGCCACGCGATAGCCGAGATCGCGCGCCACCTCGGCGGCGAATGCGGTGAACGCAGGATCGCAGCTCGTGCCGTCGCGATCGCCGAGCACGATGTCAGCGCGCGGGATCGGCTGGCCGCGCCTGCGCCCGGCCGAGCGCATGGAATGGCAGTTGACGTGCCAGGCGATGCCATGCGCCGCGTGCGCCGCATCGAGCAGGCGCTCGAGCTCGGCCACATAGGGCCGATGGAAACCCTCGATCCGCGCAAGCACCTCCTCCGCGGTCAGATGCCGGTCGTAGATATCGACATTGCCCTTGATCAGGCGCCGCACCAGGCCGAGGCCCATGTCCGCCTTCTCGCTCGCCAGGACCGGATGTGGCCAGGGGTCGCCCAGCATCGCAGGATCGACCTCGTGCTCGTGCCGGTTGGGATCGATATAGGAGCGCGGGAACAGCGCCTGCAGCAGCATCGCGCCGTGGCTGGGCGCGCCTTCGATCAGCTCGTCCACGAAGGCATCCTCGGCGCGGCGCAGCAGCTCCACGGGAACCGCGTGCCCGAAATCCTCCGGATAGTCGCGTCCGCTGTGGGGTGAATCGAACACCAGCGGCAGCGCCCGCCCGGCCGGCCCCCGGCTCAGGAAAACGCCGGGCAGGTGATGATCCGCGTCGGCAAGCGGCAGCATGCGTCGGTTCGGCTTGTTATTGCTCGGTCAGGCGCTATTGTTGCCGGATCATCGTTCACGTCAACAGGAAGCGGATCGTGGCAGAATATCCGCGCAGCATGCAGATGCTGCGCCGTCTGGTTGCGATGGACACGACCAGCCGGAACTCCAATCTCGTCCTGGTCGATTTCGTCCGCGATCACCTGGACCGGCATGGCATCGCCAGCGAGCTGGTGCCGGATGCGGGTGGCAAGAAGGCCAATCTCTACGCGACCATCGGCCCTTCGGACATTCCCGGCATCTGCCTCTCCGGCCATACCGACGTGGTGCCGATCGACGGGCAGGACTGGTCGACCGACCCCTGGACCGTCACGGAGAAGGACGGGCTGCTGCATGGCCGCGGCACCTGCGACATGAAGGGCTTCGTCGCGGTCGCGCTGACCTGGGTCGAGGCTTTCGCGCGCGGCACTCTGAAGACGCCGGTCCACCTGCTGCTGTCCTATGACGAGGAGGTCGGCTGCCTCGGCGTGCGCAGCGCGCTGGAGCGGCTGAAGCGGATGCCCGTCAAGCCCAAGAGCGTCATCATCGGCGAGCCGACCGACATGCGCGTCACCACCGCGCACAAGGGCAAGAAGAGCGTACGCTGCCACGTGCATGGCCACGAATGCCACTCCTCGCTCGCTCCCAAGGGCGTGAACGCGGTCGAGTATGCGGCGGAGGTGATCGCCTATCTCAGGTCGATGGGCCGGCGCTTTGCGGCCGAGGGACCGTTCGACCACGACTACGACGTGCCCTGGACGACGGTGCATACCGGCGTGGTCCATGGCGGGACCGCGCTCAACATCGTGCCCAAGGACTGCCGGTTCGATTTCGAGTTCCGCTACCTGCCGGCCGCTGATCCGGAAGCACTGTACGATGCCGTCCGCGCGTTCGCCGAATCGAAGCTGCTGCCGGAGATGAAGGCGGTCACGCCGGATGCCGGATTCTCCTGGGAGGAGCTGTCGGCCTTCCCTGGCCTGGACACGCCCGGCGAGGCGGAGATCACGGTGCTCGCCAAGGCGCTGGCACAGTCGAACGCAACGGTGAAGGTCGCATTCGGCACCGAGGCCGGCCTCATCCAGCAAGCCGGCATGCCCGCCATCGTCTGCGGCCCCGGCAGCATCGACCAGGCCCACAAGCCCGACGAATTCGTCGCGCTGTCGCAACTCGCGCTGTGCGAAGCGTTCATGGATAGGCTGGTGGCAAGGCTGAAGGCTTAGGTACTCATCGAGAATTCCCTTCTCCCCTTGCGGGAGAAGGATGCGTAGCTTTAGCGAGCGGAGCGAGCTTAGGCGGAGCTGGATGAGGGGTAGCGCACCGTCAGGTGCGCGCGCTCGCAAGAGCGCCATGCGCGCGCTGCATCTTGGAACTGACAGCGCTCATGCGCTGCGCGCCTCCGGCGCGACCCCTCACCCAACTTCGGCTAAGCTCGGCTGCGCCTCGCTTAGCCTTCGTATCCCTCTCCCGCAAGGAGCGAGGGGCTTTACTGAGCGACTTCCGCCTCATGTGACGACTTTACTCCGCCGCCACGGCGAGCGCTTTCACGGCGCGCAGGTCGACCTTGCCGCTGCCGAGCACCGGCAGGGATTCGATCCGTTTGAGATCGGTTGCCTTCGGAATCCAGATCTTCGGCAGATCGGAGTCCGACAGCGCCTGCCAGACCAGCGACGGGGCCATCGCCTCGTTCGCGACATAGAAGCCGACCAGCCGCTCGCCGCGCTGGGCGTCCGGCACGGCGGTGACGCAGACCGTCTCGACGCCGGGAATGCGCAGCATTGCTTCCTCGACCTTGAGATGCGGCACCATCTCGCCGCCGATCTTGGAGAAGCGCGACAGCCGGTCGGTGATGCGGATGAAGCCGTCTTCGTCCACCACCGCGATGTCGCCGGTGACGTACCAGCCGTCGCGCAGCGCCGCGGCGGTGGCATAGTCGTCGGCCAGATATCCGACCATGCGGCCCGGTCCTTTCAACAGCAGCAGACCTTCCTGCCCTTCGCGCAGGTCGCTGCCCGTCTCGGCATCCACCACTTTGGCCGCTACGCCGGGAAGCGGATGCCCGACGGTGCCCGGCTTGTGGCCGATCTGCCGTTCGCCATGGTGCGCGACGTTGGGCACGTTGACCGACACCACCGGCCCCATTTCCGTGCAGCCATAACCCTCCAGCATGTCGAGGCCGAACTTCTCCTTGAACTGCGCGGCGAAATCGGCGCGCAGGCGTTCCGCACCGACCACCACATGACGCAGCGATTTGAAATCCTCGGGCCCGCAGGTGCGGTAGTACGCCTGCGCGAAGGTCGGCGTGGAGATGAGGATGGTGGCCTTGTGCTCGCGCGCCAGCCTGCCGATGGTCTTCGCGTCGAGCGGGTTCGGGTGATAGATCGCGCCGATGCCGCATACCAGCGGCACGCACAGGGTGCCGGTGAACCCGAAGGAGTGGAAGAAGGGCAGCACGCCCAGCATGCGGTCGTCGGGCTGGATCCACAGGATCTGCGCCACCGCCTCCAGGTTCGACATGATGTTGTGGTGCGAGAGCATCACGCCCTTCGGCGTGCCGGTCGAGCCGGACGAGAACATGATGGTGCAGAGGTCGTCCGGCGAGCCCTTTCCGCCACCTGCGAGCCGCGCGATCCACGATAGCGGCAAGAACCGCAGCAGCACGAACCAGGCCGCGCGCTCCGTCTTGCCGATTCCCTTCATCAGATCCTCGACGAACATCATGCCCGGCCGTTCGTCCAGCTTGGCCTTGGCGAGGAACGGCCGCGCCGCGACGATGCGGGTGATGCCGGCCTTGTCGATCGCCGCCTGCATCGCCTCCGGTCCGATCGTGAAGTTGAGGTTGACCGGCACCCTGCCGCTCAGAAGCAAACCCATGTTGACCAGCGCCGCGCCGACCGACGCCGGCAGCAGGACGCCGACATTGCGGCTGTCGGACAGCGTGCGTCCGAACCGGCGCGCCAGCAGGAACGCACCGGTCAGCGCCTGCCCGAACGTCACGGTCTGGCCGAGCGAATCCGTCATGCAGAATCGCCGCCACGACTGCCTGGCCTGGGCGATGAAGCGGCGATGGACGAGATCGGTCTTCCTGCGCCGGTGGCGGAAGGCGTCGCCCCCCATCTCCAGCAGCTTCTGCCGCACCTCCCAGGCATGGACGGAGGCCGGCAGCGGCGCGCCGAACGTGATGGTGACCGGATAGAACAGCCGGCTTGGCCATTTCCAGAAGAAGCGGCCATCCTTGAAGCTGAAGATGCTGCCCCAGACCTGGTCGAGATGGACCGGGATGACCGGCACGTCGAGATCGGCGACGATCTTCTCGAAGCCGCGCTTGAAGGGCAGCATGTTGCCGGTGCGGCTGATCGCGCCCTCGGCGAAGATGCAGACCACGTGGCCGGCGGCCAGCTCCTCGCGCGCGCGCTTGATCGCGGCGATCGCTCCGCGCGCGCCGCCGCCGCCGGTCGGGATCGCGCGCATCAGGGTGAACAGCCTGCCCAGTAGCGGCATCTGGAAGAACGGCGCATAGACCATGAAGCGCACGAACCGCTGGACGCAGGAGCCGACCAGCAGCCCGTCGATGAAGGAAAGATGGTTGGCCACCAGCAGGGCGGGACCGTTCAATGGCACGTTTTCCGGACCAACGATGCGGATGCGATAGATGCTGTGGGTCAGCATCCACAGGCAGAAGCGGATCAGGAAATCCGGCAGCAGGATGAGCAGGTAGGCGATGACGGCAAGCGCGGTCACGCCCGCCAGCGCCGCGACCAAATTGGGCGAAAAGCCGAGCAATCCACCGCTGAGCGCCAGGAAACCGGAGGCCAGCATGATGCCGAACGTGTTCATCACGTTGTTCGCCGCGATGAAACGGCCGCGCTTTGCCTCGTCCGCCTTCTGCTGAAGCATGGCATTCAGCGGCACGCTGTAGAGGCCGCCGAAGAAGCCCAGGACGACGAGACAGATCGCGGCTGCAAGGTAGCTGTCGCGCACGCCGGCCAGGAAGAAGGAACCGATCCCGATGCCGACCGCGCCGATCGGCACCAGGCCGAGCTCGACCTTGTGGCCCGACAGCCGCCCCGCCGCCAGGCTGCCGAGCGCGATGCCGATCGCGATCATGGCGCCCAATAGTTGGGTCAGCGTCGGGGTGCTATGCAGCACCTGGTCGCCATAGAGCAGCACCAATTGCTGGACCAGCGCGCCGATGAACCAGAAATAGCTGATGCCCAGCACGGTCAGCCACAGCCGCCGGTTGCCATGGAGCTCCCGCATGCCCAGCGCAACATCGCCGACCGGGTTCCACGAGAATGGCCGCACATTGCGTCCGGGCGGCGTGCGCCCGATTCCGAAGGAGCAGAGCGTGCCGACGATCGAGATGACAAGGACGATCACGCCGATCATCACCGGCGTCTTGTGGAAGGTCTCGTAGATTGTGCCGCCCAGCACGCCGCCCAGGATGATCGCGAGGAACGTGCTCATCTCGATCAGGGCGTTGCCGCGAGAGAGATCGCGATCCGGCAGCAGTTCGGGCAGGCTGCCGTACTTCGCCGGGCTGTAGAGGGCGGATTGTGCGCCCATCAGGAACAGCGCCCCGATCATCGCGCTGACGCTGCCGAGGTAGAGCGCGACCAGCCCCCCGGCCATTGCAACGATTTCCAGGCTCTTGGTGGCGATCAGCACCGAGCGCTTGGAGAAGCGGTCGGCAAGCTGGCCCGCGTAATTGGAGAAGACGAGGAACGGCGCCACCAGCGAGGCGGTCATGGTCGCCAGCACGACGTCGGGATCCCAGATGGCGCCGGGCTGGCGCGCCAGGGCCAGCGCGAGAAAGCTGACCGAAAACCGGTAGATGTTGTCGTTGAGCGCACCCAGAAACTGCGCCGCCAGCATCCAGGCGAAGCCCGGGTCACGAATCAGGCGCCAATAGCTGCGATCGCTCATCGTCCCCTCAGCCCGTGGGAGGGCCAGTCGAGGGTCAGGCGGTCGAGTTGTCAAGATGAGTCGGGTCACAAGGCGCGCCCGCGCAGACCCCCTTCCCCCCTTGTGGGGGAAGGTTGGGATGGGGGGTGCCGCCGCACGATCGCGGAAAGATTGATGAGGCGCATCAGCGGTAAGTCAATGCGTCAACGGCGATCGCTCTCGTCATAGTCGTCGTGCCGCGTCACCCCCCATCCAGCTTCGGCTAAACTCGCTGCGCTCGCTAAGCCTCCGCATCCTTCCCCCACAAGGGGGGAAGAAAATCAAATCGACTTGTCTTTGATGCGCTGCTTGACGAACTCGATGTTCTGCCTGGCGCTCTGGCTTTGCGGGTCGACCTTCAGCACGCGCTCGAAGGCATCGAGCGCGGCCTCGTCGCGGTCGAGGCCGATGTTGACCAGGCCGAGTCCCGCGAGCGCGCCGAAGTGATGCGGCTCCAGCTCGAGCGTGCGGCCGATGTCGGCGAGCGAGGCCTCGTAGTTGCCCATCATGTAGTAGATGGTCGCGCGCTTGTTCCAGCCCTCGGCGAAATCGGGCGCCTTCTGGACGATCGCATCGAAGATCTTCAGCGCCGTCGCGGTGTCACCGACCGCCATCGCCTGACTGCCGACCTGGAACACCTGGTCCAGGCTGGGATCTCCCGACTGCACCCAAATCGCCCAGATCTGGCCCTCGACATCGGCGGCGGCCTCCGGCGAAGCAGCCGTGCGCAGGCTCTCGAATAGTGCCTTGAGACGCGGGTCGGTCTGGTCCGCGCGCGCATGGAGAGACCCCAGGACGAGCCCAAGGGCGATCACTGCCGCCAGGATCGCCGCGATGCGTCGCATGGCGGAAAGATAGCACCCGGCGGTCCGGATCGGCTATGGATGAGCTCATCAAATCTGAGAGAGCAGCAGCGCGCCATGAACGCCAGCCAGCATTTCCGTCCGACCTACCCCGCCGCGCGCGAAGCCTTCCGCACCGCGGCGGCCGCCCGCGGCCTGAGCGTGACGTCCCATCGCAACCCGGCGAGAGGCGCCGCGGGCGAAGAGCTCGCAACCGACGTGGTTTTGCTCGGCCCGGCGGAGGCGAGCCGGCTGATGATCGTGGTTTCCGGCACCCACGGAGCGGAGGGATTCTGCGGCTCCGGCATCCAGGTGGCGTGGCTCGCCGGCGGCAATCCGTTGCCGGCCGATACCGCGATCCTGTTCGTCCATGCCATCAACCCGTACGGCTTTTCCCATGTCCGGCGCGTGACGGAGGACAACGTCGATCTGAACCGCAACTTCGTCGACCATGGCAACGCCAAGCCCGCGAACCCGGGCTACGACGAATTGCGTGACGTCATCTGCCCCAGGGAATGGACCGAAGCGAGCGAGCGCAAGAATCTTGCGGCCTTGCAGGCCTATGCGGCCAAGCACGGCCTTGATGCACTGGAGAACGCGGTCGCGTCCGGCCAGTACGTCGATCCGCGGGGGGTGTTCTATGGCGGCACGCAGCCGACCTGGTCGAACCGCACATTGCGCGCGATCCTCGCGCCCTTCGCTCCGACCGCCCGCCAGGTCGCCTTCATCGACCTGCACACCGGCATCGGCCCCTACGGCTTCGGCGAGATCATGTCCAACCACGGGCGCAATGATCCAGGGGACAAGATCATGAAGCGATGGTGGGGCCCTGAAGCGACCTATTTCGACGACGGAACGTCATCGTCCTACTACGTCGCCGGCGACACCAACATCGGCGTGACGCAGGCGCTGCCGCAAGCGCGGGTCGCCGGCATCACGCTGGAATACGGCACCATCCCCAAGGAAGACATGATGAACGCGGTGCGCGCCGACAACTGGCTCTACGTGCACGGCGACCTCGCATCGCCTCAGGGCCGCGACATCAAGGCCCGGATCCGCGCCGCCTTCTACCCCGACAAGGACGACTGGAAGGACATGGTGGTCGAGCGCGGCTGCTACGTGATGAAGCGCATGCTGCGCTGCCTGGCCGAGAACTAAACCCGATCTCGCAAAGCCTCCGGCCTTGGCCCGCCGGTTGCCCAGTCGAGCAGTTCCACCGTGTGCAGGATCGGCGCATTCAGCGTCCCGGCGAGCTGCTGCATGCAGCCGATGTTGCCGGTCGCGACCGCTTGCGGAGCAAGGCTGTTGATGTTCGCCGCCTTGCGGTCGCGCAAGGCTGCGGACAGTTCCGGCTGCAGCATGTTGTAGGTGCCGGCGGACCCGCAGCACAGATGCCCCTCCGGCACGTCGAGGACCTCGAAGCCCGCCTGCCGCAGCAGCGCCTTGGGCGCGTCCGTCACGCGCTGTCCGTGCTGCAGCGAGCAGGCGGAATGATAGGCGACGCGCAGCCTCGCATTCTCCGTCGCTGGCAACGGTCCCAGCCGCGCCAGGTATTCGCTGATATCGAGCGCGCGCTCCGATACCGTCTGCGCGCGGTCCTTCCACTCCGGTTCGGTGCGGAACAGATAGCCGTAATCCTTGATCACGGTGCCACAGCCCGAGGCCGTGATCACGATCGCGTCCAGGCCCTGGTCCGCGATCTCGCGATGCCAGGCGGTAATGTTGGCCTTCGCCGACTCATGCGCCGCCTCTTCCAGCCCCATGTGGTGCGTGAGCGCGCCGCAGCATCCGGCGCCCTCCGCCACCACGACCTCGATCCCGAGTCGATTCAGCAGGCGGATCGCCGCCTCGTTGATCTCCGGCCGCAGCACCGGCTGGGCGCAGCCGGCGAGAATCGCGACCCGCCCGCGCCGCTCGCCTTGCGCCGGGAACACGCCCGGTCGATCGGTCGCGCGCCGCGGTGCCGGCCAGTCTTTTGCAAGGCCGACCATCGCGCGCAGGCGCTTCGGCAGCCAGCCGTGACCGCCGGCCTTCCGCGCCAGCCAAGCACCGACGAGCGCGAGGCGAAAGAGTTCCGGCCGCGGCAGTATTGCGGCCAGCACACGTCGCAGCCACCAATCGACTGTCGGCCGCGCATAGGTCCTCTCGATGTGCGCGCGCGCATGATCGACCAGATGCATGTAGTGCACGCCCGAAGGGCAGGTCGTCATGCAGGACAGGCAGGACAGGCAGCGGTCGATGTGCCTGACCTCGACCCCGCCGGCTGCGCGGCCCTGCTCCAGCATGTCCTTGATGAGATAGATGCGCCCGCGCGGGGAATCCAGCTCGTCCCCCAACAGCACATAGGTCGGGCAGGTTGCGGTGCAGAACCCGCAATGCACGCAGGCGCGCAGGATCTTGTTCGCTTCCGCGATGTCCGGGTCGGCGAGCTGCGCCAGGGAGAAGCTGGTCTGCATGATCTACCAGTCCCGGTACATGCGGCGAGGATTGAGGATGCCGTGCGGATCGAAGGCGGCCTTTGTCCGTTGCAGCAAGGATGGCGGCGCTTCCATCGGAAAAACATCGATCGCCTGCCGCAAGCTCTCAGGCCCATGCATCAAGGTTGCGTGCCCGCCGACCGATGCGGCCGCCCTGCGCACCAGCACCGCATCCTCGATGCTTTCCTGATGGCGCACGATCCATAGCCGCCCGCCGCCCCAATCCATAAGCCAGTCGTCGCCTTCCGCCAGCTTTGCGGCAACCTGGGCGCCGGAGGCGGGCGGCACGGACAATCGCCACAGTGCGCCGCCGTCCTGGGGCAGCAGCGATCCGACCTCGCCGACTTCCGCCCACAACGCCCGCGAGCGCGCGCTGTGCAGCTCCTCGCTCGGGCCGCCGGTGGCGGCGCGCAGAGCGTTGCAGCGGTCGGCGACGGATACCGGTGATCCGACTATTCGCATCGCGGCGAGCGTACTCCCCTGCCCCCGCACCAAATCGACGCCCGAACGTGCGGCAACCCCAGCCGGCAGCAAGGCGGCGCCGTCGATCTCGAACGCCTCCTGCAACCGCGCGGCGAGACAACCATGGCCGGTCACTGCATCGGGCACCGGGACGATCACCGTGCGCTGCTTCTCCGGCGCCGGCAGAACCTTCACCGTCACTTCCGTCAAGACCGCCAGCGTTCCCATCGAACCCGCCAGCAACTTCGGCAGGTCGTAGCCGGTCACGTTCTTCACGACCTTCCCGCCGGCCTTGAATTCCTCGCCCAATCCGTTGATCGCGCTGAACCCCAGGAAGTGGTCGCGCGCCGCGCCCGCACTTGGGCGGCGCGGTCCGGAAAGATTGCAGGCCAGCATGCCGCCGATTGTCCCAGTCTCATTTCCGCTGCCGTAGAAAGTGCTGGCCGCGGGCTCGAACGCCAGATGCTGGCGCTGTTCCGCCAGCGCATCCCGGATTTCGCGCATCGGCGTGCCGCTCCACGCCGTCAGCACCAGCTCATCCGGCTGATAGACCCGTATGCCACTCAAGCCCCGCAGCGACAGCAGGGTCTCAGCTTCAACTGGCCGCCCGAGACCGCCCATGCTGCCGGACCCCTCGACCGCAAGCGGCCGCCTCGCTTCCGCATGATCGCGCACGACATCCGCAATCGTACTGGTTTGCTCGGGTTCGATTCTCTGCACGCCTTCAGAACCTCGGCAGGTCGGGAAACGGCAGCTTGCCGCCGCTGACATGCATCGCCCCCAGCTCGGCGCAGCGTTGCAGAGTCGGGAACACCTTGCCCGGATTGAGCAGCTGGTGCTCGTCGAACGCGCATTTGAGGCGCATCTGCTGGGCGAGGTCGACCTCGTTGAACATCGTGGGCATGAGGTCGCGCTTTTCGACGCCGACGCCATGCTCGCCGGTCAGCACGCCGCCCACTTCGACGCACAGCTTCAGGATCTCCGCACCGAACTGCTCCGCGGTCTCGATCTCGCCCGGCTTGTTGGCGTCGTAGAGGATGAGCGGATGCAGGTTGCCGTCGCCGGCATGGAACACATTCGCGATCCTGAGGCCGAAGCGCTGCGACATCTCCGCCATGCGATGCAGCACCAGCGGCAGCTTGCTGCGCGGGATGGTGCCGTCCATGCAGAAGTAGTCGGGCGAGATGCGGCCGACGGCGGGAAACGCCGCCTTGCGCCCGGCCCAGAACCGCAGGCGCTCCTCCTCCGACTGGCTGACGCGCAGCGAGGTTGCGCCCTTCTGTTGCGCGATCTCCTCGACGCGCCTCATAAGCTCATCGACTTCGGCCGCGGTGCCGTCGAGTTCCACGATCAGCAGCGCCTCGCATTCCAGCGGATAGCCGGCGTGGACAAAGTCCTCGACCGCGGCCACCGCCGGCCGGTCCATCATCTCCATCCCGGCCGGAATGATGCCGGCCGCGATGATCGCGGCGACCGCCTCGCCCGCCGCCTCGTTGCTGGCGAAGCCGGCCAGCAGCGCGCGCGCTGTCGGGGGCCGGCGCAGCAGGCGCACGGTGACTTCGGTCACAACGCCGAGTAGACCTTCGGAGCCGGTGAGAATCCCCATCAGGTCGTAGCCTGCCGCATCGAAATGGCGGCCGCCGAGGCGCACCACTTCACCATCCATCAACACCACCTCCAGCCCGAGCAGGTTGTTGGTGGTGAGGCCGTATTTCAGGCAATGCACGCCGCCGGAATTCTCCGCGACGTTGCCGCCGATCGAGCAGGCGATCTGGCTGGAGGGATCGGGCGCATAGTAGAAGCCGCGATCCGCGACCCTATGGGAGATCGCAAGGTTGGGCACGCCCGGCTGCACGATCGCGCAGCGGTTCTCCAGATCGATCTCGATGATGCGGCTGAGCTTGCCCAGCCCCAGCAGCACGCCGTCGGCCAACGGCAGCGCGCCGCCCGACAGCGAGGTGCCCGAGCCGCGCGGCACCACCTTCAGCCTGCGCTGGTGGCAATAGTGCAGCACGGCGGCGACTTCCTCGGTATTGCCGGGCAGCACCGCGACCAGGGGCGGCTGGCGATAGGCGGTCAGGCCATCGGATTCATAAGCCTTGAGCGCAGCCGGCGCGGCGATCACGGAAGCGGGCGCAACCAGCCGAGCCAGATCCGCCGCGATCCGGTCGCGGTCTCCAATCGCAGACTCGTCGAGTGCGGGCATGGTCAGCATGGTTGGAAAACCAGCGATGAACCCCTTCCCCCGCCCGTCCGCGAATGCGGACATTCGTCCGCGGGGTGGGGGAAGGTCGGGATGGGGGGTGATGCAGCGCTGGAACCCAACCGTTTGGCGCTCTGACGAGCGCGCTCGGCTATCGCCGCGCTACCCCCCATCCACCCCCGGGCTCTTGCGACCCGGGGGTCGCTCCCGCTCGCCAAGGCTCCGCACCCTTCCCCCACAAGGGGGGAAGGGAAAATTCTTGGCGCCTGTGCATGCAACCGACCCGACATGCCGCCAGTATAGGAACACCCGCCCCCAAAACGAAACCGCGCCGATCTTGCGATCGGCGCGGCTCGAAACCGACAGGCTCAGCCCAGGTTTCAGCCCTGGCGCGCCTTGTAGCGCGGGTTGGTCTTGTTGATCACATAGACCCGGCCCTTGCGGCGGACGATGCGGCAATTCTTGTGGCGCCGCTTCGCCGACTTCAGCGAATTCAGGATCTTCATGGGGCGGTCCTCGAACTTGGTCCTTTGCGTCGGGCGCGGAACATAGAGATCGGGGGGAATCCTGTCAACCCGGCCTCCTGCCAGTCTAAATACTTGGAAACTAAGACCAATTCGACATCAGCGTGGCGCTTCCCATCTTGATCCCATAGAACCGGAAGACCTTGAGCATCCCCGCCTCCATCGCACTCAGCCGGCGCTCCCAATCCCCCACTTCGGCCATGAAGGCATCGGGAAAAGTGCGGATGACGGACCGGCCTTCCGGCGCCTTGGTGACCTGGTCGAGCGCCAGAAGCGCCATCAGCCGGTATTTGTCGGTGATGTCCTCGCTGACCCTGAGATCGAACTTCAGCTCGCTGAAACGCTTCTCGTACTCGCCTCTGGTCCAGAGCGGCGGGCGGCCCGCTCCGAATGCCGCGACCAGTAGGGGATCGTCCGCCGGTGCCCCGTCGGCGCGCACGTAGTCGCACACCGTCAGTTGGCCGCGGGTCTTCAGGCAGTTTTCCAGGCGCGCCAGGATCACTTCGCGGGACTCGAACTGGAACAGCGTGTCGATCGACAGGATGCAATCGAAGCCACCGGAGCGCGAGACGAAGTTCTCGGGGTCATAGGCGATGATCTCCGCCTTGCGCTCGAGGCCCGCCTTGGTGGACAGCAGCTTGCCCAGCTCCACCTGCTCGCGGTCGGGCTCGATGCCGGTGATCCAGACGTCGAATTCCCGGGTGATGGCGCGCGCCGGACCGCCGGCGCCGCAGCCGAAATCGAGGATGGACATCGAGTTGTTGATCGCGAACGGCTTCACCAGCTCGAGCGCGAAGGCGCTCCCGCCGGGCGCGCGGAAGCCTTCCCCCCAGATCGCATGGCGCACGCGGATGACCGGGTTCTCCCACGGCTCCAGCTTGATGGGCGGCGGCGGCTCCGGTTCCGGCAAGCGCTCCGTGCGCGGGGAAGCGGGCTTGGCCGGGGGCGGATCGACGCCTTCCCACCAAGCCATGAAGCGTTGCTTGAACGGCGCTTTCGGCGCTCCGTTCGAGCCTTTCCGCTTCAGCAGGGCCATGGCCTTCAGCAACCGGGTCCGTCCTTCGCTCGCGCCCGCGCAGTCAGGCTTGCCAAGTATCCATCGACATACTGGGAATATGAGCGTTAATAAGCCTTCAATCCCGTCTTGTCACCTTCCGCCACCCATGAACAGCGAATCCACCGCACCGGGCGTTGCGTCAGGAATCACCATCGACCCCGCGACTACCGGCGTCGGTCACCATCTGCGCCGCACGCTGCGGCTGGCGCTGCCGGTCATGCTGTCCCGCGCGGGAATGGTGCTGATGCTGACGGTGGACACCGCGATCGTCGGCCACCTTGGCTTCGCCAACCGGCAACTGGCCGCGCTCGGCGCCGCCCTCATACCCCAAGCCGTCCTGCAGACCGCCGCAATCGGACTCCTGATCGGCATTATCGTGCGGACCGCCCAGATCGACGGAGCCGGCAGGCCGCAGGCCTGCGGCGAAGTCTGGCGTCTTGGCCTGCTGCTGGCGCTTGTGATCGGCGCTGCCTATACAGCAATCCTGGCGCAGGGCCAGACGATCCTCGGCTCATTCCTCGGCCAGCCCGCCGAGCTGGCGGAAAGCGGCGGCGCGGTGCTGCGAATCCTGGGCTGGGGGATGCCCGGCCTGCTGGGCTATATCGCGTGCGCCCACTTCCTGGAGGGCATCAACCGGCCGGTGCCGCCGATGCTGCTGATGCTGGCTGGCAACCTCGTGAACGCCGTGCTCGCCTACGGCCTCGGCACGGGAGCCTTCGGATTTTCCGCGGGTGGGGTTCTTGGGGTTGCAACCGCCACCACGATCGTCCGCTGGGGACTGGGCATCGGCGGCGTGCTGCTCGTGCTGCTGGTGGCCGACCGCCGCCGTTACGGCATCACGCTGCGCCACACCCAGGGCCTGGACGGGCTCATTTCGCTGCTTCGGCTTGGCCTGCCGCTGGCGGCCGCCATCGGCCTCGAGTCCGCATGTTTCAGCATGATCGTCAACATGTCGGGCTGGCTCGGCCCGGTTTCGCTCGCCACCATGTACGCAGCCATCAACTACACCAGTTTCATCTACATGCTGACCATCGGGCTCGCGACGGCGGCCGCGGTGCGGGTCGGCAATGCCGTAGGGCGCGGCGACTGGCGCGAAGCCCAGCGTGCCGGCTGGGTCGCCGTCGCGCTGGCGGGTGCGCTGATGGCTCTGGCCGGGGTGCTGACTGCGGGGTTTGCCGGAGAGGCCGCGGCCATCCTGACCGATGATCCGGACGTGCTGGCGATCCTGGTTCCAGTAATGGCCGGGGTCATAAGCCTGCTGGTGATCGTTGACAGCCTGCAGGGGGTTCTGATGGGCGCGCTGCGCGGGTGCGCCGACACCCTCATCCCCACCATCATCTATGGCGTCAGCTTCTGGGTCGTTGGCGTTCCGGCCGGCTATTGGTGGGGATATCACCACGCACTAGGACCAAATGCCTTGACATGGTCTCTCATCGCGGCTCTCGCCGTCGCGGCCATCGGTCTCGCTTGGCGATTTCAACGGCTAACCCACCACCGGGCTATATAGAAGCCTAGATGATTGGGCTTAGACCGAAAGACTCGTAAAGGTTTATTAAGATGCGTGGCCGAAACTGGGTGCGACAGAGGCACTGACAGGATCCGGACGATGCAGTTCCCCAGGCCATTCGAACGGCGCTCCAACAAGGCCGACCGGCGGGCCTTTCCGCGCTATGCGGTCGATCTGCCGGCCAACCTGTCGATCAATGGCAAGGCGGCTCCTTGCCAGCTGGTCGACATCTCCGCCAGCGGCGCCTTGCTGCGTACCGACCGGCGGCTGGGCGTGGGTGACCGGGTCTCGGTCGAACTGCCTCATTGCGGACCCACGATCGGCACGGTGGTGCGTCTGACCGCGTCGCATGTCGCGGTCAGCTTTCGTGGGCTCCTGCTCGTCAGCAAGCTCTATCCCGAAGCAGCCAGCGCCTGACGTTCGTGCGGCGGCGGCGGTCATTTCTCCAGCGTTTCCTGGAGCCGCTGCAAGACCTCGGCCAGTTCGAAATCGCTGAACTCCTCGCTGCGCGGGATGTGCAGGTGAAGCCGGCCGGTGCCGAGATCGACCACCACGGCCTCCCGCCGCTTGCGATAGCGCTCCGGCATCAGGAACAGATGATCGCCGACGGTGAAGGACTGCGAATCCGGGGTGATGATGCAGGCTCCGCCCTTGGAGATGTTACGGTAGTTGGTGATGGCAAGCGTCCGGCGCCTTTGCACATCGTCGAACACCAGCATCGCCGTGCCGCCGAAATCGAAACGCGGCTGGCGCCGGAGATCCTTGCTCTCTTGGTCGCTCATTGCCCCCACCCTCGCCCGCGATTTCCCCAAGCCGTGCGGGCAAATGGAGATTAACATATAGGATCCTGAAGTAATTGGTTAATCGTCCGAATCCGATCACTCCAATGGTACCGATCGTCGGTCCTATGCCTCAATACCAGGCATCGCGCGGGCCCTTGAACTCCTGGATGGAATTGCCGCCATCCACCACCATCATCTGGCCGGTAATGTAGCTGGCCTCCTCGCTCGCCAGAAACAGAGCGAGCGCGGCGACCTCGTCCGGCGTACCCGAGCGCCCGACCGGAGTCTGGGCGCCGGCCAGGATCTCCTTTTTCGAGGCCGAGCCGCTGGCGATCCAGCCCGGCGCCACCGCGTTCACCGTGATGCCCTTGCCCGCGACCTCGATCGCGACCGCGCGCGTGTAGCCGACCATCGCAGCTTTGGCCGTGCCATAGCCGCTGGACTTGGGATTGATCACCAGCGGACCGGTGACCGACGCGACGTTCACGATGCGACCGTAGCGCCTGCGCATCATCGCCGGCAGCACGGCGCGCGTCACCGCGAAGCAGGTCTTCAGGTTGAGATCGAGGTGATGCTGGAATTCCTGGTCGCTCATCTCGTGCGCGCGGCCGTGTGGCATGCGGCGGCCGGTCTGGATCATGCCCGCATTGTTGACGACGATGTCGATCCGTCCGAGTGAGCGCCCGACCTCATCGATCAGGCGCTTCACGTCCGCGCCCTTGGTCAAGTCCGCGATCACCGCCAGCTTGTCGGCTTGGCCGGGTAGCTCCTTGCATCGCTGATGAATGCGCTCGGTGGTGGAGGTGATCGCCACCCGCGCGCCAGCGGCGGCGAGCGCCCTGGCACAAGCAAAGCCGATCCCGCTCGCGCTGCCGGCGCCGGTCACCAG
Organism: Dongiaceae bacterium; assembly: GCA_035699005.1. GTDB lineage: Bacteria > Pseudomonadota > Alphaproteobacteria > Dongiales > Dongiaceae > Dongia_A. Next base: position 29,738 of record DASSBF010000221.1, read on the forward strand.
GGCGACGCGTCCCTCGACTCCGCTCATCGGCTCCCCCTTGCGATTTCCCGTGGCGCCCCTGTATCACTCTCGCGGCGCATCACGCCAGGAGTAGCCGCAAAATGCGAGAGCTGGAAGCCGGCGTTCCAATCGCGAACGTCGACGCCATGTTGCAGCGCGAGAAGGACCTTTTCGTTCAGCGCCACCCGAAGTCCCGCGAACTCGCGGAGCGCGCCAAGGCGCACTGGGCGCACGGCGTCCCGATGCACTGGATGCTGGACTGGGGCACGCCTTTCCCCATCCACGTCGCGAGCGCCAAGGGCGCGCGGCTGGAGGATGTCGACGGCCATTCCTATGACGACTTCTGCTTCGGCGACGCCGGCTCGATGTTCGGCCATTCGCCGGAACCGGTCGCACGCGCGATCGCGGAGCAGGCGACGCGCGGCCTCACCTACATGCTGCCGACCGAGGATGTCTCGATCGTCGGCTTGCCGCAATGTTCGGGCTGCCCTACTGGCAGACTGCCACGACCGCGACCGACGCCAACCGCTTTGTCATCCGCTGGTGCCGCGCGATCACGGAGCGGCCAAAGATACTGGTCTTCCACGGTTGCTATCACGGCGCGGTCGACGATACCTTCGTGCGGCTCGACTACGACTGGTATTTGAGGAATTCCTGACGCCGACCGTCCGTTCGTCTGCCGCGGGGCGGTTGTTGAGGCCGGCCCGGCGTCCGTGCTAGTGTCGGCACGGTTGATTGCGGGGCATTCGACAAGACGATGTTCAAGTTGTTCAAGACTCAGAAGCACGCGACCGTGACCCTCGGCGCAAAATACTATACGGCGGGTCTGCCCTATATGATTTGGGAAGTCGTGTCGCTGTTCGAAGGTATCGACGGCACGCCGTACGCGCATATCGTGGCGGTGAACGATCCGACCCGCCGCAAGACGGTGGCGCAAAGCTCGCTGGAATCGGGCACGCAATACGTTCCGGCTCCGGACGAGGAATAGGGCGCCGGCGTCGTCGCGCGATGATGTTGGACGGCGTCCGAGCTCTGGTGTTCGATGTGTTCGGCACCGTCGTCGATTGGCGGAGCGGCATCGCGCGCGCAGCGGCGCCTTTCCTGGCGCAGCATGGCGGCGGCAGGATCGATCCCGCCTCCTTCGCCGATGCCTGGCGCAGGCGCTATGACCCGGCGATGGATGAGGTGCGCAGCGGCCGGCGGCCGTTTGTGCGCCTGGACGTGCTGCACCGGGAGAACCTGGTTGCCGTGCTGCCAGACTTCGGCATCGACCCGGCGCGCGTGCCGGATGCTGAGCTGGACGAGCTCAATCTCGCCTGGCATCGCCTGGATCCCTGGCCGGACGTCGTCCCCGGCCTGACTCGGCTGAAGGTGCGCTTCATCATCGCGCCGCTCTCCAACGGCAACGTCATCCTCATGCTGGACATGGCCAAGCGCGCCGGCCTGCCCTGGGACGCGATCCTGGGCGCCGAGGTAGCGCAGGCCTACAAGCCCTCGCCCGAGGCCTACCTGCGCACGGCCGACATCCTCGCCATGCAGCCGGAGGAGGTATGCATGGTGGCCGCCCACAACGGCGACCTCGCCGCCGCCCGCGCCTGCGGGTTGCACACGGCATTCGTGCCGCGTCCGACGGAGCACGGGCCGGGGCAGGCCGCCGATCTGCCCTCCGCGCAGGATTGGGACGTGGTGGCGAAAGATTTTGGCGAACTGGCGCGCAAGTTTGGGCTCTAACATCGGAGCGCCATAGCCAGTCACGGAAAATACTTGGCGTTGCGCAGGCGGGCGCCGGCGGCGATGCCGAGTTCGCGCATGGTGCCGGCCTTGACCTCCAGCACCGCCAGCACCGGTTCGCCGGAGGGGATCAGATCTTCGGACATTGGCGTGGTGTCCGCCGCGATGCGCGCGATCGTGCCGTCGGCCCGCACGAACACGATGTCGAGCGGCAGCAGCGTGTTCTTCATCCAGAACTGGACCGCCCGCGGGCTGGGGTAGAGGAACAGCATGCCGGCGTTGTCGGCGAGGCTCTGGCGGTACATCAGGCCCTCGGCGCGCTCGGCCTCGTCGTCGGCGATCTCGACATCGAAGCGGTACTGGCTGGAGGCGGTCTCGACCAGAACCGTGTCGCGCGGCAACCCGGCCGCATGACTTGGCGGCGAGATCAACAGCAATGCACAGATCAAGATCAGTCTTTGGACCATGGCGTCAAAGGTCCGACGTTGCTTGACAACATGTCAAGATTCGCTTCGATGGCATCCGACCTTGAATTCGGGAGAGCCAGATGGACCTGACCGGCGAGTATCGCATCCCGGCCCCGCGCGAAGCCGTCTGGGCTGCGCTCAACGATCCGGATGTCCTGAAAGCCTGCATCCCCGGCTGCGAGGAGCTGAACAAGACCTCGGATACCGAGTTCGCTGCGCGCGTGATCACCAGGATCGGCCCAGTCAAGGCGGGCTTCGGCGGCAAGGTGACGCTGAGCGATCTCGACCCGCCCAACGGCTATACCATCGCCGGCGAAGGCCAGGGCGGCGCGGCCGGCTTCGCCAAGGGCGGCGCAAAGGTACGGCTGGAGGCGGCCGACGGCGGAGCGGCGACCATCCTGCGCTACTCCGCCGACGCCCAGATCGGCGGCAAGTTGGCGCAGATCGGCTCCCGCCTGGTGGAGGGGAGCGCGAAAAAGCTGGCCGACGAGTTCTTCGCCGTCTTCGCCACGCAGGTCGCCGCTTCCGCTACGGCTGCGCCGGAAGTGCCGGCGATGGCTGCCAGCCCAGAGGCGCCCGGCCAGCCCGTGACGCAACCCGCCGCGATCGTTCCCACCGCGGCAACCAGCGGCCTGTCTCCTGTTCTCTGGATCATAGGACTGATCGTCATCGTCGCCATCATCCTCGGATTCGTTGCGTTCCGCTGAACGCGACGATGGCATGCGCTTGACACATGGTTGAGCGCGGTCGTTAAACTGCTACCTTGGCAATGAAGGCCGGTTCAACCGGTCGACGGCAGCGACGGCGCCCGCCGCCGCTCATTCTGGGAGGGACCGATGCCGACCGTGGAAATGACGGTGAACGGCAAGCGCGCCTCGGCACAAGTCGAGGGCCGCACGCTGCTTGTTCAGTTCTTGCGCGAGAAACTTGGGTTGACGGGCACCCACGTCGGCTGCGACACCAGCCAGTGCGGCGCCTGTGTGGTAGACATCGACGGCCGAGCGGTCAAATCGTGCACCATGCTCGCCTTGCAAGCCGCGGGTGCGAAGGTCACCACGATCGAGGGATTGGCGAACGGCGAGACGCTGCACCCAATGCAGGAAGCGTTCCGCGACAACCATGGACTACAATGCGGGTTCTGCACGCCGGGCATGGTGATGACCGCCATCGACCTCGTGAATAACAACCCGAACCCGAGCGAGGAGCAGATCCGCCACGGGCTCGAAGGCAACATCTGCCGGTGCACGGGCTACCACAATATCGTCAAGGCCGTGAGGGCCGGCGCAGCCGCGATGAAAGGGTGATGTCATGACAGCCACAGGAATCGGCGCCGCGGTCAAGCGCAAGGAAGACTACCGCTTTCTGACCGGCCAGGGCACTTACACCGACGACATCAATCGTCACGGCCAGACCTACGCCTACATCCTTCGCTCGCCGCATGCGCATGCGGAGATCGCGAAGATCGACGCCTCGGCTGCGAAATCGGCGCCGGGCGTGATCGCAATCTTCACCGGCGCGGACTACGACAAGGGCGGTTTGCCCGCCGGCTGGCAGATCCACAGCAAGGACGGCTCGCCGATGGTCGAGCCGCCGCACCTGCCGCTGTGCAAGGATCGCGTGCGCCATGTCGGCGACCAGGTCGCGCTGGTGATCGCGGAGACTTATGCCCAGGCCAAGGACGCGGCCGAGCTGATCAATATCACCTACAAAGAGCTGCCGGCGATCGTCTCGACCGCCAATGCCGATAAGCAGGGCAGCGCGCAAGTGTGGCCCGAGGCCAAGAACAACGTCTGCTACGACTGGCATCTGGGCGACAAGGCGGCGACCGATGCGGCCTTTGCCAAGGCCGCGCACGTCACCAAGATCGACCTGGTCAACCAGCGCCTGGTGCCGAACGCCATGGAGCCGCGCGCCGCAATCGGCGACTATGACCGCGCGACAGGCGAATACACGCTCTTCACCACCAGCCAGAACCCGCACGTCATCCGCCTGCTGATGGGTGCGTTCGTGCTGCAGATTCCTGAGCATAAGCTGCGGGTGGTTGCGCCGGATGTCGGCGGCGGCTTCGGCTCCAAGATCTTCCACTATGCGGAAGAGGCGCTGGTGACCTGGGCCTCGGCCAAGGTCAACCGTCCGATCAAGTGGACGGCCGAGCGCAGCGAGTCCTTCATCACCGACGCGCAGGGCCGCGACCATGTAAGCCATGCCGAGCTGGCGATGGACAAGGACGGGAAGTTCCTGGGCCTGCGCGTCAGCACCATCGCCAACATGGGCGCCTATCTCTCGACCTTCGCGCCCTGTGTGCCGACCTATCTCTACGCCACGCTGCTGGCGGGCGTCTACACGACGCCGGCGATCTATGCGGAAGTGAAGGCTGTCTTCACCAATACCGTGGTAGTCGACGCCTATCGTGGCGCCGGCCGTCCGGAGGCGACCTATCTGCTGGAGCGGCTGGTCGACAAGGCGGCGCGCGAGATGAAGATGGACCGGGTGGAGATCCGCCGGAAGAACTTCATTCCGCGCGACGCTTTCCCATACCAGACGCCGGTTGCGCTACAGTACGACAGCGGTGACTATCACACCACGCTCGAGATGGCGCTGAAATCCTCCGGCTGGGCGGAGTTCGAGAGCCGCCGCGCCGAAGCCAAAAAGCGCGGCAAGCTGCGGGGCATCGGCATCTCCACCTACCTCGAAGCCTGCGGCATCGCGCCGTCGGCGGTGGTGGGGAGCCTCGGCGCCCGCGCCGGCCTCTATGAATGCGGCTCGATCCGCGTCCATCCGACCGGGTCAGTCACAGTCTTCACCGGCACCCACAGCCACGGCCAGGGCCACGAGACCACGTTCGCGCAGCTGGTGTCGGACACGCTCGGAATCCCGATCGAGAACGTCGACGTGTCCCATGGCGACACCAACAAGATACCGTTCGGCATGGGCACCTACGGATCGCGCTCGCTGGCGGTCGGCGGCTCGGCACTGGTCAAGGCGATGGACAAGATCATCGCCAAGGCCAAGCGCATCGCGGCGCACCTGATGGAGGCCTCGGTCGCCGACGTCGAGTTCAAGAACGGCACCTTCACAGTCGCCGGCACCGACAAGAGCGTGCCGTTCGGAACGGTGGCGCTGACCGCCTATGTGCCGCACAACTACCCGATCACCGAGCTGGAGCCCGGCCTCGAAGAGACGGCATTCTACGACCCGCTCAACTTCACCTATCCGGGCGGCACCCACATCTGCGAGGTGGAGGTCGACCCCGACACCGGCGTGACGAAGATCGTGAACTTCACCGCGGTCGACGACGTGGGGCGCGTCATCAACCCCATGATCGTCGAAGGCCAGGTCCATGGCGGCGTGGCGCAGGGCATCGGCCAGGCGCTGCTGGAGCGCTGCGTGTACGACGAGCAATCGGGCCAGCTCCTGACCGGATCGCTGATGGACTATTGCATGCCGCGCGCGGACGATCTGCCGAACTTCAAGGTGGCGACGCACGCGACCATGTGCACCCACAACCCGATCGGCGCCAAGGGCGTCGGCGAGGTCGGCGCGATCGGCTCGCCGCCGGCGGTCATCAACGCCGTCATCGATGCCCTCTCGCCGCTCGGTGTCACCGACATCTCGATGCCGGCAACGCCGCTCAAGGTCTGGCAGGCGATCCAGGGCGCGCCGGCCAAGATGGCCGCGGAATAAGGGAGGACGGACATGCACGATTTCGGATATCACCGGCCAGCCTCCGCAGCGGATGCCGCCGGACTGCTCGCCAAAAACGCCGAGGCGAAGGTGGTCGCAGGCGGGATGACCCTCATTCCGACCTTGAAACAGCGGCTGGCCCAGCCCAGCGACCTCGTCGATCTCGGCGGCATCGCCGAGCTCAAGGGCATCAAGGCCGAGGCTGGTGGCATCACCATCGGCGCGATGACGCCGCATGCGGATGTCGCGCGCTCGACGGAGGTGCAGAAGACCATCCCCGCCCTCAGCGCACTCGCCGGCGGGATCGGCGATCCGCTGGTGCGCAACCGCGGCACCATCGGCGGCTCGGTCGCCAACAGCGACCCGGCGGCCGACTACCCGGCCGCGGTGCTCGCGCTCGGCGCGACCATCCGCACCAACAAGCGCGAGATCAAGGCCGACGATTTCTTCAAGGGCATGTTCGAGACGGCGTTGCAGGATGGCGAGATCATCACCGCCATCCACTTCCCGAAGCCGGACAAGGCGGGCTATTCCAAGTTCCCGAACCCGGCGTCGCGCTACGCCATCGTCGGCGTGTTCGTCGCGAAGACCGGCGGCGGCGTCCGCGTCGCTGTGACTGGAGCCGGACCTTGCGCCTATCGCTCCAAGGAACTGGAAAGCGCGCTGAGCTCGAACTTCACGCCTGACTCAGCAAAGGCCGTGAAGATCAACGCTGCTGGCCTCAACAGCGACCTGCATGCAACGGCCGCCTATCGGGCACATCTCGTCTCAGTCATGGCGGCGCGCGCGGTCGCGGCAGCTTCATAGAATTACCTAAAAGTTCTCTGCGCAATTAGGGCGGCTTGAAGACAAGCCGCCCTTCTTGTTTTCCTCACCCCAGGGGATGCTTCGGTGTCGTTTCATTGGCCCGTTCGGGTGATATCATGGTGCGGTGTTCGGTCACCTTCTTGGGGAAGACCAGGTGGCACTGAGGGCTGAGGCAGCTTCGGCGGTCGATGTTCGCGACACGCTCGTGCCGGTGGTCAGCGCGGCAGCCGGCGCCGTGCTGGCTCTGATGCTGCGCGAGGCTTTCCCGGTCATGGCCGGAATCACCGGAGCTATGGCGGGCGCCGCGGCAGGCATCCTGCTGCTACGGCGCAATGCGCTGCTAACGGCCGAGCCCGTGCTCGATGACCAGTGCATTGTGCGCATCCACGCGCTCGAAACGCAGCTCGCCTGCGAGCGCGCCATGCACGAGAGCTTCAAGGCGGAGGCGACGGCGCGCGAGTCTGAACTGCAGCGATTCCTGGCCGACACTGAAATGACCCGCAGCATGCTGGAAGGACACGCCTCGCAGTCGGTCGCGCTGGCCGAGGAGATGGCGCGGCAGAAGCAGCGCAGCGACTATCTGGCGAATCACGATCCCCTGACCGGCCTGCCCAATCGGCGCGGCTTCCAGGCGGAGCTGGCAAGGCGGATCAAATACGCGGCGGGCAGCGGAATGACCGTCGCGCTCCTATTCGTCGATCTGGACCGCTTCAAGGACGTGAACGATGCCCTGGGCCACGAGGCCGGAGACCGCTTGTTGCAGAGGGTCGCGGGCCTTTTCGGCACCGCGATGCGTCACGATGACTTCGCCGCCCGGGTCGGGGGTGATGAGTTCGCGGTGATCGTCGAGGTTCCTCCCCTGGAGGCGCGCGACGTGGCTACCGGCGTGGCGGAGCGCCTGCGCGTCGAGCTTCAGATTGCCGTTCCCGGTTCCGATGGCGCAATTCTCATCGGAGCGACGATCGGCGTTGCGCTCTTTCCACAGGATGCCGCGGATGCCGAAGGCCTGCTGCATGCCGCAGACCAGATCATGTATGTCGGCAAGCGCAACGGCCGCAACCGCATCGTCACCACCGCCGAGTTGGAGAGGGACCTTCCGTAGTCGTCGGTGGGCCGTGTCCCATCGATCCGAAGGCGTCCGTCCCTACCCCGCGGGTGGGCGAAATACGGGCGGCTTGAGCTGGCCCAGGCACGCAGCGCCGGGCATGCGCATGGGATCGTCCAGGAACTGCTTCGCCAATTCGTCGGCGCACGGCTCGTTGCTCAGTACGTCGTGCCCGGCGCTGAGAAACTCGAAATAGAAGCTGTTGACGAGGCGGCTGCCCGCCAGCCGCGCATATTGCGGCGGGGTGATCGGATCGTAGAGACCGGTCAGCAACAGGGTCGGGACATCGGAATAGATCGGCGCGTTCTCCAGCGGATCGATCGGCCCCATCGGCCATTTGGCGCAGGCCGCGCCCCAGGAATCATCGTTCGCGAAGGACTTCAGCAGCGGATAGCGCAAGTAGTCGCGGCGCAGCTTGTCGAAATCCGCGAACGGCACCTCCTCATGACAATCGACCGACAGGCTGAGCGCATCGCCCCAGTCAGGGCGGTCGACAAATAGGTTTGCAAGATAGCCGATCTCGCTGACGATCGCGCTCTGCGACCCATGCTCGAATAGATCGATGATCTGCGGTACGGTCTCGATACCCGAGCGATTGTAGAGATTCTGGAACAGGTAGTTGAGCAGCAGCTCACCTGTCACGACGACCTTGGCGCGCTGGCCGTTGTCCAGCACCACCTCGCTCTTGATCGGGGCTTGATTCAGTTTCTCCACCAGCTTCTGGAGGCGCTGCTCCAGGTTCGGATACCAGCGGTCACAATCAGGATCGCGCTTGCAGCCGTCGAACAGCACGCGAAAGGCGCGGTCGGTGCGCCATGCATCGTCATCGATGAACGCGGATTCCGGCAGGTAGACCGAATCCAGGATCATGCTGCGCACGTCGTGCGGATAGTCGCGCGCATAGGTAAGCGCCAGCCGCGTGCCGTAGGAGAGGCCATAGACGTTCCATTGCTGCAGCTTCAAGGCAGTCATCAGATCGTGCAGGTCGGTGGCACTGTCGCGGCTGGTGTAGGACAGCGGGTCGTGCCCTTCCCTCTCCACGCGCGCCCGGCATTCGGCGGCCGCCTTGACGGATTCGGTACGCGCCGCACTCCGGTTGAGGCCGAAGGCGAGCGAATGCACTTGCGCTACCTCCTGCTCGGGGCAATCCATGCGCGGTTCGGTCAGGCCGGTGCCGCGCTGATCGACCAGCACTAGGTCGCGCTCGTTCACCCAGGCATTGTCGGCGACGAACTGCCACCAGAAGCCGATCCGGTCGGGATCGAGCCATGCACCGTCGCCCGGCCCACCCGCCAGGTAGACCACGGGATCCTCGCGCGTGCGGGTCGCCGGCACTGAAATCACCACCACCGGCAGCTCCAGAGCGATGGTGCTGCGTCCCGCGCGGCTCTCCGGGACGCTCAGGCGATAGCAGTGCGTGGCGATCTTGTCGGGCGCCTTGAACCAGCAATCCGCCCTCGCCAGCTTGCCGGGCTCTGCCTGCGCGACGGCTGCACCCATCACCGCAGCAAGCCAAGCTAGGCCCAGCACTCCGATCCAAGAACCCAATCTCATGCGTTGCGGCCGCTCGCCTCGACTCCGGTGTCGGTCCATCTTGCTGGCGGCGCCCGGACGCGGCAAGCCTCCTTTGCGGCCGTGGGACTAGGCCGTTACACTCGCCCTCATCGCGACGAGGTCGATCCTGCTGATGCGACGCCGTACTGCCGCCCTTCTCGGCCTGATCGGCCTGCCTGTCATGCTGCTGATGGCGGCCGGCGCCGCCATATTCTGGCGCAAGCCGCTGGCCGAAACCGCCATTTCCGCCTATGTCGCGCGCGCCTATGGGGTACCGGTTACGATCGCAATCGGCGACCTGGGCACGCGTACGGCGCGTATCGAGCACGTCAAGATTGGACGGGATGCGCCCTTCGAAGCCGACGACATCCGGCTCGACTACGACCTGGATGGCCATGTGGTCGCAATATCGGTCGGAAGCATGTCGGCTCATGGTCGGATCGAAGGCGGCACGGTCACGCTTGGCGACCTGCAGCCGCTGTTGGAAGGAAGCGGCGACACGTCGCGGAAGAGCGAAGCCCGGCTGCCTGAGACGATTTCGATCGACCGGCTCCATCTCGCGCTGGAGACGCCGATGGGCGGTGTCGCGATCGGCGGCTCGGCGCGCCTCGGCAAGGGCGCGCTCGCGCTGGATCTCGCCGCGACCGATCCCGGCGGCCACACCAGGGGCACAGCGAAGATCGATGTTTCAAGCGCGCTCGACCACCCGACGATGACCGGCGACGTGCGCATCACTCTCGCGCCGCAATCGCCGCTTTGGGCCTTGGCTCCCGCCATTGCACCGCAGGAAGGCACGGTCGAGGCCAGCCTGCACCTCGACCACGTCGAAGCCGCGCTCGATCCGATACCCGGCGGCAAGCCGGTCGCGGTTGCGCTCCGCCTCGACCAGATGCGCAATCCGCTGCTCTCGGCGCCGTTGTCGGGCACGCTGACCGCGGATGTGCGCTCCACTCACCTGCCACTCGCCATCGAGAATATTTCGCTCGATCTTTCCGGCGGGCTTTCGCCAAAGACCAAGGTCAGCGCCAGCGGCTCCGCCACGCTTGCCCTGTCTGCCCGCAAGCTTGCACTCGACCTCACGGCGCGGATCGCTGCCTCCGACGACAGCTTTGCCGTGGCCGGATGGCAGATCCGCGCGCCGCAGATCGCCGTGCCCATCCATCTGACGTTCATCGACGGGGTGCTGGCGGCCGCTCTTTCAGATGATGGAACGATCGCGCACAAGGGTCTGACCGACGCAACCAAGGGCACGTCGATCGGGGCAGGTACGCTGACCCTGCAGCACGACAGCACGGCCTTTCGCCTGAACACCAGCGATGGCACCTGGAATGCCCGCGCGGTCACCGCACCGATCGCCTTTTCCGCCAAGTCGCTGGGGGAAACCGTCGATCTCTCGGCTCCCGCCGTGACAGTTTCGGCATCCAGCGATGAGACCGGAACGCGCTGGCATGTGGATGCCGCGAAGATCGCGTTCCAGAACAAGGTGCGCGGCGTCTCCGCCAGCAACGCGCTCATCAAGCTCTCCGGCGAGGGCAGCGGTGTCGCTGGTGAAATCCGCATCAGCAAGTTCGACGCCGGCTATGGGCTGCCGACCATCACGCTGAACGGCGACGGGCAGCTCAATGCCGGCAAGCTCACCGCGCAGCTCAACGCCATCACCGGCGCGGGCGGCGGCGTCAACCTGGGAAAGATCACGCTGACCGGCAATCTCAACGCCCAGCGATATGACGCCAGCCTCGATCTCGGCCCGATCGTGTTCACGCCAAAGGGCCTCCAGCCGGCGCACCTGTTCCCGGCTGCCAAGAGCACCTTGCGCGATTTCTCGGGCAGCGTCCGGCTGGCCGGCCCGATCAGCTGGGTCAAGGGCAAGGCAAATTCGGATTTGAAGCTCGGCCTCGCAGGCCTGACCGGCCAGGCGGGCCCGGTCTTGTTCCAGAATCTCAACGGCGTGATTGAGATCGACCAGCCCTGGCCGGTTTCGACCAGGCCCGACCAGCAGCTTGCCATCGAACAGCTCATCGCCGGATTGCCCATGACCAACGCCCTCGTGCGGTTCGAGTTGGATGGACCGCGGCTCAAGATCGCGGAAGGTCACCTCGACATGGCTGGCGGCCATGCCGGGATCGCCCCGACGGACATATTGCTGAATGTTGCGGGGCAGCGGATGACGCTCAATATCGATCAACTTTCCGTCAGCGAACTGTTCAAGATTGCCGGCGTGCCGGGCCTCAGCGGCGAGGGTGCGATCTCTGGCGCTGCGCCCATCACCTTGTTTCCGAACGGCATTATCGTAGACAATGCGAAGTTTGCGGCGAATGCACCGGGGGTCCTGCGCTACGATGCCAAGCAGGCGCCTGCGGCGCTCAGCACCGCAGGTTCGTCGGTGGGCATGGCGTTGCAGGCATTGTCGGACTTCCACTACAAGGAATTGGTCGTCACCTTGGACCGCAAGCTGACCGGCGACACCACCCTCGGATTGCACATCTCCGGCAGCAATCCCAGCTTCTACAACGGCTATCCGGTGGAGTTTAACCTCAACCTCTCCGGGAAGCTGGACGAGGTTCTGCGCAAGGGCTTGGCGGGCTACCGCCTGCCTTCTATCATCGAGGAACGGTTGAACGACCTGCAATAGGGGGCCATGCTGTGAGACGAACCCACCTACGCCGAGAGCGCGTCCTGTGCTCATGCCTGGCCGGCGCCTTCGCCGCCCTGACTCTCGCCGCATGCACCCCGACCGTGAAAGTCGAGGCGCCCGACAAGCCGATCGTGATCAATCTCAACGTCAAGATCGAGCAGGAGGTCCGCGTCAAAGTCGACAAGGACGTCGATACGTTGTTGCAGAACAACCCCAATCTGTTCTAACGGAGCAGCGCAATGAGCTTCAGGATCAAGTCTGTGCTGGGTGGCCTGCTGATGGCGCTGGCCCTGGTTTGCGCGGCGCCTGCGATGGCCGATTCGCTGGACGATGCGCGCGCCGCCGGCCTGGTGGGCGAGCGGCCGGACGGCTATGTCGCCGCCGTCTCGGCGGGCGCGCCCGCTGATGTGCTGTCGCTGGTGCAGTCGGTGAACGCCCAGCGGATGGAGAAATATCAGCAGATCGCCAACGAGAAGGGCGTGCCGGTGGCGCAGATCGGGGCCATCACCGCCGAAAAGATCATCGCCAGGCTCAAGCCGGGCTGGTACTACATGGATTCATCCGGCAACTGGGTCCAGAAGTAAGGATGGGTCGATGGCGGCAGTCCCGCGCGACATCGAGGAGACCCTCAGCCTTCTGAAGCAAGGCAACTACATCGCCGATCGCAGTCTTGCGACCGCGGTCTTCCTGTCGCTGAAGCTGAAGCGACCCCTGTTCCTCGAAGGCGAGGCGGGCGTCGGCAAGACCGAGATCGCGAAAGTGCTGGCGGCGACGCTCGGGCGCACCCTGGTGCGCCTGCAGTGCTATGAAGGGCTCGACGTCGCGAGCGCGGTCTATGAATGGGACTACCCGCGCCAGATGCTGGAGATTCGCCTAGCCGAAGCGGCGCACATCGAATCCAAGGAGCGCATTGCCGCCGACATCTTCTCCGAGCGGTTCCTGGTCAAGCGGCCATTGCTGCAGGCGCTGGAGAGCGAGGCGACCGGTCCCAAGGTCCTCCTGATCGACGAACTAGACCGCACGGACGAGCCGTTCGAGGCGTTCCTGCTGGAGCTGCTCGGCGACTTTCAGGTGACGATCCCCGAGCTCGGCCTCATCAAGGCGGCCGAGCCGCCGATCGTCGTCATCACCTCCAACCGCACGCGCGAGATCCACGACGCCCTGAAGCGTCGCTGCTTCTACTATTGGGTCGATTACCCGAGCTCCGAGCGCGAGTTGGAGATCCTGCGCGCACGCCTGCCGGCCGCCAGCCTGGACCTGTCGCGCGAGATCGTCGGTTTCGTGCAGAAGCTGCGCGGGCGCGACCTCTTCAAGCTGCCGGGCGTGGCGGAGACCATCGACTGGACCGATGCTTTGGTGCAGCTCGACCAGGTGGCGCTGACCTCCGATGCGATCGACCATTCGCTGGGCGCGCTGCTGAAATACCAGGACGACATCGCGCGCATCCGCGGCAGCGAGGCCGCGCGAATCCTGGAGCAGATACGCGCGGAGATGGCCGCCGCGCGGCACTAGGTGCTGTCATGGTCGCGGGCGTTGAAGCAGCCAGCCGTCTTTCCGAGAATATCATGCAGTTCGCGCGCACCCTGCGGGCCGCCGGCCTGCCGCTCGGGCCGGGCAAGGCGATCGACGCGGTCGAGGCGGTGAAGGCCGTCGGCATTGGCGCGCGTGACGACTTCTATTGGACGCTGCACGCGGTCTTCGTGCAGCGGCGCGAGCAGCGTGAGATCTTCGACCAGGCATTCCACATCTTCTGGCGCAACCCCCAGTTTCTCCAGCGCATGATGTCGCTGATGCTGCCGCAGTTTCGAGGCGAGGAGCCAGACGAGAGCCATCGCGAGATCAGCCCGCGCGTGGCCGAGGCCCTGCGCGGCAACCAGGCGGGCCCCGAGGGCGAGGCGCGCGAACCGGAGCGCGATGAGGTCGAGGTCGACGCCGCCCTCACCTTCTCCAGCCGCGAATTGCTGCAGCGCATGGATTTCGAGAAGATGACCCTGGCCGAGCTGGAGGCCGCAAAGAAGGCCATCGCCGCCATGCGCCTGCCGGTCGAGGATGTCGCGACCCGCCGCTTCAAGCACGATGCGCGCGGCCGCCGGGTCGACATGCGCGCGACCTTGCGTGCCGGCCTGTGCGACCC